>JAFDVU010000049.1 GCA_018268835.1 Acidobacteriota bacterium | reverse complement strand
GGCTGACGGCGGACGGCAAGTTGCGCTACTGCCTCTTCGCCATCGAGGAAGACGACGTGAAGGGCCTGTTGCGCAGCGGGGCGAGCGATGAGGAGATCGCCGCGCTGGTGAGACGCAACGTGTCGCGCAAGTGGGAAGGGCACGAGATCAACTCGGCGAAGTTCGTGGCGCCGCCGCGGCCCATGTACTCGATCGGCGGGTAGCGCGGGCGGGTCTGATCCCCACAGACAAGCGCGAACTGCGGGCGATCGCGCACCACTGGAGAACTCACAATGACGCGGGGCAAGGAGCGGGTGTCGACGTCTTCGGTCGTTGCGGGAGTGGGAGCAGGCACAACGGTTCCCGGATGTTGCGATCCTGACATACCTTCGGGTCATTGAGCGCAATCCGAAGGCAGTGCAATCGGCCCTGAAGCTAAACGCTGCCTGATCGGCGACTGCCGAAGGCATTGCCCGGTTCAGTCCGCAGGCGGCGTCTTCCAATGACCGGCGGCGGTCGGGGCTTTCGCGTCAGAGATCCTCAGGTCGGAGGCCCGTCTCCTTGGAGATCCGAGCGAGTGCGGCCGGACCCAACTCTTCGCTGTCATGAAAGCAGAATGTGAAGTTCGGCCAGCCCGGGCGCTGAAGCTTTCGATGGGATCCAACTTGTTTCTTCAGCGTCCAGCCGAGGCGTATCAACGCCGCGTAGACTCGCTTGGCCTTGGCAGCGCGCCAGGTACTCACGCGGCGAAAAGAGCCTTCAGCGGCGACGGAACTTCCTCACCGCTCTCGATCATATCGGCCAGCACTTGGAGCGCGATTGCCTTGACCTTGCGAATCGCCTCCTCTTCCGTGCTTCCGTAGGCCATCACACCGGGAAGATCCGGCACGCACGCGAGGTGGCGCCCGTCTTCCTCAACTTCCAACTCCACCCGGATTGGCTGAATCTCGACCATACGTCCCAGCCTTGATTGTAGCCGATCGACCTCGCGAGGGCGTGAGCGCCGGACTCTGGCAGTGGAATCCGCTCTCGCCCTCCGATCCTGGCCGCATTCTCCGCAAGCGGCGCGTATCGGCCCGAAATGCAAGAATGAGAAAGAATGAGGCTTGGACTTGTGGCGGCAGCATTCTATGGGGCCCAGTATGTTGCCGCCCAAACGCAACCGAAGACTCCGCCTGAATTAATCAGGTACCTGACGTATCAATCCGATAGACCGGATAAGTACGGGATGGTCAAGGGCCGTTCCGTTACTTTCAGTTGCGGACCCGCACTCGGCGAAGCTCGCGACAACCGCGCTCTGACGAGGGCCCTCGTCGGATTCGGCTCCGCGGCCGTGCCCGCTCTGGAGGACGCACTTGATTCGTTCGAAGCCCGGGGCCGGGAATCCGGAGGCGAAGGCGAGGCGAAGTGGCTGATGTTGGCCTACGCCCGCCTCAAAGGCCCGGCGGCGTTGCCGAGACTTCGCCGAATGTACGGGAACCCGCGTCTCCCTTCCTACCTGGACAGTTTGGACGCGTCTGTTGCTCTCGCATTTGGGTTCACATCGTACCTCTCATCGCTCAGGGGGACGCGGATCTACCAGTACCGCGAGTGCGTCGAGAACGGCGCGATCTCTACGCTGAGTCTTACGCCGTGTCCCTCTTTCCAGAAGGAACGACCCATCAGATGGATCCGTTGCGACCGTGGCAATGAACCGAGAGACTCTCTTGACCGGCTGATACTAGCGTGGCAGGCGGACAATCGCACTGCGGTAGAGGCGACTTTGGGGCCGCGCGCGAAGTCCGCGCTGCGCGAGGCGTTGGAGAACCGGAGTTGGGATAGTCTGCGAAAGGAGCTTCAGTCCGGCACTTCGGGCCGGAACGTCGGGATGGGGTATCGGTTTAACGCCCCGGGCCGGTGGTCGGAGCCCGACGAGACCCTCGAAGAAGAAAGAGAACCAACCAACCTGGCGGATGTCCCGAACAGCTTTGAGCTTGAGACGCTGTTCTACGACAGCTTGGGTCATAGTTGTGGGAGACGCAGACTATCATTCCTGGCAGTCCCAGAGTCGGGCTGGTACAGAGACGGCCACCCCTCATCGCCTGTCCCTGGACCAATAGAGTATTTAATCGAGGAATCGAACATCTCAGATCTGTTGCGATTGGTTTTCACATGCGGCGCCGAAAACTCCGCAGGGAATCGAGTTCCCTAAGAAGTGGGGTTGCGGGCGTCCATGGATCGGATCAGTTCAGTTTCCGTGAACGGCGTATCGTCCAGGACTGCGTGGGCGGCGCAGCGGGCGGAGGCGGCCTGCGCACGGCTAACCCATCTTTGCGTTTCCGGTGTCTAACCAACCATGCGCAGTTCCTTCAGCGCGCTCGGCCTGAGTGTGATGTTCATCCTCTCGGCCACCGGCCAGCATAGGCCGAATTTGTCGGGCACCTGGAACGAGACCAGCAACCGCTACCGCGATTACATCGAGAAGATCGTTCACCGGGATTCTGACCTGACGATCGAGACCACCATGCGTGAAAAGCCCGGTCCGCCCACTACGCTCCAGCGGCCGATTGCGTCATTGCACAGCGGGCCCTCCACCTACGTCATTGAAGGAGCGGAGTGGGCCGGAAAAAACGAGAAGGCCGAAGGCTGGACCTCGGTGTACTGGCAGGAATCTTCCCTGATCATCCAATCCGTGCGGAAGGAAGGCTACCGCGTCACCGTCACTCGCGAAATGTATACCCTGTCCGACGCCGGCGACACCCTGACCAAAGTTCGCCGCGTGGTGAACATGGATGGCGTGACCGAAACGACCACGGTCTTGCACCGGCAGTAGAATTGGCGTTCTGGCCGATATTGCGGAGCTGGCGGAAAGCAGCCGCACCAGAAAGGGCGGACACTTCACTGGCCCGACAGTTGGACAGGCGAGTTGGCGCTCGCCTTTGGAAATTGGCCCTTTGTAGCGGCGGCGGGGCCGGTTTCTCCGGCTTCGTATGCACACCGGGCCGACCGGGGTGGGAGATTTCATCTCGTGCCCCGAGAACGCAGGCCGGAGGCCTGCGCTACTCTGCAACGCCCGGAACATACAGGAAAAGGCCGAACTCCAGAGGCGAGCTGGCGCTCGCCTTTGTAGGCCGGGAGGCCTACACTACGCCGGTGCGGCGATCCGCCTCTCCGCGACCGCCATTCCGGCCACTGCCAGCGCTCCCGCCAGCGCGAGCCAGAGGCGCCAGTTGTCGCCCTGGTAGCGGCAGACTACGTGATGCGTGCCGGCGGTCACCGGGACTCCGAGGAAGCCAGGGGAGAGCATCGCGGTCTTCACGGGATGGCCGTCGACGGTCGCGTGCCAGTTCTGGTGCCAGGTCATCTTGAAGAGCGCCCACGCCGGACGCGCGGCGGTGAGGTCGGCTTCGTACTGCTGGTAGGATTCGCGTTCGGCGGTGACGGTGCCTGCGGGCGGAGTGTCGGGTGCGGGCGGGAGCGCGGCGGCGGGGTCGAAGCGCGGCAGCGAGGCGGGCGCGTCGCCGAAGAAATCGAGCAGGAGGTGGCGGTGCCGGGGCATCCAGTCGCTGTGCAGCCAGCGGTCGTTGATGTCGTAGAACGTGTGGCGGTTGGTAGGGACGGCGGCCGCGGCATCCACCACTTCGAAGTAGCCGCTGCCGGGAGCGTCGAACGCGCGGAATCCGCCGGCCTGTTCGCGCGGCGTAAGGAACGGGGGCGTGCCGGGGAGGTCGGGGGTGATCGCGGTGCGCACGTTGAAGAGACGGTAATGGTCGGGGTTGCGGTCGTCGAACCGCATCATGATGTCGGAGGGCAGCGCGAGGTTGCTGTAAATGAACGAGACCGCGGGGATGTGGTGGACGTAGAGCGCGGCGTAGAACGGGGTCGCACCGATTTTGAAATTGCTGCCCCAGTGGCCGGCGCCGAGACCGGCGTAGGCGCGTCCGCTGTTGCGGCGCGCGGCGGCGAGCATGGCGTCCACATTCGGCTGGTTGGCGTCCCACAAGGCCAGGTTCTGCGCGCCCTGCGCGGCGTTGTCGCCGAAGAGGACGGCGCGCTCGCGCACCATGGGGAAGAGCAGCAGCAGGGTCGCGGCCGCGGCGAGCCCGGCGGAACGTTTGCCGAGGGCGCGCCAGAGCGCCTCCAGGGCGAGTGCGGCCAGGAGCACGGCGAAGATCTGGAAGCCGCCGATGACGCGGTGCAGTTGCAGGTCCGGCGTGACGCCGATCAGGTAGAGCAACGGTCCCCAGAGAGAGCGTCCGAAGAAGACGAGGAGCCAGAAGAGGGTGCCGCCGAGGAGGAAGACGGTGCGGTAGTCCTCGCGGTTGCGGCGGATGCGCCACACGGCGAGCGCGATGCCGGCGGCGAACAGCAGGGTCAGGACGGGCAGGCGGAGGTAGTCGAACAGGTCTCCGGTGAACAGCCACTTGAGGATGTCGGCGGGACCGTAGGAATCGTACTTGACGGCGGGTTCGAGGCGGCTGCGATTGAGGATGGCGGAATCGCGCAGCAGCGGGATCAACTGAAACAGGGCGAGCACGAACGCGGTGGCGCCGATCCACGCGGTGCGCGCGACGCGGGCGATCAGGCGCGAGCCCTTGCAGGGCAGGAGCGCGAGCAGGCAGAGCGTAACGGCACCGATGTAGCCGTAGATGAAGTGCAGCAGCGCGGTGAGGCCGAGCAGCGCGCCGGTGAGGGTGCGGCGGCGCCCGGCGCGCACCGCCTGCCAGCCGAAGCCGATGGCGAGCAGCAGGGTGTGGACCGCGACCGACTGGGGATAGAGGCCGAAGCCGATCCACAGGTAGCTGCGGTACTCGAGTCCGAAAAGGCCGCCGCCGAGCGTGGAGATCATGGGGGCGAGGAGGGCGGCGGCGGCGCAGGCGAGCGGTGTCAACTCGAGCAGCGATGCAGCCGCGTAGAAGCTGAGCGGAAGGAGCCACATCGCGAGGAAGCGCGCCCAGGCGAAGAGGGTGACCAACGATACGCTCTTGCCGAGCGCGAAGTAAGCCGCGGCGACCAGGGCGTGGGCGAGCGGCTGATAGGTGCGAAAGATGGGCGAGCCGAAAGTGATCTCGGGCGCCCAGAAATCGATCGGGTTGGCGCCGTGTTCGATGGCGTGGACCATGCCGTCGAGGATGGCGAAGTGGTAGACGTTGTCGCTCTGGTCCACGCGGGAGAGGGACAGGTCGGGCCACAATCCGATGGCGGTGACGAGCAGCACGGCGGCCAGGATCAGGCGGCTGAGAGCGCGCTCGGACAGGACCGGCGCGGATGGAACGGCGGGGGCGGGGACGTTCTTTTCAGTCCGCCGCGGAGGCTTAGGCTTCAACCTTTCTTCTCTCCCATGGCGAGTACGGTTTCGAGATGCGGCGCGTCCGGTTCGCGGTAAACGATGGCGGTTTCCACGTTGCGAAAGCCCGCGCCCTTCAAGTATCGCTCCAGTTCGAGCTCAGTGAAGCCGAGCCAGAGGTCGGCGTACATTTCGCGGGCCTCTTCGAACTGGTGGCGGTTGAGGTCGAGGATGGCGACGCGGCCGTCGGGCTTGAGGATGCGGTAAGCCTCGGCGACGGCTTTTTCGGGATGGACGGCATGGTGCAGCGCCTGGCTGAGGAAGGCGAGATCGACGGTGCCGGAGCGGATGGGGACATCTTCGAGGTCGCCCAGGCGGTATTCGAGATTGGCGATGGCGTGGGTGCGGGCGAGGTCGCTGCCGAACTCTACCATCTTCTCGGAATTGTCGATGGCGATGACCTTGCGGGCGCGCTGGGCCATGAGCTGGCTGATGGTGCCCTCGCCGGCGCCGAGGTCGGCGATGACCATGGGGGGCATGAGTTTGAGGAGGGCTTCGGCGATGCCCTTCCAGGAACGTCCGGGAACGTACGTTCGTCCGAATTTGCCGGCCAGTTCGTCGAAATAGCGGCGCATGCGGTCGCGGCGCTTGCGCAGGGCGAGGCGGAGGGCGTCGTGGTCCTGGGCGGCTTCGGGGATTTCGGCGGCGGCATCGCGGGCCACCTCCATGAGGCGCGCAGGGGCGGTGAGGCGGTAGAAGGAGTTTTTGCCTTCTCGGCGGTCTTCGACAAGGCCGGCCTGCTTGAGCTGGGCGAGGTGCATGGAGATCTGGCTCTGGCCGCGGGCCAGGATTTCCTGGAGTTCGGCGACGGAGAGTTCCTCCTGTTCGAGCAGAAGGAGGATGCGGAGGCGGTTGGGGTCCGCCGCGAGGCGCAACGATTTGAGGATTGACGCCATGACCTGTTAAATTATAATATCAACCTATCAAGATTCATTGATACGAGGGTAGAATAAGAACATGGGCACCGCAACCATTAACCAGACCGCGACCGGGTTCAAGGTCGCCGATCTCTCCCTGGCCGAGTGGGGCCGCAAGGAGATCTCCATCGCCGAGCACGAGATGCCCGGGCTGATGTCCATCCGCCGGAAGTACGCGCAGGAGAAGCCGCTGGCGGGCGTGCGCATCACCGGCTCGCTGCACATGACCATACAGACCGCGGTCCTGATTGAGACGCTGGTCGATCTCGGCGCGATTGTGCGCTGGGCAAGCTGCAACATTTTCTCGACGCAGGATCACGCGGCGGCGGCGATTGCGACGGCGGGAGTGCCGGTATTCGCGTGGAAGGGCGAGTCGCTGGAGGAGTACTGGTGGTGCACGAACCAGGCGATCAGCCACGCGGACGGCAAGGGGCCGCAACTGGTGGTGGACGACGGCGGCGACGTGACGCTGCTGATCCACAAGGGCTACGAGCTGGAAGAGGGCAGCGACTGGGTGAACACGCCCTCGGGCAGCCACGAAGAGAAGGTGATCAAGGACCTGCTCAAGCAGGTGCACAAGGAAGATCCGCAGCGGTGGCACAAGCTGGTGGCGGAATGGCGCGGCGTGAGCGAGGAGACCACCACCGGGGTGCACCGGCTGTACAAGATGCAGGAGACGGGCAAGCTGCTGGTGCCGGCGATCAACGTGAACGATTCGGTGACCAAGAGCAAGTTCGACAACCTGTACGGCTGCCGCGAATCGCTGGCGGACGGCATCAAGCGCGCGACGGACGTGATGGTGGCGGGCAAGGTGGCGGTGGTCTGCGGGTACGGCGACGTGGGCAAGGGATCGGCGCACTCGCTGCGCGGGATGGGCGCACGGGTGATCGTGACGGAGATCGACCCGATCAACGCGCTGCAGGCGGCGATGGAAGGCTTCGAGGTCACGACGATCGAGGACACGCTGGGCCGCGGCGACATCTACGTCACGTGCACGGGCAACTGCGAAATCATCACGCTGGAGCACATGCGGCAGATGAAGGACCAGGCGATTGTGTGCAACATCGGGCACTTCGACAACGAGATCCAGATGGACCGGCTGAACGAGAGCGACGCCAAGCGGACGAACATCAAGCCGCAGGTGGACATGTACACGTTCCCGACCGGCAACTCGATTTTCGTGCTGGCGGAAGGGCGCCTGGTGAACCTGGGCTGCGCCACCGGCCATCCCAGCTTCGTGATGAGCAACAGTTTCGCCAACCAGACGCTGGCGCAGCTCGACCTGTGGAAGAACAAGGACGTCTACAAGGTCGGGGTGTACACTCTGCCCAAGCGGCTAGACGAGGAAGTGGCGCGTCTGCACCTGGAGAAGATCGGCGTGAAGCTGACGACCCTGACGGCCAAGCAGGCGGAATACCTGGGCGTGCCGGTGGAGGGTCCGTACAAGCCCGACCACTACCGGTACTAAAAAAGTTGCGTGTTAAATTGAAGTAACAGCACCCCGCTGGAGGAAAGCTTTGTCAGAAACTCAACGACACATTTTCACCTCGGAATCGGTCACCGAGGGGCATCCCGATAAGATCGCAGACCAGATATCGGACGCGGTACTGGACGCGGTTCTGGCCGACGACCCGACGGGCCGCGTGGCCTGCGAAGTCCTGGTCACGACCGGCACCTGCATCGTGGCCGGCGAGATCACCACCAACACCTACGTGGACGTTCCGCGCATCGCGCGGGGAACGATCGACTACGTGGGATACAACGACGCGACGTACGGCTTCGATTCCAACACCTGCGGCGTGCACAACCTGATCCAGTCGCAGTCGCCGGACATTTCGATGGGCGTGGACACGGGCGGAGCCGGCGACCAGGGCCTGATGTTCGGCTACGCCTGCGACGAGACGGCGGAGCTGATGCCGCTGCCGATCATGATGGCGCACAAGCTGTGCCGGCGGCTGAGCGACGCACGGCGGCAGGGGGTCCTCGATTTTCTGCGGCCGGACGGCAAGAGCCAGGTTTCGGTGGAGTACGCCGGCGGAAAGCCGAAGCGCATCGAAGCGGTGGTGATCTCCACGCAGCACAGCCCGGACATTTCCACCGAGGACCTGCGCGCGCAGGTGAAGAAGCACATCATCGACGCGGTGGTTCCCGCGGACATGGTGGACTCGCAGACCAAGTACCACATCAACCCGACCGGGCGCTTCGTGGTGGGCGGTCCGCACGGCGACACCGGGTTGACCGGCCGCAAGATCATCGTCGACACGTACGGCGGCATGGGCCGTCACGGCGGCGGGGCGTTCAGCGGCAAGGATCCGACGAAGGTGGACCGTTCGGCGTGCTACATGGCGCGCTACATCGCGAAGAACATCGTGGCCAGCGGGCTGGCGAACCGGGTGGAAGTGCAGCTTGCCTACGCGATCGGCGTGGCGGAACCGGTGAGCGTGATGGTCAACACGTTCGGTACGGGCAAGATCGCCGACGAGAAGTTCACCGCGCTGGTGCGGGAGAACTTCCTGTTGACGCCGCGGTCGATCATCGAGACGCTGAAACTGCGCCGTCCGATCTACCGCGCCACAGCGGCGTTCGGACACTTCGGGCGCACGGAAGACGGCTTCACCTGGGAAGTCGCGGACAAGGCGGAAGCGCTCCGCGAACAGGCGGGCGTGGCCCAGGCGGCGGTGAAGTAAACACGGCTGGTCGCAGTTCGATATGATGCGGGGATGATTCGGTTCATCCCCGCATTTTTATTTTTGTCCCTTCTTCTACCGGCCCAGGACAAGCCGCTGCGCGTGGCAATCGCAGGATTGCATCACGGCCACGTCTCCGGCTTCCTGAACGGCGCGCGTCCGCGCACGGATATTCAGATCGTCGGGCTGTTCGACTCCGATCCCGCGCTGACGGCCAAATACGCGAAGTTCGCGCCGGAGGTATTCAACGATCTCGGGAAGATGCTGGACACGGTGAAGCCGGAGGCGGTGGCCACGTTCACGAACACGCTGGAACATGCCTCCGTGGTGGAAGCCTGCGCCAAGCGCCACATCCCGGTGATGATGGAGAAGCCGCTGGCGGTGGACATGAACGAGGCGCGGGCGATTCAACGGGCGGCGGCGGCGGGCGGGATTCCGGTGATGGTGAATTACGAAACCACGTGGTACAAGAGCCACGGTGAGATCTGGAACCTGGTGAAGGAACAGAAGGCGTTCGGCGCGGTGCGGCGCATGGTGGCGATGGACGGGCACGAAGGGCCGAAGGAGATCCATGTGCAGCCGGAGTTTCTGGCGTGGCTGACGGATCCGGTGAAGAACGGCGCGGGGGCGCTTTACGATTTCGGGTGCTACGGAGCGAACCTGATGACGTGGCTGATGGAGAACCAGCGTCCGCTGGCGGTCAGCGCCATCACCCACACCGACAAGCCGGGGATCTACGCGCGCGTGGACGATGAAGCGACGATCCTGGTGCAGTATCCGGGGGCGCAGGGCGTGATCGAAGCCTCGTGGAACTGGCCGTTCTCGCGCAAGGATTTCGAGGTGTACGGCGAGCGGGGGTACGCGGTGGCGACCGGCGGCGACAACCTGCGGGTGCGGATGCCGGGGGCGCGGGAGGAATCGCGCACGCCACCGGCGCTGCCGGCGGATGCGCGCGATTCGATCACGTACCTGATCGGGGTGGCGCGCGGGAAGTACAAGCCCGAGGGGCTGAATTCGCTGGAAAACAACATGATCGTGACGGAGATTTTGCAGGCGGCGCGGGAGAGCGCGCGCACGGGCCGCACGGTGGCGCTGCCGCTGAAGTAGAATAGCCGGAAGCAGAGGAGACACTCCGATGATGCGTACCGCCGTGACCGTTCTTGCGTTTTCGCTGGCCGCCGCCGGCGCGTTTGCCCAGACGAACCCGATCATCGCCGAGCAGAAGCGGGCTTACGAGATGAACCGCGATAACCTGATCAAGGCCGCCGAGAAGATGCCGGAGGCGGACTACAGCTTCAAGCCGACGCCGGAGATGCAGAGCTTCGGCGAGCGGATCGCGCACATTGCCGGGCAGATCGGGACGTGCAGCATGCTGACCGGAGAGCGCAAGCCGAATCCGGCGGCGGGCAAGACGTCGAAGGCGGACATCGTCGCGGCGCTGAAGGCATCCTTCGAAGCGTGCGACGCCGCGTGGGCGTCAATGAACGACAAGACCGCGATGGAGATGATGGCCGGGCGCGGCGGGCAGCAGAACTCGAAGCTGGGGATGCTGATCCGCAACACGATGCACGACACCGAGCTGTACGGGTACATCGCACCGTACATGCGGCTGAAGGGCGTGGTGCCGCCGACGAGCGACCGCAGCGGACGGTAGGGACTACTGGGCGTACCAGTCGCGCAGGCGCACGTCGATGCCGGTGCCTTCGAGCGCCCTGGCGAAGATCTTCGTGTCCTGCCCGCGGTAGTGGTACGGGTAGACGACGGCGGGGTGGAAGGCGCGGACCGCCGCGGCGGCGGCTTCGGGCGTCATGGTGAAGGGCAGGTTCATGGGGATGAAGGCCACGTCGATGTTCCTGAGCGCGAGCATCTCGGGGATGCCTTCGGTATCGCCCGCGATGTAGAAGCGCTTGCCGCCGTAGGTGACGATGTAGCCGTTGCCGCGGCCTTTTTCGTGATAGACCTGGCCGTTGGCGGCGGGCTTCAGGTTGTACATCGGGATGGCGTCGATTTTGAAGGCGCCGAGGGTGGTGGATTCGCCGTTGCTCAAGACGCGGGCGTCCTTCACGGTCTCCGCGACGGCTTTGGGCGCGACGATGACGGTGCCGGGCTTGCGCAGCTTTTCGATGACGGCGGGGGCGAGGTGGTCGCCGTGGATATCGGTGATGAGGATGTAGTCGGCGGGTGGACGGCCGTCGTACCTGCCTTGGGCCGGATCCACGTACAGGACCTTGCCGCCCGCCTGGAGCATAAGGCTGGCGTGTTGGATGGGCGTGATCTCGACGTTCCCGGCGGAGGTGGGGAAGACGTCCGCCGCGGCGCAGACACCCGCGCACACTACGAATATGCCGACGATTCGGTTCATGTTCGTAGTGTACGGCGGCGGCGGGGCTATTGCACCGGCGGCAGGCTGTGCGGGTCCACCGAGAACGGGCACTTGGGATGTCCGAAGCCGGACGCGCTGTTGCCGGTACCGCCGGCGGGGTTGGGCGTGATGTCGAAGATGATGTTGTCGGGGTGAGTGGGATCGCCGGCGAAGAGGCCGGCGGGGCCGGGGATGGCGCCGGCGAGGAAGTCCAGGTTCAGGTTGTGGCGGGTGCGCCAGGCGATGTTGTGGTCGGCGCAGGAGGTGTCGCCGCTGACACCGACGGCGCCCACGATCTGGTGGCTCTTGTTGTAGAGCGCCAGGCCGCCGCCGAAGACGTTCACGCCGCCGATCTTCCGTCCGACCATGGGATCGTTGGGCATGCCGTAATTCGAGGAGGAGCCGCGGTAGGCGACCGAGGGATCGACCGGGTTGCTGGCCTGCAATCCGTAGAGGCTGCCGCCGGGTTGGACGGCGGAGAACAGGTTCGCGGTGGAGAGCGCGAGGGCCTGCCCGTTGCCGCCGGAGACGGCGGAGGCGTCGAGGCTGAAGGCGTTGGCGGTGTTGGCTTTTTGCGCGGCGATGACGCGGCTACCGGGCCACTGGGCGCCGCGGTTGGTGCCGGTGAAGGCCACGGCGCAGACCACTCCATCGCGGTCTACGATGACGCCCCACATATTCATGTTCAGGCCGCTGGTTTCGGCGTTGGCCGCCGCGACGAGCGCCGCTTTCAACTGCGCCTGAGCGGGCAGGCCGACGCAGGGCGCGGCGGCGCTATCGTCGTCCGCGAAGGCGGCGGTTGCCGCGAGCGCGCACACCAATCCCAGGCTGATCCATCGAGTTTTCATGTATTCCCTCCTTGCAGCGGAAGTTTACCAGAAACCGCGGATCGTGCAACCGGGAATGCGGCGCGATATGTGATCTACTTACCAAAGACGCGGGCAAAGATCTTATCGACGTTGCGTAACTGGCGGTCCAGGGAGAAGGCCTCGGCGATCTTCCCGGGGGGAAGCGCGGCGCGGATTTCGGGGTCGTTTTCGATGGCGGCGCGGAAATCGCCCTCTTCTTCCCAGGCGCGCATGGCGTGACCCTGCACCAGACGGTACGCTTTCTCACGGAGCATGCCGGAAGCGGCGAGATCGAGGAGCACCTGGCCGCTGAAGACGAGCCCGCGGGTCAGGTCCAGGTTACGGCGCATGCGTTCGGGGTAGACCACCATTTGATCGACCAGGCGGGTGGTCTTATCGAGGAGATAGTCGGTGAGGATCGTGGAATCGGGCAGGATGACGCGCTCGACGGATGAGTGCGAGATATCGCGTTCGTGCCACAGCGCCATATCTTCGAAGGCCGCCTGCACGTTGGCGCGGACCACGCGGGCCAGACCGCAGATCTGCTCGCAGGTGACCGGGTTGCGTTTGTGGGGCATGGCGGAAGAGCCCTTCTGCCCCTTGGAGAAGTACTCTTCGGCCTCGCGGACTTCGGTGCGCTGCAGGTGGCGCACTTCGAGCGCGATCTTCTCGCACAGGCCGGTGACGAGGGCCAGCGTGGCGACGAAGTTGGCGTGGCGGTCGCGCTGCACCACCTGGCTGGCCACGGGGGCGGGCGTGAGGCCGAGGCGGGCGCAGATGCGTTCCTCGGCTTCGGGCGAAATATGGCCGAAGGTGCCGACGGCGCCCGAGGTTTTGCCGACGCTGACTTCGCGCGCGGCGTTCTCGAGGCGGCGGAGGTCGCGTCCGGCTTCTTCGTACCAGATGGCGAGTTTGAGGCCGAAGGTGATGGGCTCGGCGTGGACGCCGTGGGTGCGGCCGATCTGGACGGTGTGCTGGAACTCGAACGCGCGCCGCTTGAGCACTTCGCGCAGGGCGGAGAGTTCGCGCACGAGGATTTCCGAGGCCTGCTTGAGGAGCAGCCCCTGGGCGCTATCGACCACGTCGTTCGACGTCAGGCCGTAGTGCAGCCAGCGGGAGGCTTCGGCGTGGCCCCTGGCGGCCATGGTTTCGGCGACCGCGGTGGTGAAGGCGATGACATCGTGCTTCACCTCTTTCTCGATTTCGTGGATGCGGGCTACTTCGAAGCCGGCATGGGCGCGCAGCAGATGGGCGGCTTCGGCGGGCACCTCGCCGAGTTCAGCGAGGGCTTCGCTGGCGGCGAGTTCCACCTCGAGCCACTGTTGAAACTTGTTCTGGTCGCTCCAGATCCGGCCCATTTCGGGCCTTGTATAACGGGCAATCATGGTTTTGCTTCGTTCCTAAAGCTGAAATACTTCACCGGGGGCGTGCTGGGCGGCGATGGAGAGCCGTGTGGAGAAACCGCGCCGCTCGATGGCTTCGGCAGCCATCATCCGCACGATAGCAGGATGGTTGTTCTGCTCGCTCAGGTGGCCGAGCACGACGTGCGACGTGCACGATTCCAGGTCCTGCATCAGGTAGTCCGACATGTGCAGGTTGGAAAGGTGGCCGACGCGGCTCATCACGCGCTGCTTGACGCTCCAGGGATAGGGTCCGACCTTGAGCATGTCGAGATCGTGGTTGGCTTCGAGCAGGAGCACATCCATGCGCCGGAGGTGAAACTTGATCGATTCGGGGACGTAGCCGAGGTCGGTGGCGATGCCGACGCGGATGCCCTGCGAGGCGAAGGCGAAGCCGACCGGGTCGCGGGCGTCGTGCGGGATGCTGAAGCTCTGCACTTCGATATCGCCAACGGTGAAGGCGCTGCCGGCCTGAAAGCGCTCGACGCGCGCCGGACGGGTCTCACCCCAATCGATGGCCGGTTCGGTGAGGTGGGTGAGGTAGTAGGCGGCGCGCAGGTCGCGATTGCGCGCGAGGACGGGCAATCCGGCCACGTGATCGGAGTGTTCGTGGGTAACGAGGACGGCGTCGAGCGATTCCAGGGATTCGCCGATGGCGGCCAGCCGCTTGCGGATCTGGAGCATGCTCAAGCCGGCGTCCACGAGGATGCGCGTATTGTCGGTGGCCAGCAGGGCCGCGTTGCCCGAACTCCCGCTTGCCAGCACGCAGAACTTAAGGATCTAATGTCCCTCCGACATTCCAGAATACACCGGAACGCACGCAAACAGAATGGGGTGAAAATGTTTGGAAACCGGGGGGTGATCCCGCGCTTCGGGTTTTCGTGCGTAATCTAAAGCAGCAGGAACGGAACCAGGAGGGAACATGGCATTCGGACGACAGTGCAGGGTGGCGGCGGCGGTTGTGGCGGGCCTGGTGGCGGCGGCAGGGGCCGCGGCGCAGGGCGGCAAGGGATCGGACGGCGCCGACCAGAAGGAACTCTACAACTACGCACTAACCACGGACAAACTGCAGAAGCTGGATCGGGCGACGAAGGCTTTGGGGGAGCTTTCCCGGCGTCACCCGGACTACGCCGGCATCTCCGACAGCAAGACGCTGGATGAGATGGACCGGAAGATGAGCGGGCTTCCGGAGGTGGTCTCCGCGCTGGCGGCGAGCGGGCTGAAACCGCGCGAGTACGCGGTAGGCATCATGACCCTGACGCAGGCGACTATGGCGGTGGGCTTCAAGAAATCGGGGGCGTACAAGGAATATCCGCCGGACATGCTGAAGCTGGTCAGCAAGGCGAACCTGGCGTTTGTGGAACAGCACTGGGACGAAATCCAGAAGCTGACTAAGAGCGCGTCAAGCGAGCAGTGAGGGCGCGGGATTCGAGCGAGGCCAGGGCATCGCGGGCGGCGAGCGCCCTGGGGTGGCCCGGGCACCAGTCGCGTTCGAACGCGGAGGCGGCTTCTTCGTAGGCGCGGGCGGCTTCCTCGAAGCGGCCGGCGCGTTCCTCGGCCACGGCCAGTTGCAGGTACATCAGGCCGGGGTCGATGTTATTGGGGCGATTCTTCGGCGTGCACCAGCGCTCAATCTGGAAGCGATAGACGCGGCAGGCATCGTCGTATTCGCCGCGGCAGAGGTGCAGGCGGGAGGCGGAGAGGGGCGTGATCCGATGCTCGTCGAATTTGTGGCCGCGGGCGGCGGCCAATTCGCGCGTCTGGCGGATTTCGGCGGCGATGGCACGCTCGATAACGGGTTCGGCATCCGCGCGGCGGTCGAGGCTGAGGAGGCAGTCGGCAAGCCGCTGGAGGTCGGAGATGATGCCGAGGAGGTTGTCGCGGGCTACGTCGTCCTCGAAGGCATGGCGGTAGTGGGCTTCGGCGTCCTGGTGGAGGTTGAGGTCCATGCAGAGGTCGCCCCACCAGAGATAGGCTCCGGCGAGGATGCCGGGCGGGGCGGCGAAGAGGCGTTCGGTGTCGGCGATGCCGCGCTCGATCTTTTCGCGGGCTTCGGCGAGGCGCCCCTGGCGGTGCAGCACGTGAGCCCACTGGATATCGACCAGGGCCTGCATCCGGGAGCGGGCGGGCTCCTTCAATTTGCCGGCGGTGGCGTGGGCTTCGGCGCAGAAATTCGCCGCGAGCGTCCAGTTGCCGCGTTTGCCGGCGCGCATGGCGGAGTAGCAGAGCGCCCTGGACTTGCGCGACGGCTGGTTCAGGAAGAGGTGAATGAGGAGAATGGCGACGGCGGCCGCGATGGCCCAAATCATAGCCTGAGTATAGGAGCCGGGGGCGCGGGGGGGAAGTTACCTTTGGTAGATAGGGGAGTTAGTTCCGGTGAGAAGGGTTGGAGGCCGGGAGGCCTGCGCTACCGCGTCAGGGTGTAGGATGAATTCGCGGCGTGTATTCCCGCGACTTCAATTATGCGTGCACGAAGCTTGACCCTGGCAGCGGCGCTGGCGCTGTGTGGGTACGCGGCGCCCGCCGCGGTCCGCGTCTGGCAGGACGTACTGACCCTGCCGACTTATCAGGAGGGGCCGCCGAACCCCAATCCGCCGTTCGACCAATTCGCCTCCACCCGGTTCAATTACCCGTACACGGTGCGCGACCATCTCACGGGACAGCGCGCGGACACCGCATGGCGCGCGGTCTACCTGGAGAACGAGTACCTGAAGTGCTCCGTACTGCCGGATATCGGCGGGCATCTTTATACGTGCATCGACAAGATCAGCGGGCAGCCGATGTTTTACGCGAATCCCTCGATCAAGAAGGCGCAGATCGGATATCGCGGCGCGTGGGCGGCGTTCGGCATCGAATTCAATTTTCCGGTGTCGCACAATTGGGTGTCGATGTCGCCGGTGGACTTTTCCTTCGCGGAGAACGGGGACGGCAGCGCGAGCGTGTTCGTGAGCAACATCGACCGCCCGTACGGGATGCAGTGGACGGTGGAGTTGCGCCTGGCGCCGGCATCGACGGTGCTGGAAGAGCGGGTGACGCTCTACAATCGCAGCGACGTACGCCACCGCTTCTACTGGTGGAACAATGCCGGGGTGCGGGTGTGGGACGATTCGAAGATCTGGTACCCGATGCGCTGGTCGGCGAGCCACGGCTTCACCGATGTGGACACGTGGCCGGTGAACTCGGCGGGGCTGGACCAGAGCGTGATCGGCAACCAGAAGGCGGGGACGGTGTCGCGCTTCGTGCACGGCAGCCGGGAGCCGTTCATGGGCGTGTACCATCCGCACACGCAGACCGGCGTGGCGCACTACGCGGCTTACGCGGACCTGCCGGCGAAGAAGATCTGGTCGTGGGGCGTGGATGCCGACGGGCTGGACTGGCGGCGCGCGCTATCCGACGACAACAGCGGTTACGTGGAAGTGCAGGCGGGGCTGATGCGCAACCAGGAAACGTACTCGTTCCTGGAACCGCGGCAGAGCATCCGCTTCAGCGAATGCTGGATGCCGGTGCGGGGCATCGGCGGGATCACGCGCGCGAACCTGGAGGGCGTGCTGTACCTGCATCGCGAGGGAAACAAGCTGGCGGCGGGCTTCAATCCGAACCACGCAGAGAAGGGAGCGAAGGCGCGGATCCTGGATGGCTCGCGGGTGGTAAAGGAAGAGACGGTGGACCTGGCGCCGGACCGCGCGCTCTCGCTCGAAGCGGCAGTCACGCCGGGGCGGCCGCTCACATTCGAACTGAAGGATGCCGGCGGGCGGACGCTGATGCGGCACACAGAGGGCGTGTACGACTGGGCGCCGGAGAGCGAGATTCGCACGGGTGCGCAGCCGCGGCAGCCATCGGGCGGGGCGCTGGCCGCCGGAACGGAACTGGAGTTGAACGGGAACCTGCTGGATGCGTACGCGACCTACGAGCGGGCGCTGGCGCAATCGCCGGACGAGCAGGGATTGCGGGTGGCGGCGGGACGGCTGGCGGCGGCGCTGTTGCGGTACGACGACGCGGTACGCTGGCTGGAGCCGGCGGCGGCGCGCGCGACGTGGGATCCCGAGATCGCCTACTACCTGGGGATCGGGCTCGAGGGAGTGGGGCGCGGGCGGGAGGCGCGGCTTCAATTCGAGGCGGCGCGCCGCATGCCGAAGTTCCGCGCGGCGGGCGATGTGAAACTGGCGGAGATGGCTGCGCGCGAGGGGGATCTTGCCGGCGCGTCATCGCTGCTGGAGGACGCGCGGCGCGTGGAGCCGGGCGACCAGCGGGCGAGAGAAGAGTGGATCGCGGTGCAGCGCGCGATGGGGAGGACGCCGAATGCGGCGATTCCCGGGGTGAGCCTGTTCCTTTCGGGCGCGACGGGTTCGGATGCCGAACGGGTGCTGGAGATCGCGGCCGAGTACATGCGTCTGGGGCTTTGGCGGGAGGCGCGGGAGGTGCTCGCGCGGCAGTATCCGCCGGCGCCGGATGAGCAGACGGAGCCGGGCGTGCCTTTGCCGCAGCGGCATCCGATCGTGGCGTACTATCGGGCGTACTGTCTGCGGAAGATGGGGCAGCCGGCGGCGGCGGATTCCGATCTGGCGGCGATGCTGCCCACGGCGTACGCGTTTCCGGGCGGGGCGATGACGCTGGAAGTGATGGAGGAGGCGGCGCGCCTGCGGCCGGCGGATGCGACGGCGCGATTCCTGCTGGGCGAATTGCGGATGGCGTCCGGACTGGTGGAGGCGGCCATCGCCGAATGGCGCGCCGCGGAAAAGCTCAACCCGGCGATTCCGGTGCTGCACGCGAACCTGGGGCGCACGCTGCTGCGCATCCGACGCGACGTGCCGGGGGCCGCAGAGGCGTTCCGCGCCGGATTGGCGGTGGATAGGTCCAACACGGAATTGTACACGGGGATCAGCACGGCGCTCGGCATCCTGGGCCGGCCGGCGGCGGAGACGGTGGCCGCGCTGGAGCGCTATCCGGACGCGAAGCAGATGCCGACCGGGATGGTCTACGACCTGGCGCTGGCGTATGCGGAGGCGGGCAGCTTCGACAAGGCCCGCGGGCTGTTCCAGGACCGCTTCTTCGCGCGTGAGGAAGGCGGGACCAACGTGCGGCAGGTGTGGATCCGGGTGCGCGCGCTGGAGGCATCGTCGGCCGCGGAGCAGGGGAATTGCAGCGCGGCGCTGGCGATTGTGGACCACATCGGAGAAGCGGCCGGCGAGCTGGCGTTCACGCGCGACGGACTGGCGCCGTTCGTTGCCGCGTCAGCGAACCAGGCGGAGTTCGGGGTGGCCGAAGGGCGCTGCGGACGCGGCGACGCGGCGCAACAGCGCGTGCGGGCGCTGTCTTCCCGGGGGATGGAGGGGCTGGTCTTCGCCTACGAACTGGCGCGGCGGCTGCAGGGGTTCCGCGCGGCGGACTGGACGGCGCGTCTGGAAGCGGCGCAGCGGCCGGGCGGGCGTGGCGCGGGGTCAAGCTGGAACGCGGTGCTGGCCGGGATGGTGGAGTTCGACCTGGGACGCACGGCGGAAGGGCGGACGGCGATCGAAAGCGGACTGCTGCTGCCGGATCGCAACCTTGCGCATCATGTGGGGCGGGCTGCGATGCGGCGGGCGCAATAGGAAAGGGCCGGCTTCGCGGGATCGGTCGATCCGGGAAGCCGGCCCTGGAAGGTCAGCCGGGAATCAGGCGGTGAAGTCTAGAAGTAGAACTTCACTGCCATTTCGATGTTCCTCTCACCCTGCGCGCTGCGGATCTGTCCGAAGAGGGAAGAGGTGATGATCTGCGAAGCGGGACTATTGAAGATGGGGGTATTGAACAGGTTGAAGGCTTCGCCGCGCAGTTCGAAGTACTTCTTCTCCGTGACGTTGAACTGTTTGTGGAGTGAGAAGTCGAGACGCTTCATGCCAGGTCCGCGAACGATGCCGACGCCGGAGTTGCCGAAGGTCCGCGCCGTGGGGACCGAGTAAGCAGTAACATCCAGGAAGGAAACGCCCGGCCCGATGTTATGGGGATCGTTGGGCGTGCCGACGACATTGGCGCGGAAGCTGCGGGCGCCGGTGCCGGAGGGATCGCCGCTGATCTTGATGGTGAGCGGGAAGCCGGTGTGAGCGCTGAGGATTCCGCCCATCTGCCAGCCGCCGAGAACGCCGTCCACCGCCTTGTTCCAATTGGAGCCGAATTTCTTCTTGGCGCCGAAGGGAAGTTCATAGACCAAGGACGTGGTGAAATTCTGCTGGATATCGAAGTAGGCTGGTCCCCACTCGCTGCGGCGGTCATACAGGTTCTGCATGTACGCCGACTGGCCTCCGGCTTGGCCGCCTTCGCCGTAGTAGCCGATCGAGTCCGACATGCCCTTCGACCAGGTATAGGAGACCTGGTATTCCAGGCCGCTGCTGAAGCGCTTGTGCAGCGAGGTCTGTAGCGCGTTGTACTTCTGGTTGGCGCAGGAACAGGTGCCGGAAATCTGGCTGATCTTGGAAACCAGGTCGGCGTTGCCGGCGAGGTACGGCCCCTGCAGGACCTGGCCGTTAATGAGTTGCTTCTGGAAGTACGGCATGGCCACCATCAGGTGGGTGCCGTGCTGTCCCACGTAGCCCACGGTCAGCACGTTCTGCGAGGGCAACTGGAATTCCAGGGTGAGGTTCCACTGCTGGACTTCCGCGGGGCGGACGTTGGGATCCCAGAGGCGGATGGTTGCGCCCTTGAAGGGGTCGGAGTTGCTCAGGCCATAAAGCCCCTGGTCGAGGGTGGATCCGGGGAGGATATAGCTGGGCGTGTTGTACAGGGTGGTGTACTCGGTGGCGAACGGGGGATTCATGGTCAGGCGGAGGTTGGTGCCGGTGCCTTCCATGAAGGAGGAGACGGTGTAGGCGCCGCGGACCACCATTTTCTTGCTCAGGATGTCCGGAGTGTAGGCGAAGCCGATGCGCGGCTGGAAGTCCTTCTTATAGGGATTGAAGAGCGCGCGGCTGTTGCCGTTCTGTCCGGCAAGCTCCAACTGGCCGCTGAACAGGCCGAAGTTGGACTGCCGGTTGGCGACCTCGACGAGCGGGGTATGGTATTCCCAGCGCAAGCCGAGGTTGAGGGTCAGGTTATTGGTGACGCGCCAGTCGTCCTGGAAGTAGAACCCGTAGATGGTCTTGCGCTGCCCCCAGGTGCCGGTGCTCAGGCCGCGGCCGTAATCGCTCGGCATGCCGAGGATGAAGTCGGCCTCGCCGACCTGCTTGCCGGCGGGACTGATGGCGTTGGCGGCCGTAAAGCGTCCGCTGAAGTTCATGTAACCGCTGCGCCCATTGTTGCCGGCGTAGAACGCATTGATCTGCTGGCGCAGGATGTTACCGCCCATCTTCATCATGTGGCGGCCGCGATTGATGCTCACGTTGTCGGCGTAGTGATAGGTGGTGGTGGCGAACAACTGCTGCGTGCCGATGTTGGCATTACCCAAACCGGCGGTATAGGCAAAGCCCGTCAGGGAGAGCAACCCGGTGCCGGCATTCTGCATGCCCAGCTTGGAGGCGATATCGCCCAGGCCTTTATCCTCGCCGCCGTTGTTGAGCATGATGTTGTTCACGCCCACGCGGGCTTCGTTGACAAGGCGCGGGTTGATCGTCCGGGTCCAGTTGATGACGCCGTTCTGGAACGGGGCGATATTGAAGCTGTTGTACAGGAACGGCGCGGAGTTGACGCCGGGCTGGTCCTGGCGCCCATTGGAATAGCGCGCGCTCAGATCGTCCTTGTCGGAGGCCTTATAGTCCAGTTTGAGGTCCCCCTGGTCGGACTTGACGTAGCTCGACGAAGTGTAGAAGTAGTTGGAGTCGGTAACTACGTTCTGCGTGGAAAGTGTCGGCAGCGGATAGACCGACGGATTCGCAAACAGGTTCTTGATCACCGGATTGAACAGGTTGACCGGAATCTGGTTGTTGGGGAAGGGCGCGCGGGCGCCGGTGGCGGCGTTTTCCGAGTAGGGGTTGTAGAGCGGAATCCCGGCCGCGACACCGGAGTATTTGGGGTCGAGCAGGTTTGAGAAATCGCCTTGACGCCAGGCGGCGGGCATCAGAACGGTGGCGCTGACGCTGGGAGGCGTGGCGCGCCGCAGGCCCTGGTAGTCGGCGAAGAAGAAGAGCTTATCCTTCTTGATTGGCCCGCCGAAGGTGCCGCCGAACTGGTTCCAGCGGATGGGCGAGCGGAAGTTCTGCCCGACGGTCCAGTTACGGGCCCAGTTATTGGCGTTGAGCTTGTCGTTGCGGAAGTACTCAAATACGTTGCCGTGGAATTCATTGGTGCCGGACTTGATCACCACGTTGATGATCCCGCCCTGGAAGTTACCGAACTCGGCGGATGCGTTGTTGGTGATCATCTTGAACTCGGCGATGGCATCCAGGTTGGGCTGGTAGGCGGTGAGGTTATCGGAAGTCTGGTTATTGTCCACGCCGTCCAGAAGGAAGTTGTTGCCCTCCTCGCGGTTGCCGTTGACGTAGGGCCGGCCGCCACCGCCGGTCCGGGTCCCGGTGTTAAAGCCGCTTGGGTTGGGGGTGGTGACACCCGGCGCCAGGAGCGTGAGGGCGAGGGGATTCCGGCTGACCAGCGGCGTGTTGACGATGGTCGAAGCGCTGATCACCGAGCCCACCTGGGTAGTGTCGGTCTGCAGCAGCGCCGCCTCCCCCGATACGGTAACAGTTTCGGTGACGCCGCCGATCTCCATCGTGACGTCAAGGCGGGCGCGCTGGTTGACCTCAAGGGTCAGCCCAGGCTGGATCGATGTCTTGAAGCCCTTCGCCTCAATTTTGAGAGAATAGGTTCCGATCGGAAGGCGGGGCAGACTATAGATCCCGTCCTCGTTGCTGGTTGTGGGCCACTCAGTGCCGCGGTCGACGTTCTTAGCCAGAACGCTGGCGCCGACAATGGCGCTCCCCGACGGGTCCGTGATTCTGCCGGTAATGCCGGCGCTAACCTCCTGCGCCCCGGCGACCGAGGAACACAAACATATCAGCCCCACCAGTCGTACTAGTACTTTAGCTTTTGGCATCTACAACTCCCATTAGGCCGCGCTATTTTAGGCCCCGTTTGTCTGTTCGCGCGGCAGTCGTTCAGGATCGTGTCGGTCCTGTATCGGTCAAGTATAAATCTTTGTAAAGCCCAAATCCAGGGGTGATTTACAGTAGGTGATTTACGGCGATGCGGGGGCTCCAGGCGGTGGCGGGCACTTCGAAGATTTCGATTCCGGGGGATCCAGGGATGATCTCGAGCCTAAAGTGCGGCCGGCGTTCACCCGATCAATCGGGCATGCCAACTGACCCAATCATCATCATCATCGGTGGCAGCCTGATCGCCTGGCTGCTCTGGTAACGCAAGGAAACTCGCCAGCGCGGGGCGCGCCGAGGCCCGCCCCGCCGATACCACGTGGCCGCTGTTGTTTTGGTTATGATGGACAGCGACCACTATGCTCTTGAAAGATCGCGTTGTCCTGGTGACGGGCGCCGCCACGGGAATCGGCGAGGCCATCGCCGGCCTGTTTGCGGCCGAAGGCGCCCACGTGCACATGTTCGACAGGGATGAAGCGGGCTGCGCCGCTGTGGCTTCGGCGCTGCGCGACGCCGGCTACAGCGCGGTTTCGTCCGGTGGAGACGTGCGGGACGCGCAGCGGATCGCGGACGTGGCGCGAGCGGCCATCGAGCGGCACGGGCGCATCGACGCGTTGATCAACAACGCCGGAATTTTTCCGCGCCGCGCGTTTCTGGAGATGTCCGCCGCGGAGTGGGATGAAATGCACGATGTGAACCTGAAGAGTATGTTCCATACTTCACAGGCGGTGCTGCCCCAGATGGTCCGGCAGCAGTCGGGCAAGATCGTCAACCTCTCCTCGGTGACGTTCCACCTGGGGGTGCCGGGGCTGACGCATTACGTTTCGTCGAAGGGCGGGGTCATCGGACTCACGCGTTCGCTGGCGCGCGAGATGGGGCCGCACAACATCCACGTGAACTGCGTGACGCCGGGGGCGATTCACACCAAATCCGAGAAGAACTTCGTGAGCCCCGAGCAGGTGCAGGCGTTCGTCGATAGCCAGAGCCTTCAGCGGCGCATCACGCCGCTCGATGTGGCGCGGGTGTGCCTGTTCCTCTCCTGCGAATTAAGCGACGGAATGACGGGGCAGATTCTGAACGTGGACGGCGGCTGGGCGATGCATTAGAGGGAGTCCCCGGCGGCGGGATCAGCGGCCGCCCTGGTCGACGTTTTGTAACTCGAGGTCTTCGAGTTGCCAGTCGCTGCCCACGCTCTGCACCACGGCGAAGAACAGAGTGCGCGCCCTGGAGCCGGCTTTGGGCTGGCTGTCGACGTACCCGGAGACGCGCCAGCGATAGGAATCCCAGTGTTCCACGGTGCTCAGCGGGTTGGCTGAATGCCACCACGTTGCGGATCGCCGGATTCTTCGCCACCAGGGCCTCCGTGGCTTGCAGAACCACCTCGGGGGACATGCGCCAACTCTGGACCCGCGCCAACATGGGGCAGCGAGATGTCCCATCCGGCAGGACGATCTGGCAGGATTCGCATGTGAGCATTGCCACGATGTTTTACAACGGCGGTCCGGCTGACCCTGCTGCTCTGCACCCTGGTTGCCGCGCGCCCGGCCAGGATTTAAGATCGCATTATCCCTTGCTTCCGGAGGTTCCCGATGATCACGAGACTACTGCTGCTTGGCGTGATGCTGCTGGCTCCCGCGCTCACCACCGCACAGGTGAAACTCCTGCGCCACCCGGCATACGCCAATGGCAAGGTCGCCTTCAGCTACCTGGGCGACCTTTGGATCGCCAACGAAAACGGCACGGGCGCGCAGCGCCTCACCGACAATCAGGCGCGCGACGTCTACCCGCGCTTCTCGCCCGACGGGAAGTGGATCGCGTTCTCGTCCGACCGCGACGGCAACTACGACGTCTACGTCATCCCGGCGGCGGGCGGCAAGCCGAATCAACTGACGTTTCACACGGCCGATGACACGGTGGTCGGATGGACACCGGACAGCAAGCGGATCCTGTTTACGTCCACGCGCGGCAACGGGGTATTCCCGACGGTGGCGACGCTCTGGGAGGTTCCGATTTCGGGCGGCATTGAGACTCCGGTTGCGACGGATTGGGGGGCGTGGGCCAGTTACTCCCCCGACGGCGCAAGGCTGGCGTTCACGCGCCATCCCGCGCCGTGGTCGCGCAAACACTATCGCGGGAGTTACGCGGCGGACCTGTGGGTAATGGATGTCGCGGCGAAGACATTCACGCGGCTCGGCGACGAAGAGTACAAGGGCAACCGGCTGTGGCCGATGTACGCCCGCAACGGCGAGATCTATTACGTAGCCAACCGGCTGGCGGACGAAAGGAACGTGAAGCCGGGCAGCGCGGAAGTGATGAAGAGCGTGAACAACATCTGGAAGATCTCCGATCACGGGGGGCGCGAGATCCAGGTCACGCACCACACCGACGGCAACCTGTTCTTCCCGTCGATCTCGGCCGACGGCAAGGTGATTGTCTACGAAGACAACTTCGGGTTGTGGAAGCTGGATACGGCCAGCGGCAGGAGCAGCGAGATCGTCATCGATATCAAGGCGGATTCCAAGGAGAACGATCGCGCGCTGGTGACGCTCAGCGAGGCGCAGGCGTTCGCGCTTTCGCCGTCCAACAAGCGGGCGGCCATCATCGCGCACGGCGAGCTATTCACGATCGCCACCGATCGCGGCGAACCGCAGCGCGTGACGGAGACGGCGTGGAAGGAGCAAGCGCCGCGCTGGTCGCCCAACGGTAAGTGGATCGCGTTCGTCAGCGACCGCACGGGACGGGAAGAGGTCTACCTCTCCGACGAGCTCGGCAAGAGCGTGAAGAAGATCAGCGATGCCGATTGCGACAAGAGCGGGCTGGTGTTCTCGCCGGATTCGAAGGCGCTGCTGTGGACCGGATCGGATCACCAGGTGCGGATGGTGGATGTGGACAGCGGGCGCGCCAACGTGGTGGCGTCGAGCGACGCCGGCAACGTCACCGGCGCGCAGTTCTCGCCGGACGGCAAGTGGATCTCCTACGCCAAGCCGGACAAACTGCTGCGCAGCCATGTGTGGGTGAAGGAACTGGCCTCGGGCGCGGAGCACATGATCGGCAGCGACGATTTCCTGCTTTCGAGCGGCGCCAAGTGGACGCCGGACGGGAAGAAACTGCTCTTCATCGCCGGCGCGGGCGCGCCTGCCATGGCGTCGCTCAACCGCACGGCGACGCAGTTGTACGCGGTGTCCCTCACGCCGGCGGAGAAGGCGCCAGATTCGAGCGAGATCAATACCGAGGAGCAGGCCATGGCCGCCGAATCCGCGCCGGGAGCGGGACGCGGCGGACGGGGCGGCGCGGCGGCGCCGGCTAGTGTGCAGGTGAAGATCGTGTGGGACGGGCTCGACCGGCGCATCACGCAACTCACCCGCATGTCCGGATCTGTGATGTACGTGGTGCCCGCGCCGGACAGCCGCACGTACCTGTTTTCGGCGCAGAGCGCGGCGAGCGAAGATGGCGGGCGCGGCGCGGCGGGCGGACCCGGCATGTACACCATCGGCGAGGACGGCAGCCGGCTGACGCGGCTCAACACCACGGTGGAATCCAGCGGCGGGCGCGGGGGGCGCGGCGGCGGCTTCGGCGGATTCAACGAGCCGCAGTGGGCGCGCGACAGCCGGAGCATCTATTTCCTGCAGGGTGGGGGCATCTACAACCTCGCCATCGGCGCGGCTACGGCCGCGGAACCGGCGGCCGCGGCGACGGCCAACGGGCGGGGTGGACGGGGTGCGCGCGGTGCCACCGGCGGATCGGCCGCGGCCGAGACGGCGACGGGCGCAGCTCCGCGACGGATCGCGTTCTCCGTGCGGATGGAGATCGATGTCCCGGCCGAGCGCCGGCAGGTCTTCGAGGAAGCGTGGCGCGTGATGAAGAACCGCTTCTACGACCCGAAGATGCACGGGGTGAACTGGGAAGCGGCGCGCGACAAATACGAGTCGCTGCTGCCGCACATCGCCGATACCGAGGAGTTGCACAACGTGGTGATGGAGATGATCGGGGACCTCAACGCCAGCCACACCGGCATCTCGGGGGGCACGCGCCTGCCGGGCGAGCAGGCGCAGGAGCGCATCCAGACGCGGTACCCCGGGTTCGACCTGGAACCGGATGCGAGCGGGTATTACAAGGCCGGCCACGTGTATCGCAAGGGGCCGGCGGACCACGATTACATCAAGATCGAGCCGGGCAACTTCATCCTCGCGGTCAACGGCAAGGAGATGAAGACCAGCGACAACTACTGGAAGCTGTTCAATATCCTGCCGGGGCGCAAGTTCGAGTTTCTGGTGAACAACAAACCTTCGGCCGAGGGCGCGTGGAGGGTGGAGATCGAACCCATCGCGGGCACGGCGATGAGCGATTTGATGTACGCGCGCTGGGTGGACGAGCACGAGGCGATGGTGAAGCAACTCACCGGCGGCGAGATCGGGTACCTGCACATACGCGCGATGGACGCGCCGTCGCTGGCGAAGTTCCAGCGCGACCTGCTGGAGAACCAGGACAAGAAGGCGCTGATCATCGACCAGCGCTTCAACGGCGGCGGCGGGATCGACCAGGAACTGCTGGAGATCCTCGGGCAGCGCAAGCCCTACCAGGTCACGCGCGGGCGCGATTCGCTGGATGTGAAGCGTCCGGGCAGCGCGTTCTTCGGGCCCATGGTGGTGCTGCAGAACGAGCGGTCGGCGAGTGACGCGGAGATGTTCCCGGACGGCTTCCGGGCGCTCGGATTGGGCAAACTGGTAGGCGTGCCGACGTCGGGGCAGGTGATCGGCACGGGGTCATTCACGTTGCTGGACGGGTCGGCGATCCGCACGCCGGGTTCCGGCGTCTTCACCGCCAAAGGCGAGAACATGGAGAACTACGGCGTCCCGCCCGACGTGTGGGTGGACAACACGCCGGGTGATTTCCTGGCCGGGAAGGACCGGCAGATCGAGAAGGCGATCGAGACGCTGAGAGGAAAATAGGGCGGTGCGGCCAAGGGCTGTGTGGCGGGACTCCGGAAAACCGCAGTCGGCCTTTGCAGCCTCTACCGTTCCGCCAGCGCGAGCGCGGCCGCGGCGTAGCCTGTGGCCGCTTCGCGCATGAACTGGGACTGCATCGAGCCCTCGGGGTAGGTCTTGTTCATCGACACGGCGTCCCAGTATCCCTGAGCGGGGTTCTGATGCGACCGCAGCCAGTCCAGCGCGCGGGCGAGACCCGCGTCCTTGACGGGCACGCCGGCCTGGATCAGCGTGAAGGCGGCGAAGGCCGTCGCGTACGCGCTGCTCCCCGACGAGGGCGGCGCGTTTTCGCGCGTCTTCCACGGACCGAGGGAGGCGTTGGTCCACCCGCCGTCCTTTTCCTGACTGGCGAACGCCTCCTCGATCCATTCGCGTTTCGCCACGCCCGACAGCGACTTCGCGGTCCAGAGCAACGCCAGGCGATTCTGTAGCGGCTGTTGCGGCGCGGCCGATTTCAGATACGCCGCCAGCGCCGCCACGCGATCGGGGGCGGCATACGGCGAGTCCTTCACCGCCAGCGCGGCGAGGGCCGCGCCGAAGAAAGGTGCGTCGGTGTTCTCCCAGGGATCGAGTTCGAGTTCGAACCAGTTCCACGCGCCGCGCGCCTGGCCGTCGCGCAATTGCAGATCCCAGAGGCGTTGCATCGCCGCCGCGCTCCCGCGCAGGAACACCGCGGCGAAGATCGATTCCACGCCGATCGATTCGGAGGCGTGCGGCTCGCGGGTCTGCCCGAACAACGCCTTGGCGTCCCGGCTGTCCACGCGCGCTCGCAGGGCGTCCAACAGGCCGGTCTCCCACTTCGTAGGCGCGTTCTCGCCCAGCGCGCGCCGCAGGAGCGGGCGCGCTACCAGGTACGGTACACCGGTGTGGCAGGAGAGGCACGGCCCGCCGGTTTTCCGCGCGACCGGCCAGTCGAACCACTTGCCCTGCCGCTCATCCAGGTACGCCGCCGCCAGTTTGGGATTCCAGTTCGCGGCCGCCGCCTGCGACGCCGCTCCGAACGCCACCAGACACAACCAGACTCTGAGCATGACTCATTATGCCTTGTCCTATAATTAAGAATTGCGCCTTAGGAGTACCGTCCCCATGCAATCTCGCCGTAATTTTATCAGCCACGTGGCTACGGGTCTTGCCGGCACGCTGGCTGCGTCCAATGTTCTGGGCGCCAACGAACGCGTACGCATCGGCATGATCGGCGCTGGCGACCGCGGCCGCGAAATCCTGCAACAGGCGATCTCGCTGCCGAACGTGGAGTGCGTGGCGGCCGCCGACGTGTACACCAAGGCGCTCGAAGCCGTGAAGACGATCGCGCCCGGCGCCAGGACCTATCTCGACCACCGCCGCATGCTCGAGGACAAGGACGTCGACGCCGTCCTGATCGCGACTCCGCAGCACCTCCACTGCCAGCACTTCACGGACGCTCTTTCCGCGGGCAAACACGTCTACCAGGAAAAAACCATGGCGTTCTCCGTGGACCATGCCAAGCGCATGCGCGCCGCATATCAAAAGGACGCGGGCAAGCACGTCGTGCAGGTTGGCCACCAGTGGACCTCGACCGGCGCGGTCGCCGACGCCGTGGCGTTCAACCGTCCGGAGAACATGGGCAAGATCACGATGATCCACGCCCACATGTACCGCAACACGCCGCACGGCAAGCCGCAGTGGTCGCGCCCGATTTACCCGGACATGACGCCGGAGAACATCATCTGGAAAAGCTTCCTGGGCGAGGCGCCGGATCATGCGTTCGACGCCAACCGATACCGCAACTGGCGATTCTTCTGGGATTACTCCGGCGGCAACGTGTACGAGAACATGTGCCACCAGCTTTCGTTCTGGTACAAGGTGATGGACCTGAAAATCCCGCGCTCCGCCACGATGAACGGCGGGCTGTTCCTCTGGAAGGACGGGCGCGAAGTGCCGGACACGATGAACGTCACCATGGAGCACGAAGAGGAACTGCTCTACACGTGGGACTCGGGCTTCGGCAACGATCAGTTGAAGATCAGCGAGGACGCGCTGGGCGACAACGGCACCATCAGCCACACGCCGCAGGCCATCCGCTACGTGCCGCAGAAGGTGAACCGCAGGGACGCCAACGAGATGATGGGCACGACGCGCAGCGATCCGAAGGCGCACATGCAGAACTTCATCGACTGCATCCGCGGGGCGCAGCGGCAGCCCAACTGCCCGTTCGAACTCGGGTTCCGCATCTCCATCGCCTGCCGCATGGCGGTGGACAGCTACCGCGAGAAGCGCACGATGCACTGGGACCCGGTGAAAGAGGAGATTGTGTAGAGGGGCAGGCATCCCTGCCGGCCAGTCTGGTTCGAATGGACTTCGAATACACGCCCGAGCAAATCGCCCTTCGCAAAGCCGTCCGCGAATTCGCCGAGGCCGAAATCGCGCCGCACGTAATGGAATGGGACGAGGCGCAGACCTTCCCGCTCGAAGTCATCCGCAAACTCGGCCGGCTGGGCTACATGGGCGCGATCTTCCCGGAAGAATACGGGGGCGCGGGACTGGGCTACATCGAATACTCGATCCTGATCGAGGAACTCTCGCGGGTGGACGGCTCGGTGGGGATCATCGTGGCGGCGCACACTTCGCTGTGCTCGAACCATATATATAAGATGGGCACCGAGGAACAGCGCGAGCAGTACCTGACGAAACTCGCCACCGGCGAGTGGATCGGCTGCTGGAGCCTGACCGAGCCCGAAGCCGGCAGCGACGCCGGCGGCACCCGCACGAAAGCCGTGCGCGAAGGCGACGAGTGGGTGCTGAACGGCGCGAAGACCTTCACGACGAACGCGCACTACGCCGATGTCTGCGTGGCCATGGCGACCACGGACCGGTCCGCCGCGCAGCACGGCATCTCCGCGTTCCTCATCGAGAAGGGCACGCCGGGTTTCCGGCCGGGGAAGAAGGAAAACAAGCTCGGGTTGCGCGCCAGCGCGACCGGAGAAGTGATCCTCGAAGATTGCCGGCTGCCGCAATCGCAGTTGCTGGGCAAACTGAACGAAGGCTTCGTCGATTCGCTGAAGATCCTGGACGGCGGACGCATCTCCATCGCGGCGCTTTCCATCGGGATGGCGCAGGGCGCGTACGGCGCGGCGCTGCGCTACTCGAAATTGCGCAAGCAGTTCGGGCGGCCGATCAGCGAATTCCAGGCGATCCAGCACAAGCTGGTGGATATGGCGGTGGAGATCGACGCCGCGCGCCTGCTGAACTATCGCGCCGCATGGATGCTCGACCACGGGCACCGGGTCACGCGCGAATCCGCGATGGCGAAGCTGTTCGCCAGCGAAGCGGCGGTGCGCATCGCCGGCGAAGCCGTACAGATTCACGGCGGGTACGGCTTCATCAAGGACTACCCGGTGGAGAAGTTCTACCGCGACGTCAAGCTGTGCACCATTGGCGAAGGCACCAGCGAAATCCAGCGGCTGGTGATCGCGCGGCAACTCCTCAAGAGCGAATGATTCAGGACCTTCGATCTCTGGCCCGCCTCGCCACCGGCGTGGAAAACCGCGATCCCGCCGCGCTCGCGGCGCTGGACGCGCTTGAGCCGGGGCACGCCCGCGTGGTCGGCATCACCGGACCGCCGGGGGCGGGAAAGAGCACGCTGGTGGACGCGCTCGCCGGCGTGCTGCGCGCGCAGGGCAAGACCGTGGCCATCCTGGCGGTGGACCCGAGCAGCCGCATGACGGGCGGCGCCATCCTGGGCGACCGCATCCGCATGCAGCGCCATTACGCCGACTCCGGCATCTTCATCCGCAGCATGGCCACGCGCGGCAACCTGGGCGGACTCGCCCGCGCGACCGCGGACATGGCGCGGCTGATGAGCGCGGCGGGACGCGATTACGTGCTGATCGAAACAGTCGGGGTGGGGCAGGACGAAATCGAAATCGCGCGTGTGGCGCAGGTGACCGTGGTGGTTCTGGTGCCGGGGATGGGCGACGACATCCAGGCGATCAAGAGCGGGATCATGGAGATCGCCGCCATTTTCGCGATCAACAAGAGCGATCACGCGGGCGCGGCTCGGCTGGAGCAGGAACTTCGCGCCGAGGGTTACAGTTGCCCCATCGTCCGCACGGTGGCCACGGAGGGCCAGGGCATCGACGCGCTGCTCGACCACATCGAGAAGATTCCGTGCAACGGTCCTCCCGGCCTGCCCGACGGCGAACGCGGGGCGCTCGATCACATCGCCGTCGCGGTGAAGAGCCTGGAGGCCGCGATCCCTTTCTACCAGGCGATCGGGCTCGCGCTGCACGGCACCGAGACGATCGACGCCGAGAAGGTGCGGGTCGCCATGATGCCGCCGCTCGAGTTGCTCGAACCGGCGGCGGCGGATTCGCCGATCTCGAAATTCCTCGAAAAGCGCGGAGGGGGCCTGCATCACATCGCGCTGCGGGTGCCCGACCTCAAGGCCGCGGTGGAGCGGTTGCGCGCATCCGGCGCGCGCCTGCTCAACGAACCGCGGGCGGGCGCGGGCGGCCACATCTACGTCTTCGTTCACCCCGCCTCCACCGGAGGCGTACTTCTCGAATTGATTCAGGAGCGACAGTGAAAGCAGAAATCGGCATCATCGGCGGCAGCGGACTCTACTCCATGCCGGGCTTCGAAGCGGAGGAGGAAGCCTCCATTCAGACGCCGTTCGGCGCGCCTTCGGACAACTACGTGCTCGGCACGCTGGCGGGGCGCACGGTGGCGTTCCTGGCGCGGCACGGCCGCGGCCACCGCATCTCGCCGAGCGAGCTCAACTTCCGCGCCAACATCTACGGCATGAAGTCGCTCGGGGTGGAGCGCATCATCTCGCTGAGCGCGGTAGGATCGCTCAAGGAAGAGCACCGGCCGCTGGATTTCGTGCTGCCGGATCAGTTCTTCGACCGCACGCGCGGCCGCGTGTCCACGTTCTTCGGCGAAGGGCTGGTGGCGCACATCGGCTTCTCCGATCCGATCTGCCCGGAGATGAGCCACGTGGTCGCGGGCGCCTGCCGCGCGGCCGGCGTCAACGTCAAGGAGGGCGGCACCTACCTCTGCATGGAGGGGCCGGCTTTCTCCACCAAGGCCGAATCCAACGTCTACCGCTCCTGGGGGATGGACGTTATCGGGATGACCAACCTGCAGGAGGCGAAACTCGCGCGCGAAGCCGAGATCTGCTACGTCACCGTGGCGATGGTTACGGACTACGATTGCTGGCACCCGGATCACGACGCGGTCACGGTCAACGACATCATCGCGCACCTGGTGAAGAACGCGGAGAACGCGTGCAAGGTGGTGGCCGGCGCGGTCGCCGCGATGCCCGCCGGGCGCGCCTGTAAATGCGGCAGCGCGCTTTCGCACGCGATCCTCACGGACCGGCAGGCGGTACCCGACGCGACGCGCAAGAAGCTGGGGATCCTGATTGACAAGTACTTCGTGTGAGCAGCTAGCGCGGCAGGTGCTGGCCGATTGCATCGCCGGAAATCCGCCCGAGCGACTGCCGGCGGAACTGGCGGCGGACGAGTGCGCGCGCGCCTTGTTCGGCGTGCTGGTGGAGGGGCTGGCCGACCGCTTCGATCCGGCGCTCTGCGAGGTGTACGCCCGGCTCTTCTCCGCGGTTCTGCCCGGCGCCGATTTCGACCGGTACCGCCGTGTGCGCGAGCCTCGCCCGGTGGAGCGCGAACCGCGCCGGGTCTTCGTACTCTCGCGCGTAACGCTGGGGGCCGATATCGCGGTGACCAGCGTCCTGATGGATGCCGCGAAGCGCCGCTTCCGCGCGGCCGGGATCGTCTTCGCCGGTCCGCACAAGAACTTCGAACTCTTCGCGGCGGATGCGCGCCTCACGCACGCGCCGGTGGATTACCGGAGAGGCACGCTCGCCGACCGCCTCGCTGCCGCGCAGGACCTGGCGGCGCTGGTGACGGGAGAGGATCTCGTCATCGACCCGGACAGCCGTCTCACGCAACTCGGCCTGGTGCCGGTGGGTAACGAACGCAATTACCACCTCTTCGAGAGCCGCAGCTTCGGCGCCGAAACAGACGACGCGCTGCCTACGCTGGCCGCGCGCTGGGCCGCGACGACGTTCGGGGTGCCGGATGCGAAGCCGTATCTCGCGCTGCGTCCGGAAGCCGCGGAGTTGCCCGGGCGTTACGTCGCGATCAGTCTCGGGGTCGGCGAGAATCCCGCCAAGCGGCTGCCCGACCCGTTCGAGCGCGAATTACTCGCGCTGCTCGCCGCGCGCCTGCCGCTAGTGATCGACCGTGGGGCCGGAGGCGAGGAGCGCGCGCGCGTGGAACGCGCGGCCGAAGCCGCCGGGGTGGCGCCAGTGTGGTGGGACGGATCCTTCGCCGGATTCGCCGGGATCGTCTCCCACGCGAGGCTCTACGTGGGCTACGATTCCGCGGGACAGCACGCGGCGGCGGCCGCGGGCGTGCCGCTGATCACGGTGTTCGCCGGCTTCCCCGCCCCGCGCATGTTCGACCGCTGGCGTCCAGTCTCTCCCGGCGCCACGGTGATCCGCTGCGACCCGCCAGATCCCGCGGCTGCGCTCGCCGCCATCCGCGCGGCGCTCTGAGTTCACGCGAAACGAGGATAATGGATCTCTGGCGTGAGACGCGGGAGGTGGAGCGTGAAATGGTTGGTTGGAATGCTGGCCGCCGCGGCGGCGGTGTTCGCCGGAACCGTGCCGGAGAAGTTCGATCCGGCGCCGTTTGAGACGCAGCGCATCGAAGGCATGCTGGGGGCGCGCCTGCGGGTCAATCTCGAAGGCCGACTACTGCACGTGGACGAGGCGCGTCTGCTGAGGGGCTTCGAGCAGCCGCCCGGCGAGCAGGCGTGGATCGGCGAGCACGCCGGCAAGTACCTGGACGCCGCCTGCAACACCTGGCGATTCACCCACGATCCGCGGCTCAAGGAACAGATGGACCGCATCGCGGGCGCGCTGATGCGGTCGCAGCGCGCCGACGGTTACCTGGGCACCTACACCGACGACAAGCGCTGGACCGAGTGGGACGTCTGGGTGCACAAGTACGACCTCATCGGGCTGCTCAACTACCACGAGACCACCGGCGACACGCGGGCGCTCGAAGTCGCGCGCCGGGTGGGCGACCTGCTCGCGCGCACCTTCGGTACCGGGCCGGGACAGCGCGACATTATCGCCGCGAGCACGCACGTGGGGATGGCCGCCACGAGCGTGCTCGAGCCCATGGTCACGCTCTACCGGCAGACGGGTGATAAGCGCTACCTGGATTTCTGCTGGTACCTCGTCCACGCCTGGGATCAGCCCAACGGACCGAAGGTGCTGGCCTCGCTGCGCGCCACCGGCAGCGTCTTCAAGACGGCCAACGCCAAGGCATACGAGATGATGAGCGACCTCATCGGAGTTGTCGAACTCTACAAGGCGACGGGCGACGAATCGCTGCTGCCGCCGGTGCTGGCCGCCTGGCACGACATCCGCGACCGGCGCCTGTACATCACCGGCACGACCAGTTCCAAGGAGCACTTCCTCGACGACAACCTGCTGCCCGGCGGGGACAAGGACGACGTCGGCGAAGGCTGCGCCACCGTCACCTGGCTGCAACTCACCTGGCGGCTCTTCAAACTCACCGGCGCGCCGGAGTACGCAGAGGAACTCGAACGCACGGTCTACAATCAGTTGCTGGGCGCGCAGGATCCGCACAACGGCAACATCTGCTACTTCACGCCGCTCAACGGGACGAAGAAGCCCGGGCCGGGCATCAACTGCTGCGTCTCCAGCGAGCCGCGCGGCATCTCGCTCATTCCCGAGATCGCGTGGGGATCCACGGAGAGCGGCCCGGCGGTCGTGCTCTACACTCCGGGCGAATTCGAGACGCCGTTTGCGAAGATCACTGCGGCAACGGCATTCCCCGCGGACGGCGCAGTGTCGTTGACGATCCGGCAGGCGAAGCGGCGGCACTTCACGCTGCAACTGCGCGTGCCCCGGTGGACGGACAAGTTCACCGCGAGCGTGGGCGGGCGCCGCTACCCCGGCAAGCCCGGCGAGTGGCTGGCGATCGAGCGCGATTGGAAAGCGGGCGACACGGTGTCCCTCGCAATCGACCTGACGGTGCGCACGATCCCCGGCGGCAGGAGTTACCCCGACTCCATCGCGATACAGCGCGGACCGCAGGTGCTCGCCGCCGAAGACAGTCTGAATCCGGGCGGCGTGAAATCGCCCGGCGAGAGCGCCGCCGCACTGAAACCGGTGACGCCGCCCGCGGGATGGAGCGGAGCGCAGGTCTATGCCGCCGGACCAGTGACCCTGGTTCCCTTCTCCGATGCGATGGCGATGAAGGTGTGGCTGCCCGTGCGCTGACGGCCCCAAAAAAGAAAACGGGGCAGGCGAACTGCGTGCCTGCCCCGTTTTCCCTTAGGTGCGAACTAGAACGACAGCTTCAATGCCATCTGGATGGTGCGCGGCGCGTTCTGCTGCGACGGGCTCACCACACCGAAGCTCGAGCTGGTGGGATCGCTGTTCGGCGCCGCAAAGCGCGGATGGTTGAAGGTGTTGTAGGACTCGAAGCGGAACTGGATCTTGACCTTCTCCATGACGGAGAAGTTCTTGTAGATGCCGAGATCCAGATTGTTGGTGCGGCTGGCGCGGACATCGGCCCAGCGGGTCGGGTAGTTGCGGATGTAAGTGGCGAAGTCCTGGTAGACCCCGTTCTTGATAGTGTCCCCGGCCTTGGGTACGTAGTTCGCGCCGGGCAGGCTCATGACGCCGGTCCACGCCGGGTACTTGGTAATGTCGGCGGTCTTATCAGGGAAGCGCTGGAACTGGGCCGTGTCGAACCAGCGGAGCAGGCTCTGCTGATCGCGCGGGATCGCGAAGTCCTTCCCCGAGAAGAACGAATCCGTACCGAACACCACCGGCACGCCGGACTGGATATTGAACTGTCCGGACAACTGCCAGCCGCCCACGAACGCGTCGAGCACTTTGGGCATGTTCTTGCCAACCATGCCCTTGCGGCCGATCGGAATCTGCCAGATCGGCGCGATGGAGAGGTGGAAGGGACGATCCTCGCCGCCCAGCTTATGCTCCACGTTGCGTCCGGCGATCTCCGGTCCGGTCCATGACGTGTCTTCGAAGAGCTTGGACCAGGTGAACGAGTTGATGATCGCGAAGCCCTTGCTGAAGCGGTGCTCCACTTTCACCAACATCGCGTCGTACTGGTTCTTGCCCCACGGGTAGAGGTTCATGGTCATTCCGCCCAGGATGGTTACGGGGTTGAGCAGCTGGTTCATCGATACGTTGGTAGCCGTGGCGATGGAGCCGGTCACGTTGGGCAGCCCTTTGAACGGATTCGGCACCAGCGTGTTCCACAGCAGAGTGTCCAGCGGGCGCCCGGTGGAATCGAAGACGCTGTTGACCCCGAGGTACTGTTGCCACAGGGGGTAGGACGGCAGGTTCTCGTTCAGCCCCTGGGGGATGTTGTAGCTCTTGTTGTGCGTGTAGCCCAGTTCGAAAAGCCAGCTCTTGATCTGGTGCTGCAGGTGCAAGCTGTACTCCCAGGAGTAGATGCGGCGTGGATCCTGGTAGTTCCAGGTCACACCCTGACCCAGGTTGGTGAGTGCGCCGAGCGAGGATCCGGTCGGCGCCAGGATGCCGCCGCGGAAGGGATTGTCCAGCGTGTCGTTGGGCGTGATGTAGTTGTCGTTGGTGGCGGTAAAGGCCGTGGTGCGGCTGAAGCCGTTCTGCCCGCCGGTATCGAACGACGCCTGGCTGAAACGCCCGCCGCCGCCGCGGATGACCGTGTTCGGCCCCAGCTTGTAGGCAAAGCCGACGCGCGGTTGAATCTGCGTCCAATCCGTGTGATAGACACCGCGCGACTGCCCGCCGGTTCCAGCGAAGAGTTGCGCGCCCATCAGCTTGAATGAACTTGCAGGCAGCACCTGCTTGAGAATCTGCACGCCGGGATTGCTCGCGTTGGCGGAACTATTCAGGATCGCCGCGTAAGCCGACTGCGCCGCATCGCTCATCGGGTTGACCACGGTCGGATCGAAGTTGGTGGTCATCCGGTTGTAGCGCTCCGTGATCGGGGTCTCCCAGTCGTAGCGCAAGCCCATGTTGATGGTCAACTTGGGGGTCACGCGCCAGTCGTTCTGCACGTAGAAGGCTTCGAAGTGCTGGCTCCAGAAGGCGTCCGCGTTGCGCGGGAAGGCTCCGCCGTTGGGCAGCCCGAGCAGAAACGCGGCACCGCTGGCGCCGATTCCGGTGCCGCCGCTCGCAATGGCGTTCTGCCGTGTCCAGTTGCTGTTGTCGAAAGTGAAGATGCCCTGGTTGGAGATGCTCTTGTTTGCCTGTTGGAGAATCCAGTGCTCCGCACCCACCTTCCACGTCATGTTGCCCTGTACCTTGGTCAGGGTTCCGGCAAATGTGTAATAGGAAGTATCGACCACGCTGCCGGCCTGCCCGACACCGATATTCCCGAACTGCCCTGCGATATAGGGGAACGTGCCCACCGCCTGCTGCGAGGTGAAGGCCGTTGGGAAACCGAGCGAAGCGCTATCGAAGTTGATGCCCTTATCGTTGTTCGGCTCTTCGTAGCGGCTGATGTTGGAGCGCAGGTCCAGAATTGTCGTCGGGCTGGCGGTCCACACGTGGTCCACACCCAGGGTCTTCGACATTCGGTGCTGGTAGGCACCGGTGGAGGGATTGTGGAAGTCGTCGCCGCTCAACTCGTCTTCGTGATACCAGCCGAGCGCGACAAAGCTCTTGTGCGAGTTGTTCCAGCTATGATCGCCGCGCGCGGAAATGTCGGCCATCTTGTTCTGCCGGCTGGAGGACGGGATGAAATTGTTGGCGTCCGTGCTGGTGCCGTCGCTCGGCTTGTTGGGCAGCGGAACATACTTCAGGATATTCTGCGCGACCGGGCTCAACTGATTGGTGGGAATCTTCATTCCGGGGTACGGCGTGCGGTTGCCCTTCGCATCCGAAGTATAGGGGTCGTAGATCTGGATCGGAATGATCTGGCGGACGCCACCCACCACCTGCGAGGTGTAGGATTGGCTGAAATCGCCGGTGCGCTCCTGGGCATTCAGCAGCGACCGCGTGCCGAACCGCGGATCCTGGTTGCGCGTGCCGTCATAGGCGAAGAAGAAGAAGGTCTTCTGCCGGCCGTCATAAACCTTGGGAAGCCATACGGGACCGCCGATGGTGCCGCCGTACTCGTTGTAGTGAATCGGCGCCTTGGCCGCTCCGGCCAGGTTGCTCTGGAAGGTGTTGGCGTTGAGCACGTTGTTCTGGTTGAACTCGTAGAGGCTGCCGTGGAGCTTCGCTGTGCCGCTCTTGGTCACCATCTGAATCGTGCCGCCCGCCTGCCGTCCGATCGACGAGTCATAAGCATTCATCACGACGCGGAATTCCTGCACGGCATCCGGCGCCGGCATGAAGGCCGCCTGCCCGCCGGTCTTGATATTCGGCATGCCGTTGAGTTCGAAGTTGTTCGAACGGGTATTGTTGCGCCCGCCGTCGATGGTGATCTGCGAAGCCGCGTCGTGCGACCACAGGTGCGCCGTATTGTTGTTCTGATCCTGCTGGAGAACGCCGGGCGACAGGGTGGCCAGAATCGTGAGCACACGGCTCTGCGACGGCATCTCCAGGATCTGCTCCTCCGCGATGACGGTACCGGACGTGGCCGCGGTGGTATCGATGAGCGGCACTTCGCCGGTCACGGTGACTTCCGCCGTCGCCGTGCCGATTTCCAGTTGCACGTCGATCTGCTTGTTATCGGAGGTCTGGAGGACGATGCCCCCGCGCTCGCTGGTCTTGAAACCAGGCGCGCCGACCGTGAACTTATAACTCGCGGGCAGGAGGAACTGGACCAGCCAGTTGCCCTGTTCGTTGGTTTTGGTGGTCTGCGTAACTCCCGTCTCTTCGGAGGTGACGGCAACGCTGGCACCGGGAACCACCGCGCCCTGCGCGTCCGTGACGCGCCCGCCGAGAGCGGCGCGCGAGCCTTGAGCCCACAGCCCGGGTATACAGGCGAGCGAGACGAGGATCGACAGTAGCAATATGCGGAACGATGTCTTCATAACTTGTTACTTCTCCTGGAGCGCGGCCGCGGGCGAACCTTGCAGCGAACAGCACACGGACCGGCTCAGTTGGGACGACTAATGAGACTCCCTGGTCTTCAACCGTTATCGCGAATGTTAACATCCGTCCGCCCAGCAGGGCAATGCAATTTCAGATAACGGAATCCAAAAGTTGACACTCATTTACCAAAGCGACGAGCGTTACAAAAAATGGAAGCTAAGAAGTGCCCTACGGCCCCAGCCTATGAATTTCGGGATCGTTTGCAACCGTAATCCATGCGGAATCGCGTGTTACGATTGCTCTGATGCCGGCCGCGACT
>JAFDVU010000048.1 GCA_018268835.1 Acidobacteriota bacterium | reverse complement strand
GACCAGATCATCGCCTACACCTGGATGAAATACCTCCTCACCGGCGACGAGACCTGGCCGTTGCGCCTGCCCATGACGAAAGCCGCGGTGCGCGCCATGGACACCATCTCCGCATTCATGGCTGCGCCCGAACGCGGCGGCGTGAAGGTGGAGAAATTCGTGGTCAGCGGCGGATCCAAGCGCGGCTGGACCACGTGGGTCACGGCGGCGGTGGATCCGCGGGTGGCCGCCATCATCCCCGCGTCCATCGATACCCTCAACCTGGAAAAGGCGTTCGTGCACCACTGGAAGGTCTACGGCTACTGGTCACCCGCCGTGAAGGACTACGATGATGCCGGCGTGATGGACTGGATGGGCACTAAAGAGTATGGCAAGCTGATGGAAATCGAGGATCCCTACAGCTACCGCGACCGCCTCACCATGCCCAAGTTCATGGTGCAGGCCGCGGGCGACCAGTATTTCCTGCCCGACTCCTCGCGCTTCTACTTCGACGGGCTCAAGGGCGAGAAGTACCTGCGCTACGTCCCCAACACCGACCACAGCCTGCGCAACACCGACGCCGAACAGAGCCTGGTAGCGTTTTACGAAACCGTGGTCAAAGGCACGCCGCGCCCGCGCTTCACGTGGACCTTCGAAAAGAACGGCGACATCCGCGTGGTGAGCGAGGACCGGCCCGCGGCCGTAAAACTGTGGCAGGCCGTCAATCCCGACCACCGCGATTTCCGCCTGGAAACCCTCGGCCCCGCCTACAAAAGCACCGGTCTCGAAGACCAGGGAGGCGGCGTGTGGGTAGCGCACGTGCCCGCGCCGGCGAAGGGCTGGACCGCTTACTTCGTGGAGATGACGTACCCCAATCCCGCCGGGAGACAGTATCCGCTCAAGTTCACCACCGGCGTGCGCGTGACGCCGGACACGGAGCCCTTCCCGAATTACGTGCCCAAGCCGCACGCGGCGCCGCACTGGTCCACCAACGGACATTAGCGCGGGCGCGTGTGCCATCCTGGTAGGTCATGCGGGTCGTGATCGACGCCACGCCGCTGCTGGTGCGCAGCGCGGGGGTCAAGAACTACCTCTATTACTGGATCGAACATCTGCGGCGCGCCCCGGGCAAAGACACCGTGGACACGTTCCCCGCCCTGCCGCGCCTGGACCGCCTGCGGCACGATTCCAGCGTCGCCGGGCGCTCCCGCACCCTCACCGGCCTGGCCGCGCTGGCGATTGCCAACTACACACCCCTGCCCGTGCTCGACGCCTTTGCGCGCGGCGCGGACCTGTTTCACGCCAGCGTGCTGGTGCACCGTCCGCCCTCGCGCGTGCGGCTCACCGCCACCATCCACGATCTCACCACCTTCCTCATGCCGGAACTGCATCCGGCGGCGAACCTGTGCGCGGAGCGCTCCTTCGCCGAACTGGTCCGCCGCGCCCACGGGTTGATCGCGGTCTCCGAATCCACCCGCAACGATGCGGTGCGCGTGCTCGGCCTGCCGCCGGAAAAGATCGCGGTGATTCACTCCGGCGTCGCCGATGCCTTTTTCGAGTGCACGCCCGGGGACGCCGACGCGGTGCGCGCACGCTATGGCCTGCACCGCCCCTTCGTGCTGTTCGTGGGCACCATCGAACCGCGCAAGAACCTGGACCTGCTGCTGGATGCCTTCGCGGCGCTTCCCGCCGGCCTGCGCGAGGAATTCGAGATGGTGGTAGCCGGCCCGGTCGGCTGGCAGGCCGGGCGCACGGTGGAACATCTGCGCGCCGTGCGCTACCTGGGCTACATCCCGGAGGCCGACCTGGCGCCGCTCACCGCCGCGGCCAGCGTCTTCGCGTACCCTTCGCTGTACGAGGGCTTCGGCTTTCCGGTGGCGCAGGCCATGGCGGCCGGGGTGCCGGTGGTCACATCCAATGTATCCTCGCTGCCGGAAATCGCAGGCGACGCGGCGCTGCTGGTGGACCCGCGCAGCCTGGCCGAGCTCACCGCCGCGCTGGAGCGCCTGCTCGCCTCCGCCGAACTGCGCCGCCGTCTCGCCGCGTCCGGGCGCGCGCGTGCCGCCCGCTTCCGCTGGAGCGAATGTGCGACCCAATCCTTGGACTTCTTCCGGCAAACGGCGGGGTGACCGGGAGACCGATAACTCTGGATAGCAGCGAAGTACACACGGTACCGATCGGCGGTACCTATCATTTAGAAAGATAACTTGCACGCAATGCGTAGCCTTGGTTAACTGGCAGAGGTAGCCCGGAGAACTGGAATGCCTGAAATCGAAACCCCTCAGACTGATCGGAAGACCCTCGCCCAGCGCATCGCCGAAGGCAGAATGCCGGCGAGCGAAGCCCTGCGCTGCGCCATGCAGGTGGGCGAAGCCCTGAGGAAACTCCACGACGGCGGACAAGCGCACGGCGCGGTCATGCCGTCCAACATCGTGCTCGGCGACGCCGGCGCGGAACTCCTGCCGGCCCCGGAAGATGCGACGGGCGCTGTCACCAACTACACCGCTCCGGAGCTTCTGCAGGGGCGGGCCGCCGACCAGAGAAGCGACATCTTCTCGTTCGGAGCCGTGCTCTACGAAATGCTCACCGGCCGCCCCGCGTTCGAAGGCGAAGGCCGCACCACGCTCGCCGCCAACATCAACGGCGCGCCCACGCCGAGTTCGGGCAGCCCCGCGGCCGACCGCCTCATCGGGCCCTGCCTGGCGAAGAATCCCGATTCGCGCACGCCGCGCATGCAGAAGATCCTGCTGGAACTCAAGCTGTTGAGCGTGGCCGCGCGCCGCGCCGAAGCCGCGGCCACCCCATCCAAGATCGAAACCATCAGCGGAGCCGTGCGCTCCGAAATGCATGCGCTCGAAGCGCGTCTCACCGCCCGGCTCACGGCGCATGAGCAGCGCGTCGCCGAAATGCAGCAGGCCGCCCTACAGACGCTCAAGGCCAACACAGAAGCGCTGCGCGCGCAATCCGGCGAGATCGAAACCCGCATCGCCGCGCGGGTCGCCGAGCATGAAACCACCATGGCGGAAATCCAGCGTTCGGCCACTGACGCCGTCGGCACCCTGAAGGAACAGCTCATGAGCGTCGGCGCCGATGTCACCTCCCTGCAGGAGACGCTCCAGTCCCGCCCCTCGGAAAACGAGATCAGCGAACGCATCATGGCGCGGGTGGACCGCAGTTTCGAATCCGTGAGCGAATTCGTCGGGCGCGTGGAAAAGACCCTGGAGGACCTGCGCAACCACACCGCCCACTTCGAACGCAGCGTGGCCGCCGACCTGGTGGATATCGAACAGAACATGAAGCTCAATGCGGCCGCCATCGAAGCGGCGCGCACGGCCATGTCGCAAACCGACGACCTCGTGGAGCGCGTCGTCGAAGCCCTGGAGTCCCTGCAAACGGCGGTGCTGGACCAGACTGAACCCCAGTCTGACCGCACCACGTTTGCCGTCAACTAGACGCTGATTCGCCTCGCCGGCGGACGCGGCGCCGGATTCCGCAGTGCCCGCCGCCGGCGAGTGGTGCTCACATGACTGCCTCGATCCCAGGCGCGGAACCAACCGTGGTCCTCGGCGCGCAACCTTCGCTGGCCGATGCCCTCGCCAGCCGGCCGCTCCCGCTGGCTCAGGCCCTCGCGTACGCGACCCAGATTGCCGGCGAACTGCGCCTGATGCACCTGCGCGACACTGCCCACGGAGAAGTCTCGACGGCCAACATCCTCCTGGGCGCTTCCGGCGCGACGCTGGCGCCCTCGCGGCCCTACGTCGCCCAATACAAAGCGCAGGGCGATATCGAAGGGTGGGCGGCGGTGCTCTGGGAAATGCTCACCGGAACCACGGTGCCGGCGCAGGGAGTGTTCCGCCTTCCGGTGGCGGAGGGTCCGCGCCACGGTCCGGAATCGGTGCTGCCCTCGGCGCAGCGCCTGGCGCTGAAATGCCTCGCGGAAATCCCCGCGCGGCGGCCTTCGATGACCCAGATCTTCACCGAAATCCGCGTGCTCGCGCTCCTGGCGCGGCGCTACGGACTCAACGACACCCCCGCCCCGCCGCCGCCGGAACAGCCATCGCCCGCCGCCGAACCCGCCCGCCGCTGGTTCTCTCTGGGGCGGGCACTGTTCGGCCGCTAATCCATACCTGCCGCGGCCGCTCCCGCCTGTAAATATGTTTGAATCACACGAGTGGTTCATCCGAAATCTGATACGATACCGGCGGGGGTTGTTATGGCATTCGATCTCACGAGAAGGCACTTTTTCTACGGGTCCCTATTGGCCGGAGCCGTCCCGGCGGGCGGATTCGGAAGCACGCCTTCCTTGAAAGCGCTGGGTTACAAGTCACCCAACGAGAAACTGAATATCGCATCGATCGGCGCGGGCGGAAAGGCGGCCAGCGACATCGCCGGCTGTGCGCCCACGGAGAACATCGTGGCTCTGTGCGACGTGGACGACGTACGCTCCAAAGCCGTCATGACGCGCTACCCGAGCCTGCCGAAGTACAAAGATTTCCGCAAAATGCTGGATAAGGAAGGCAACGGCATCGACGCCGTCATCATCGCCATCCCGGACCACATGCACGCCACCGCGGCCATGCACTGCATGGTGCGCGGCAAGCACGTCTACACGCAGAAGCCGCTTTGCCGCACCATCTGGGAAGCCCACCAGTTGCAGGACACGGCCAACAAGTACAAGGTCGCGACCCAGATGGGCAACCAGGGTTACTCCAACGAAGGCACCCGCCAGTGCGCGGAGATGATCTGGTCCGGCGTCATCGGCGACGTCAAGGAAGTTCACGCCTGGACCGACCGTCCCTGGTGGCCGCAGGGCGTCACCGAGATTCCCGCGGCCGACGCCGTGCCCTCCACCCTCGATTGGGACATGTGGCTCGGCATGGCCGACAAGCGCGATTACACCAGCGGCGGCGCGGCCTACGCGCACAACCAGTACGGCCACTTCTACCAGCCCTTCAACTGGCGCGGCTTCTTCGATTTCGGCTGCGGCGCGCTGGGCGACATGGCCTGCCACATTCTGGGCGCGCCCAACCTCGCGCTCAAACTCGGCACGCCCACCAGTGTGGAAGTCATCAAGAAGGAGGGCACCAGTTCCTTCCAGTTCCCCAAGGCTACCGTCATCAAGTACGACTTCCCGGCGCGGGGCAACATGCCGCCAGTGACGCTCTACTGGCACGACGGGCTTAAGGAGCAGCCGAAGATTGAAGGCGTGCCCGACAATGAATACCTGGGCGACCTGCCGCGCATCGGCAACGGCGGACGCGGGGGACGCGGCGCCAACGGGCAGGCCGGACCGCGGCCCGAGCCCACCGGTTTCATCGGCGACGTCTTCAAGTTCAACGAAGCTTATCTGCCCAGCGCGGAACGCCGCAAGGTTTCGCCCGACGGCAGCGTCTTTATCGGCGACAAGGGCATCATCACCACCGGCACTTACGGCGAGGACACCCGCCTGATCCCGGTCGAGAAGATGCGCGACTACCGCTTCCCGCCGCCGCTGCTCACCCGCTCGCCCGGCCACTATCGCGACTGGATCCGTGCCTGCAAGGGCGGCGACCCGGCGTGCTCCAACTTCAACGTGGCGGTGCCGTTCGTCGAGTGGATGCTGCTCGGCGTGATCGCGCTGCGCGTGGAAGGCAAGATCGAGTACGACGCGGCGAAGATGAAAATCACCAACAACGCGGATGCCAACAAGTATCTGAAGCCGTTCATCCGCAAGGGTTGGAGCTTCGCCGGCTAGGTTTGCCTCAAAGGGGGCGGACGAAGCCGCCCGTCCCCTTCGTCGGCTACCATGGCCTTGTATGATCTCCTGGCTGGTAGCCGGTATTGGCGACATCTCCTCCAAGCGGGTCCTCCCCGCGATTCTCTCCGAGCCGCGCAGCCGGCTGGCCGGCATCGTCACGCGCGACCCCCGCAAGGCCGAACCCTTCGGCGTCCCCTCGTGGCAGGATTTCGACCTCGCCCTCTCCCGGTGCGACGCCACCGCCGTCTACATCGCCACCCCGGTTTTTCTGCACGCTCCCCAGACCATCGCCGCGTTGCGCGCCGGGCGCCACGTGCTCTGCGAAAAGCCCATGTCGCTCGATTACGCCCAGGCCGCCGCCATGGCCGCCACGGCGCGCGAATGCGAGTGCACGCTGGGGATCGCCTACTACCGCCGCATGTACCCCAAGGTGGAACGCGCGCGGCGGTTGCTTGCCGAGGGAGCCATCGGCCGGCCGGTTTTCGCGGAGGCCACCTCGCACGACCATTTCAATCCGCTCGGCACCACGCGCGCCTGGCTCGCTGACCCGGCGCTGGCCGGCGCGGGCCCATTGCGCGACATCGCCAGCCACCGCATCGACCTCTTCAACTACCTGTTCGGCGAACCGGCGCGGGTGAGCGCGCATGTCTCCACCCTGGTGCACCCTTTCGCGGTCGAAGACAACGCCACGGTCATGATCGAATACCACAGCGGCGTGCGCGGCGTGGTCGACGTGCGCTGGCACGCGCGCCCCGCGCGCGACGAATTCCGCATCCGCGGCACCGAAGGCGAACTCGACCTGACTCCGCTGAACGCGCCGGGCCTGGCCCTGCCCGCCGGCAGCGAATCGCACCCCGCGCCGGCGAACCTGCACTACCCCTGCGTCGAGGATTTCGTCTCCGCGCTGCTGGAAGGCCGCGCACCCCGATCCTCCGGCGAAACCGCGCTGGCCGCCGAATGGGTCATGGAGCAGAGCCTCAAGTAGAGTCGCGGGGCCGCTACACGCCCGCCACGAAGTGCAGCAGGTAGTACGAAAACAGCGCGATGATCCCGGCCGCCGGAATCGTCATCACCCAGGCCCATACGATATTGGTCGCGATGCCCCAGCGCACCGCCTTCATGCGCTGGATGCTGCCCACCCCGGCGATCGCGCCCGCGATGGCGTGCGTGGTGGAGACCGGCGTTCCCAGGTGCGTGGACAGCAGCACCGCCGCCGCCGCCCCCGTCTCCGCGCAGAATCCACTGCGCGGCTTCAGCCGCGTCAGCCGCGCGCCCATGGTCCGCACGATGCGCCATCCCCCGCTCAGCGTGCCCAGCCCGATCGCCGAGTAGGAGGCCAGCAGCACCCAGTAGGGCACCTCGAACGTGTGGATCTGGTGCGCGGTGAACAGCACCCCGGTGATCAGACCCGCGGTCTTCTGCGCGTCGTTGGATCCGTGCGAAAGGCTGAACGCCGCCGCCGACACAAGCTGCAGCCGGCGGAAATACTTGTCCATCTTCGAAGGCGTGGACTTGCGGAACAGCCAGTACACCACGAGCATCAGCACGTAGGCCGAAATCATGCCGATCAGCGGCGCGCCCACGATCATCTTAAGGGTGAACGGCCATTCGCCTTTCGGCCCCAGGTTCAGCGCGTCCGCCCAATGGCTCCATCCCCGCAGCAGCGCCACTCGTCCGATCGCCGCGCCCGCGTACCCGCCGATCAGCGCGTGCGACGAACTCGTCGGCAGTCCCTTCCACCACGTGATCAGGTCCCAGGCGATCGCGCCCGCCAGTCCCGCCAAGATCACGTACGGAGTGACCAGATCGAGATCCACGAAACCCTTGCCCACGGTCTTGGCCACCGCGGTGCCGAACAGAAACGCCGCCACGAAGTTGAAAAACGCCGCCCACAGCACCGCCTGAAACGGAGTCAACACGCGCGTGGCGACGATCGTGGCGATGGAGTTGGCGGCATCGTGAAAGCCGTTGATGTAGTCGAATACCAGAGCGATCGCGATGATCACTCCCACCAGCGTCAGGGTATTCATGCTAGCTGTTCTTGACGACCACGTTCTGCAGGAGGTCGGCCACATCCTCGCAACTGTCGATCGTAGCCTCGAAGAACTCGTACACCTCCTTGAGCTTGATCAGCATGATCGGGTCCTTCTCGCGGTCGAACAGGTCCACCACCGCCGACCGCCCGATGAGGTCGGCCTCGTTCTCCAGGCGGTTGATCTCGATGCAGTGCTCCATGATCGGACCGCCACGCTCCAGTTCCTGAAACGCCGACGTCATCGCCCGGGAACACGCTTTCACGATCTCGCTGAGCGTGACCATGGTCTCCGGCACCGGGTTGATGCGGTAGGAGATCAGGCGGTGCGAGGTGTCCTCCAACCCGTCCAGCACGTTGTCCAGCGCCGAGGAGATGTTGTGGATGTCCTCCGGATCGATCGGGGTGATGAACGTCTGGTTGAGCCGCGTGAACAACTCGTGGATGACCTCGTCACCCTTGTGCTCCAGGACGCTGATTTCAGTGGCCACGCTGGTCAGCCGCGCGTTGCCGTTGCGCACCCCATCGAGCAGCAGCCGGGATGCCTCCGAAATGATCTCTACCTGTTTCAAAAACAGGTGATAAAACTTCTCCTCGCGTGGCAGTAGTCTCATAGTGAGGGAGCTTGGAGGGAGAACCTCCTGGCAGTCTTCTTGTATGGAATCAAACCACAGAGTATTACACTTCAGTGACAATTGGAAATAGGCCGGCGGCGGGCGCCTCCGGTTCCACACCCAGGAAGCGTGGGTCCAGCAGGCGGCTGGTATCCACGTTGCCCATGGCGGAAAGGATATTCTCCTTCAGGTACGGGTACTCGCGCTCGAGTTCGGCGAACAGGTCGCGCAGGGAACGCCGCACCGTGCCGGTCTTCTGCGAGCAGCCGCAGGGCACCACCGGAATCCCCTTGGATTGCGCGTAGGCCGTGGTCACCTGCTCATTGACGAACACGAGGGGCCGGATCAGGCGGTAATCGCCGTTGCGCGACGTGGTCACGGGAGGCAGCGCGCTCAGCTTTCCGGTGAACATCGTGTTGCGGAACAGCGCCTCGCAGAAATCGTCGGCTGTGTGGCCGAACGCGATCACGTTCACGCCCAAGCGCGCCGCCACGTCGTACACCGCGCGGCGCCGGAAGCGGCTGCACACGTCGCAACCGTGACCCGGCTGCTCTTCGAGCAGGTTCAGCGACGGCGCGTCGGTGTAATACGTCCACGGAATGCCGCGCTGCTTCAGGTAATCGCCGATGGGTGCGATCGGGCTTAGAAACTTGCCCTGCTCCACGGTGAACGCGCACACGGAAAAATCGATCGGCGCGCGCTTTTCGAGCAGCAGCAGAGCCTCCAGCAGGGTCGCCGAATCCTTCCCGCCGGAGAGCGCCACGGCGACGCGGTCGCCGTCGCGGATCATGTTGAATCGCTCGATCGCTTCGCCGACCTTGCGCAGCAGTGTTTTTTCCAGGTCCACTACTAACGATTATAGTGGGTCGCGCACCGCCGCCGCCGTCAGGCGAGTCTCCGGCGCCGCCAGGCCACGGCAGCCAGCGCGATTCCGGCCAGCGCGGCGCTCGCCGGCTCCGGCACCGCGCTCACCGTGGCCGATCCGCCGTCGAACGTGCTGCCGTTGCCGGTGAGCGTGCCATCGGGGTTAATCGTCACGTTGGCCACTTCGTAGTCCGGCAGCGGGCTTGCCAGGTAACCGAACGATTCGTCGTAGAGCGTCACCCGGAAGATACTGCCATCGGGCGCCGCGTTGCCGGGCGCGGCTCCGCTGAACGTGACCAGGAAAGAGAACCATCCGCCCCAACTCGTCACATGCTGCGTGAAGTAATTCGCGGCGCCCCCGCCATTGGGGATCACCACGGGCGGCGCGTCCAGCGCCCCGGTCACGTCGGGTCCGCTGACCTGGGTGTTCGGCCAGTCCATCGCGTAACCAAACTGCTGGAAATCGTAGACGCTGGCTGTCGCCGGCAACGAGGTGAGCGAATTCACCTGCGCGAAGGAAAAGTCGATCCAGCCGGTCTGTCCGAAGTTCGGCGTCTCCACCTGTACGAAGTACGTATACGGAGTCGCCGAAGCGATCCCCGCCGCCAGAAACGCCATAAGAATCGTCGTCGAAATGCGAGTCATAGGTTTATCCCAATCGAAACCGAATCAATACGTCCCGTCGAAGCGCGCGGTCGTGTAACCGATTGGCGCGTTCGTCGGATCCAGGAAGCTGATCGTCACCGTCCCACTCGTGGCTCCCGGCGGCAGCGGGGACGCCAGGTTGATGGCCGCGTACGGCATCCCGTTGGCCCGCGGCAGATCCGGCAAAGTGACGCCCGGCGTGAGGCTGGTGAAGAAGACGTACACCGGGCCCGTGAGCGGCACCGCGCCCGTGTTGGTCACGCTCAGCCGCGCCGTGTAGCGCCCCGTGCCGCGCACCAGCAACGGCGCCGACGCGTTCAGCTTCGCGCGGCTGCTGACCTCCACCGGCAGCGTCACGTACAGCACCGGCATATCGTGATCGCTCACCCGCTCCGGACGCGTGAAATCGTTGCGGTACACCGGCCCTTCGCTGAACTCCGCATTGTTGCGCGCATACGCCAGTTGGCGGAACCGCGGATACAGCTTCGCGTTCACCAGCACGTGGTCCAGCGTTTGGATCGCGCCGCTGTACAGGTAGGAGTAGTACGCCGCCGGGTTCAGCGCCGTCAACAGGACCATCGCCGGACTCAGGATGGGGGCGCACGGCGTATCCACCGCCAGTTGCGCCGCGGTGAAATACTGCGTATTGGCCACCGGCGGATTGCCCGCGATGCAGTTCATCACGTCCACGTAGCCGTCGTTGACGTGATACGCGTTGAAATCGCCCACCAGGACCAGGTTGTCCGCCGTGTTCCAATTGGTGGCCTGCTCGCCGCTGGTGCCGTTGATGAGGCCGGCCAGGAACAGCGCCTGCTGGTTGCGCTTGGTGCGCACCTGGTCGCCGTTGCCCGCGCCCGGCTGATCGATGCCGGACAGAGCCTTCAAGTGATTCACCACCAGCCGCAGCGGGATGCCGGAATCGCTGCCGGCGGCCTTCACGGTCGCCTTGATGGTCACCGGCGGACGGTCGTTGAGGAAGTTGTTGCCGCCGTCGGGCTCGTTGTAGTGCGTGGCGATCCCATACTGCGCGCACTCCGATACCTGCACCTTGTCCTGCTTGTACATGATGGCCGGCACGATGGCGCTGGGATCATTGGTCACCCCGATGCACCACCCGTAGTTCGGATTCCCCTGTCCCGCCGCCGCCGCGTCCGCGTTCACCTTGCTCACGATCGCGTCGATCACGTGCGGATCGTTGGCGCCTACGCTGTTGCGTTTGCCCTCCACCTCTTCGAGCCCGATGATGTCCGGCATCCGCATCACGTCACGGATCGCCAGCGACGCCTTGTTGAGGCGCCCCTGGTACGCCGCCGTGCTGATCGCGGCCGCGCCGTTGCCGTCGGCCACGTCGTTGTAAAACCGTTCCATGTTGAAGCTGCCGATGGTCAGGTCGCCGGGCAGCGCCGCCGGAACCGGGGTCGCCGCCATGGTGGGGCTCGAAGGTGTCGGCGTACCCGCGCCCGAAGAGTTGGTGAACAGCTCGAAATCGCCGTCGCTCGTGTTGTAATCGATCACGCCGCTCAGCCCGCTGATCGTCGCCCCCACCGTGACTTCATACGGCGCACCCGCCGGCGCGAGTTGCGTGACGTTTATCCGCATCACCTCCGGACTGCCGCTGTACGACGGCACCGTGCCGGCGGCGTCGTTCGGCCGCCGCGTCGCCAGGATCCCCGCACCGCGCTGCGGACGTGCCACTCCGGGCAGCGTCACGAAGTACTCGCCGGTGGCCACCGCCTGCGCCGTCGCCTCAGTCAGGCTCCCCAGGCTCGGGCCCACCACCACCGCGTTCGGCATCGCTACCCGCATCCCCAGCCACTTGCGCACCTGCGTGGCCGCGCCGTCCGCCGCCAGGGGATTCGCCGCGTCGATCGTCACCGCGGCCGGCAGGCTGCCCAGCGAATTCGTGCCCACCACCTGGCAATTCGAAGTGGAGGAGAGTTCAGTCAGCGGCAGGCTGCCCACCGGCGCCGTCGAGGAAACGTAGTCCTGCACGGTGCCGTCGATTGTGATCACGTTGCCCACCACCGCGCACGCCGGCAGCGCCGCGCTGCCGACGAACACCAGCAGCCCTTCGCTCGTGTTCGGATCGGAGTCGCGGTCCGCTGGCAGCGACTCGATGTAGAAGCCCTTGCCGCTGGAGGTAGCCGCGCGCACCGCCGTCACCACGCCGCGGACCTCGGCCGTCTGTCCGGCGAGCGGCGAGTTCGTGCCCGATCCCGTAATTTCGTAGATCCGCCGCGTCATGGGCGGCGGCGCCGCCACGGTCAGCGCGATCGTGAAGTTCGAAGACCGCGCCTGATCGTCGGATACCACGCAGGGCAGGCTGTACGCGTTCGCCGCCGTGGCCGCCGGCACGGTGTAGTTCGCCGAATAGTCCGGCGCCGGCAGGCTGAACGTCGCGCCGCCGCCGATCGCCGTCAGGTTGCAGGACACCACCGTGTTGGTGGACGCGGGATTGCTTCCCGGCGTCACCGTGGCGCTCAACGAGGTCTGGTTGCCCGCCTGCACGCTGGCCGGGTTCGCCGATCCGGTGGCCGCCGGCGGCACCGACGAACTGCTCACCGTCAGCGCGATGTTGAACGTGCCGGTGCGCGAATTCGCATCCGTCACCGTACACGGCAGCATGTATCCCCGCGGCGTCGTCGCCGCCGGAACCGTGTAGGACGCCGAGAAACTCGCCCCGGATCCGCTCAGCGCGAACGCCGCGGATCCGCCGGCGGCGCTCAGGTCGCACGTTACCGAAGTGATCGCGGCCGCCGGCGTCCCCGGCGTGATCGTCGCGCTCAGCAGGGTCGCGTTCCCCGCCACCACCGGGTTCGGCGCCGCCGATCCGGAGCCGGAGGGATTGGACGATGCCGTACACGGCGCCATCGGCGAACTGCTGTTGCGCGGCGAGGGCGCGGCGGTCGTGAAGTCCACGCTCGGATCGCCGCTGTACGTGCACCCGCTGCCGGCGCGGAAGAGCGCCGTGGTGTTGCTGGGCGCCGCGGCCCGCGGGCTGCAGTTGGCACTGGTGCCGTAGGGGACCAGGTCCGCCATGCCGGTGGGACAAGCCACCGTCTGCGGCGTCGTCGAGGTGGAGAGCAGCAGTTTGGCGCTGGTGGCGCTCATATTGAACGCCGCCGTGCCGGTCGCCGGATAGTCCGCCGTAAATGCAGATCCGTTCGCGCCACCCTGCATTTTGACCAGGTAGTATTGCCCCGGCTGCAGATCGAAACCCGGCAGGTTGACCTGCTGGCTCCCCCAACTCGTGCCCGCCGACGACGTGTACTGAATCGAGTACCCGCTCAGGTTCACCGTCGCCGCGCTGCGGTTGAACAGTTCCACGAAATCGTTCTGATACGGGGCGCCTGTGTTGCCACCGCCGCCATAAACCTGGCTGATCACAACCGGTGGATTCTGCGCCAGTGCCGGCAACGCCGCCAGCACCGCGACACAAAACAGACCGACTCTTCGCACGTTCATTCGGGAATTCTCCTGATTCAGACCGGAAACGACGAAACCGGCGGCTTAGCAAGGCGACGTTGCAGTATCGTGAATACGCGAACGTAGCATCACTTTCCTGTGGAGCGTAAGGCTCAATTCGGAGTTTTCGGCCCGATTAGTACTATTTGTTTGGCGCAAACGTCCCGCTCTCCTGCTTTACAATGGAGGCTGCCTCCCGCATGTCCATCGCCCCCGCCCGCGCCACCGCCTTCGACATTCTCCTGCTGGTCGAATCCGGCGGGTACGCCTCCGACCTACTCCACGTCCGCACCGCTGCGCTCGATGCCCGCGACGCCGCCCTCGCCCACGAAATCGTCTTCGGAGTCCTCCGCTACCGCGCCCAGCTCGATTTTCTGATCGCCCACTATTCCGGCCGCGCCGGCAAACTCGACCTGGAAGTCCGCACCGCCCTGCGTATCGGCCTCTACCAACTGCGCCACCTGGAACGCGTCCCGACTCACGCCGCCGTGGCCGATTCGGTCCAACTCGTGAAGCGCGCCCGCAAGACCTCGGCCGCCGGATTCGTCAACGCCGTCCTGCGCAAAGTGGACCGCGCCCCGATCGACTGGCCCGACCGCGCCACCGCCCACTCCATGCCCGCGTGGCTGCTGGAACGCTGGGACCGCCAGTACGGCCGCGAGACCGCCGATTCCCTTGCCCGGGCGGCCCTGGCCGAACCCGAAAAGTACGTGCTCTCCACCGCCGCCGGGGAACGCCGCCAGGACATCGGCGCCCAGGCCATCGTCCCCCTGCTCGACCTCCGCCCCGGCCAGCGTTTCCTCGATCTCTGCGCCGCTCCCGGCAATAAGACCGCCCAGGCGCTGGCTGCCGGCGTCACCGCCTTCGCCTGCGACATCCACTTTCACCGCCTGGTCCAGTTGAAGCCCCTCACCCCCAACCTGGCAGTGCTCGACGCCACCCGTCCCCTGCCCTTTTCCCGCCTCTTCGACCGGATCCTGGTGGATGCCCCCTGCTCCGGCACCGGGACCCTGGCGCGCAACCCCGAGATCAAGTGGCGCCTCACTCCGGGCGACCTGACCGACCTTCACCAGCGCCAGGCCGCTATCCTGGCCAACGCCCGCCGCGTGCTGGCCCCGGGCGGTATCCTGGTCTACGCCACCTGTTCGCTGGAACGTGAGGAAAACGAAGAAGTCGCTTCTCCACCGGCGCTTCGGCGCATTCCCGGACGCGACCCGGGCGATGGTTTCTACGCCGCCGTGATAAAATCAGGTGAGCCCGCAAATGATTGAAATTGTTCCCTCAATTCTGTCGGCGGATTTTGCTCGTCTGGCCGACGACATCGCGCGAGCCGAGCGGGGCGGCGCGCGCATGCTACACCTGGACGTCATGGACGGCCACTTCGTCCCCAATCTCACCATCGGCCCGCCCGTCGTCGAAAGCGTCCGCAGGACCACCAAGCTCCACCTGGACTGCCACCTGATGATCGAGGAACCGGAACGTTACGCCGAAATCTTCGTCAAGGCCGGCGCCGATTCGGTCAGCGTCCACTATGAAGCGGCGCGCCATCTGGACGGCTGCCTCAACCTCATCAAAAAGGCCGGCGCCATGGCCGGAGTCGTACTCAACCCGGCTACGCCGGTCTCGGTCCTGGAGGACGTCCTGGATGTGGCGGATTACGTGCTTCTGATGAGCGTGAATCCCGGGTTTGGAGGACAGAAGCTGATCCCGTACGTGCTCGAGAAGGTCCGCCATCTGGATCGTCTGCGGCGGGAGAAGAAGTTAGCGCTGCCGATCGAAATCGACGGCGGGGTACACAAGGACAACCTCGCGGAAGTGGTCCGCGCCGGGTGTGATTGGATCGTCACAGGGTCGGCGATCTTTCACAGCCCGGACGCCGAGGTCACCGTCCGCGAAATGCGCGGTATTGCGGATGGCGCCACCGCGATCCCGGTATAAAATTCATCAGGGTGAGTAACGTGATTATGGTTCGTAAAGCGATCAGAAATACCGCAGCCGTAGCCGCGGTGGCGGTGCTGCTCGGCGGCTGCGGTCTGCGCCGGCATAAGTACGACAACCCCATCACCAAGGACACGCAGCAGCCGGACAAGGTTCTGTTCGACAAGGCCATCAACGATATCGAGCACAGCCGCTTCGAAATCGCCCGCCTGCTGCTGCAGAACCTGATCAACACCTACGACACCAGCGAATACCTGGCCAAAGCCAAGCTGGCCATCGCCGACGCCTGGTATCGCGAAGGCGGCGCCCACGGTCTGGCCCAGGCCGAAGCCGAGTACAAGGACTTCATCCTCTTCTATCCCCAGATGGAGGAAGCCGCCGAGGCCCAGGAGAAGGTCTGCGACATCCACTATCGCCAGATGGAGAAGCCGGACCGCGACCCGATGCACGCCCTGCGCGCCGAACAGGAGTGCAAGCAGCTCCTGCTGCAGTTCCCCAACAGCAAGTTCGCTCCCCAGGCACAGCAGCGCCTGCGCGACATCCAGGAAGTGCTCGCCGACGCGGAGTTTCGCGTGGGTACAATGTACCAGAAGAAGGGCAGTTTCTCCTCCGCCGCCAACCGCTTGCAGGGCGTGGCCGACCAGTTCCCACTCTATAGCAAGGCCGACGAGGCCCTCTGGCAGCTTGCGGAGAGCTACCACCGCATGGGCGACCGCTTCGAAAACCAGCAGGTTACCGCCTACCAGCGCATCGTCAAGGACTACCCGCTCAGCATCCACGCCGAGGACGCCCGCGCGGCGCTCGAAGTCATGAAGCGGCCCGTGCCCGAGGCCGACCCGGTGGCCTATGCGCGCATGAAGTTCGAACTCGAGAACCGCACCAGCCGCGGCTTCCTGAGCCGGAGCCTGGGCGTGTTCAGCGGCAAACCCGACATGAACCCGGCCGCCAAATCCGGCACGCCGCAGATGGAGGGCTTCCGTCCGACCATTCCCGCCAGCGTGCCCGCCGCGGCGGCGCGGCCCGATCTCGGCGTGAACGACGTCACCATCTCACAGCCGGGCGCCGCCAGCGCCGAACTCGACAAGGGCCAGGAGGTGCGCTCCACGCCCGCCGACGGCGCTGCGCCCGCCGCCGGAACCGCGCCCGCCGCGCCCGCCGCCACCACGGCCCCGGCCGATACCGCCACCGCGAAGCCCGCCGCGCCCGGGGCCATCACCCCGGACACCACTCCCGCGACCCAGAAGCTGACTCCGGCGCAGCAGAAGAAGGCCTACGCCGAGCAGGTCAAGAAGATGCAGAAGGCGCAGCAGGAGGCCGCGAAACAGCGCAAGAAGAAGGACGCCCAGCAGGCCGAAGCCGTGAAAGCGGCCAAGAAGAAGAACCGCGAAAAGCAGAATCAGCCGCCGCCCCAACAGCCGGAGCAGGAGCAGAAGAAGCCATAGTGAGCCGCATCCTCCTGGTCGATGACAGCCCGCACGCGCAGCGCATCGGGGAGCGCATCCTCACCGAGGAGGGCTATGAAGTCGTGACGGTATCGAACGCCGATTCGGCGTTGATCCGGCTCGAAGACGTCGATCCCGATGTGGTCATCGCGGATACCGTGATGCCCGGCCGCACCGGTTTCGAACTCTGCCAGTACCTCAAGATGAGCCCGCGGCACCGGCACGTGCGTGTCATCCTGACCGCCGGTGTCACCGAAGCGCTGGACGATGCGGCGGCCAAGCGGGTAGAGGCGGACGGCACGCTGCAGAAACCCTTCGAGGCCAGTGTGCTGGCCGCCGCCGTCAAGCCTCTGGCGGAAGCCGCCGCCGGCGAGCGCGCCGCGCAGGCGCCCGCGGCCGAAACGGGTAAGCCCGCGCCCAAGGCGCCCGCCGCCCCGTTTGTCGCCGTGGTCGATAGCGAACAGGTGCGCGCCGCCGTCACCGTCGCGCTCGATGCCTCGATGGGCGCCATGGTCGAAGAGATCGCCGGCCGCGTGATCGCCGCCCTCAGCGGCAAGGCCGACCCCTCCGCCGCTGCCGCGCTTACGGCCGCCACGCCGCCAGCGCCCGTGCCGGCGCCGCCTGTGGCCATCGCCCAGCCCGATCCCCCCAAGCCGGCGGTCCCCGCGCCCGCCGCCGCCAGCGTGCAACCCGTCCGGCGCGTCACCCCGTTGCGCATGCGCTCCAGTTCCATACTAGGATTGGAACTGGGATCGTCCGAACCGGAATCGCAGGACCCCGAATAGACACAACATGCCCGACAACAGCTTCGACGTCGTTTCCAAAATCGAACTGCCTGAAGTGCACAACGCCGTGCAGCAGGCCCTCAAAGAGATCACTCAGCGCTACGATCTCAAGGACTCGCACTCCACCATCGAAGTCAACGAGAAGGACAACAAGATCCTGCTGCACAGCAAGGACGACTTCAAACTCAAGGCCGTGGTCGAAATCCTGCAGTCCAAGCTCGTCAAGCGCAACGTGCCGCTCAAAGGCCTGACCTTCGGCAACATCATCCCCGCCGCCGGCAGCAGCGTCCGCCAGGAGGTGGTCATGCAGCAGGGCATCTCCACCGAAAAGGCGCGGGAGATCGTCAAGAAGGTCAAGGACAGCAAGCTCAAAGTGCAGGCGTCGATCCAGGGCGATTTCGTGCGCGTCGCCGGGAAGGACCGCGACACGCTGCAGCAGGTGATCAAGCTGCTGCGCGACAGCGATTTCGGCATCGACATGCAGTTCACCAACTACCGGTCGAACTGACGCGTGGCGCGGCGCATCGAATCCCACCTGCTCGCCGGACCCGCCGGCGCGCTCGAAGCCCTGCTCGAAGAGCCGGAGGACCGCGACCCTCTCTTCGCCGCACTTGTCTGCCATCCGCACCCGCTCTACGGCGGCACCATGCACAACAAGGTCGTCTACCGGCTCGCCAGGGGATTGCGCCGTGCCGGCGCCGTGGTGCTGCGCTTCAACTTCCGCAGCGTGGGCCGCAGCGAGGGTGAGCACGGCCACCTGGAAGGCGAAATCGAGGACGCCCGCGCGGCGCTGGTCTGGCTGCGCGGGCGCTATCCCGGACTGCCCCACGCTCTCGCCGGCTTCTCCTTCGGCTCCCGCGTGGTCACCCGCCTGGGCTGCGAATCCGGCGGCGCGCGCTTCCTGCTCGCGGCCGGATTTCCCACCCGCTGGGGCGCTCCCGAATACCTCCACGATTGCCCGGCGCCCAAGATCTTCGTGCAAAGCACGAATGATCAATACGGTCCGCGCGAGGAACTCGAAGCCATGTACGCCGGCATTGCCCACCCCAAACAGCTCCACTGGATCGAATCGGGCGACCACTTCTTCGCCGGAGCGCTCCACGAACTCGAAGAAACCGTCTTCGCCGTCGCGCGCTGACCCGCTTTCGGATACAGTATCTTTAACCAATCGACATGGACATCATCAACGGCAACGTAGGCTGGATCGAAGTGATCTGCGGTCCGATGTTTTCGGGCAAGAGCGAGGAGTTGATCCGGCGTTTGCGCCGCGCCATGATCGCCCGCAAACGCGTCGAGGTCTTCAAACCCGCGATCGACGACCGTTACTCGGCCGACGAGATCGTTTCCCACGCCGACTCGCGAATGACCGGCGTCGTCGTCCGGGACGCGGCCGAAATCATGGACCGCATCGACTGGCGCAGCGAGGTCATCGGCATCGACGAGGGCAACTTCATGGGACCCGGCCTGGTGGAGGTGGCGCAGCGCCTCGCCGACAGCGGCAAGCAGGTCATCATCGCCGGCCTCGATACCGACTACCTCGGCCGCCCTTTCCCGCCCATCCCGGACCTGTTGGCGCAGGCCGAGTCCATCACCAAGACCCTGGCCATCTGCGTCCGCTGCGGCAACCCTGCCAAGCACACCCAGCGCCTGCGCGGGTCGGACGAGCTGATCGTGGTCGGCGCCGCCGACATGTACGAAGCCCGCTGCCGCCGCTGCTTCGAGCCTGGCATCCCCAAGCAGCGCGAGCTGGATTTCATCAAGGCGCGCCGCGTCGAAAAGTAGCAGGCCGCGTTACTGCGCGACGCGACAGCGCCATGACGCGCCACGTTTATCGCGGCAGGCGCGTCCAGACCCCGCAGATCGTCTTTCCCACCCGGTACCCCGCCAGCCGGTCCAGCACGCGCGAAACCGGAACGATCCCGCGGTCCCAGAATCCGATCTGCGCGGCCGTCGGCCGGCTCTGCCGCAGCAGCAGGCGATTGGCGAGCGAGGCCGCCATCCCCGCGCTGTCGAGGTAGAACATCGCCTCCAGCCGGCATTCCGGCGGCGAGCACGCAAGCAGCGATTCCCGGTTGTAGCGCCGGTAGTGGCCGATCGCCGCGTCGAACGCGCTGAACAGGAACTGGTGCGCCGGCGCCACGACCACGATATGTCCGCCTTCGCGGAGCACCTGTGCCGCCGCAGCCAGTTCCGCCCGGTCCTCCGCGATGTGCTCCAGCACGTCGATGTACAGGACTGTATCGAACTTCTCCGCGGCCACGCCGGCGATGGTCCCAACGCTCACTGTGCAGCCCTTCAAGTGGGCCAGAGCTTCCCGCGCCGCCGCCGCCAGCGCGGCGTCGGCCTCCAGGCAGCGCCACGACGTCACATCCGGGTTTTGCAGCAGCGCGGTGTTAGCGCCCAGACCGGCGCCCGGTTCTAACACGTCGCCGCACACCCACTGCCTGATCCGCGACGACCAGTACGCCTTCCACCGAAGCGCGCCCGCGAACACCTCCAGTTCCCGACCTGAATAGAAAACTGGGCGGGGGGCCTCCACGTTCACACCACCAAGCGATCGAAGCCGTCTACAAACAACTCGTAGTCCCTTTTCGGTACGAACGGCATGCTGGTCCGATTGGAAATCAGGGTGAACACCAGGCTGAACGAGATCCCCAGCAGTTGAATCACCCACACCAATACAAACCCCGACAAGTAGATAGCCCACCCGGGAATGCTCAAGTTCTTTGCCAACCGCAGCACCGCGACTGTTCCCAACACAGCCGTGAGCAGGACGAGACCTATCGTATTCGTTAGCAGGATGCGCGTCGCCACAATCTCGTGAAACGTGGCGATGCCGGCGATCCCGTGCGCTACGAGCGCGGTTAGGTCCATGTGCGAGGACCCGAACAGCCGCTTGCCCCGATCCATCGGAATAAGTTCAAAATGCGCCTTCGATTTGTATACGGCGCCGGCGAAATGGTTCCACAACTCTGGCATGCAGACCAGGCGCCGCACAACCCCCATCGGCACGACGCTGAAGTTACCCACCCGCACGGAGACTCCGGTCAGAATCCGGTGCAACCAGCGGAACAACAGGTACCCGAACTGAAACAGGGCCTTTTCCTGCCGCCGCCTCCTAGCCGCGAAAAACACGCACTCACGATGCTCTTCGGCTCTTTCAATCAGCCGTGCAGCGTCTTCCGGACGGTCCTCGCCATCGGCGTCCATCACCAACACCGCGTCGCATTTCATGTGCTCCTCGATGTAGCACAACCCCACTGCGATGGCCCGCTGATGTCCCAGATTCCGGCGCAAACGCAGCACGTCCAGGCTCTCGATCGCGGCATAGTTCGTCCCATTCCATTTGTCGAGGCCGTCCGGACTGGCATCGTCCACCAGCAGGATGCGCGCCTGCACGCCGGTCAGGCTACCGAGTCGCTCATCTAGTCTCCCACACAGCACGCCCGCGCTTTGCCAGTCACGATAAACCGGCATCAGGATCACCACTCGAAGGACGTTCACTTGCTGCCTCCCATGGCGGTGGAAGGACCCGCCGTCGCGTCCACCCAACGTTCACCGCGCCGTGGATGTACGCGGATTTCGTAACCCATCCGCCCGGCAACCTTCGGCATCTCCTCGCGAACGTACCGGGCCAGGGGCGAAGCCAGATCCTCGGGCGTGTTCGCCCACCTCTTCGTCGTCTCGTCGCTATACACCGCGCAGGCACGCGGATCCGCCCGCAGAGCGTCCAGAATGCTCTGCTGCTGCGCCGGCGTGAACTCTCTCACCCACACGGTCAGGTTCATACCATTCGGCGTGGGCACCCCCGACCAGAAGTTGAAACTGCCCATCCCCGGCATGGTGAAGAGCATGTCGCAGTTGGCGCGGATCTCGCCCGCCAGGTAGCGGTAGCCGGCTTCGCTCCCGGCCGGCAGATGCAGCCATGAAGCACCGCGCAGCTTCGACGCCGGCGTCGGATACGTCTGCGCGCACGTGCCGGTACCGAGGATCGTGCCGGCGCACCCGGCCAGCACCAGGCCGCCGAGCACCGTGGAACGCCTCAGCCGCGCCAGGAAAACCCGGCCGTCCGTTCCGTCGTGGATGCAGACGAAGGCCCACAGCAGAAGCGGGGATGCGGCGACCGCGGCCTGGGTACCGGCGACCGGATACAGTTGCAGGAATTGCGTCGCGCTCAGGCAGGCGACGAAGAGCCGCGGCGTAGCCTCGGTGCAGCCGGCGTCCCGCAGCCGCAACAGGCCAAGCGGCAGGAAAGGAAGGATCCACGCGCTGTTAAAGGCAGCCGCCACCAGCAGCGGGATCGCGATCAGCCCGATCCCACACTGCAAATCCCGCAGCCGCTCCAGCGGAACGCCGGATTCGTGCTGCACGCGTCCGGCGGCGCGGTCGCGGCGGCCGTCGGCGGAAAGGTGCAAGCCCACCAGGGATCCGGTCACGATCACCGCCAGCGCGGCTATGCCCGCGCCCACTCCGACTACCATGGAGAACACCCCCGGGTGCCGCATCGGCGTCCACACCACACCCTCCATCAGGGTGGCCAGGGACATGCCCTCGCGCATCGCTTCGCCGGCGATCAGCAACGCACCCGCGGCCGCGCCCGCCGCCGCGTAGTAGAGATCGCGGAGCGGATGTGCCCCGCGCGGCGCCTCCAGCGACGCTGCCAGGAACGTTCCCCCGGCCGCCGCCGCTGCCAGAACGCAGAACCCCGACGCGCCCGGCAGATGACGCCACATCAGGGCCACCGGGAACCCCAGCGCATACACCAGCGACAGCCCCACCAGAATCCGCCGCCCCCAGCCCTCCGGCAGCCGGCAAACCAACGTGAAACCGAGCGCCGCCAGGTAGAACGCTCCGACGTTGATCTTGGTGAACACGAGCGCGGCGCCGATCGCTCCCAACAGCGCCATCGCCCCCCGTCCTCCGAATGTGGATACGACGCAGGCCAGCATCAGACCCAGCAGGATCTCCTGCTGCGGATGGCCGGGCTCGAAGGAGAGGTCGTGCATCAGCACCGCCACCGCCAGACCCGCTGCGGCCGCCAGAACCGTGTTGCGCGTGACGCGATGAACGAACCAGCCGCCGAGCCCCGCCGACGCCATCCAGAACAAGAGCGTCACCAACCGCCCCGAATCGTGCGTCACCGGCAGGCGCAGCAGTCCGAACACCGCCGCCTGCGCGTAAAAGAAGAAAGGGCCGTACTGGGTGAACACTTCGGTGTACAGATGCCCGCCGCGCAGGTAGTGGTCCAGCGAGAGCAGCATGTAGCCTTCATCGTCGTACGTCTTGTACACCGTCGAGAGCGCGTGGCGCGCGAACAGATAGGCCAGCAGCGCGGCCCCCGTTACCGCAGCCCAGCGCACGGCGTCCGGCCCACGGCTCCGCAATCGATCGAAGCGCACCCCTCTATCTTAAAGGCGGGAGACTCTATTTTCCGAGGTCGATTCCGAGTTTCTTGAGTTCCTCGGAGTAGTAGCGCCGGTGGAGCAGGTCCCACTCCTCGGTGCCTTCGGGGATCTCGCGCTTCTGCGAACGGATCTTGGTGCGCGCCGCGCGGTCGACTTTATCCTCGGTGACGAGGACTTCGGTCATCAGCCGCACGATCTCCAGCCGGACCACGTTGGTGTCCTTCTGCTTCAGCCTCAGTTCGCGGCTCTTGCGCAGCATCTCCACGATCTTATGGGAAATGTCGGTAATCTTATCGCGTGAGAGCTTCATCGCGTCGCCCGTGTCCCGCCCCGATGCGCGGATCACCTTGCGCTGCGAGATCATCGTGTTCTTGATGCGCCGGAACATGTCCTGGTAGCTCACGCCCTCGCGGCGCATGTATTCGCTGTACTGGCTGAGCAGGTCCCGCACCTCGTCGTTGAGGCGGTCCTCCACCTCGAGTTCTTCCACGATCAGTGCGTTGATCTTCTCGGCGACGGCGTCCGGCGTCGGCGTTTCGATCATGCCCGGCGTCAGGTTCTTGACGAGCTGTTTGGAAATGTAGGCGACGAACTCTCTGGCAAGAAGCATTAGGTAAGCGCGAAACCGTTAGTTTATCACGCCTTCAAGGTATGATCTCAGCTTATGGCCCGATGGATCCCGGTACTCTGCATGTTCGCGGTCTCGCTGATCAGCTACATCGACCGCAATACCCTCGCCATCCTGGCCCCCACCATCCTTCGCGAAACCGGACTTTCGGGCGAACAGTACGGCTACATCGTCGCGGCCTTTTCCATCGCTTACATGCTCGCCAATCCGGTTTGGGGCCGTATCCTGGACCGCGCCGGGTTGCGCCGCGGCATGACGGCCGCCGTGGCCTGCTGGACCCTGGCCTCGGTCGCCCACGCCTTCGCCGGCGGAATCTGGAGTTTCGCCTCCGCGCGCGCCGCGCTCGGTTTCGGCGAGGGCGCCACCTTCCCCGGCGGGCTCCGCACCGTGGTCGAAACCCTGCCGCCCGGCAAGCGCGGACGGGGGCTTGCCGTCGCCTACAGCGGCGGATCGCTCGGCGCCGTGATCGCACCCCTGGTTGTGACCCCGATCTTCCAATGGCAGGGTTGGCGGGGAGCGTTCTGGTTCACCGGCCTCATCGGGGCCGCATGGCTCGGAATGTGGGCACTGGTCTCGCGCCGGCCGGAGATGCGCAATGCCCGCCCCGCGCCGGCGGCGACCCACCACCCGCCGCGCGCGCTCGATCCCGCGTTCCTGGCGTTTCTCGCGGCTTACGCGCTCGGCGCCCTGCCGCTCGGCTTCGTCCTCTACAACACGGCGCTCTACCTGGCCGGTCCGCTCGGCTGCTCGCAGGCCTTCATCGGCAAGGTGCTGTGGATGCCGCCGCTCGGCTGGGAGGCCGGCTACTTCTTCTGGGGCTGGCTCTGCGACCGCTCCCGCCTCTCGCTGCGCGCGCTGATGCTGATCTCGGGCGCGCTCAGCCTTCCCTTCGCGGCGATTCCCTACGCAGGCGGAGTCGCGGCCGTGCTCGCTTTGCTTTTCCTGGCGATGTTCGCCGCCGCCGGTTTCATCGTGCTCTCCATCGCTTACGCCAACAGCGTGTACGCGGCCGGCCACGCGGGTTTCATCGCCGGCGCCGGAGCCGGTGCCTGGAGCGCGATCGTGGCCCTCACCATGCCCGCTTTCGGCCGCCTCTTCGATCACCACAGCTACGCCGCGGCCTTCTGGCTCGCCGCCGCCTTCCCGGCCGCGGGAACGCTCGGGTGGCTCGCGCTCTCCCGCCGCCCCCAGGCATCGAGCCCTCAGTCGTAGACGAAGTGCAGCACCTTCTTGAGGTCTTCCCACGCTTCGCGCTTGGCCCCCTCGTTGTAGGGCCGCAGCAGGTACGAAGGGTGGTACGTCACCATCACCGGGATTTCGCGCCACTTCTGCCACTTGCCGCGCATCTTGGTGACTCCGTCCCGGCTCCCGGTCAGCGCGCGCGCCGCCGTCCCGCCCAGCGCGCAGATGGCCTTGGGCCGGATCGCCGACAACTGGCGGAAGAGGAACTGCCCGCAGATCTCCATCTCGTCGGGTTCCGGCGTCCGGTTCCCCGGCGGACGGCACTTCACCACGTTGCAGATGTAGATGTCGGCGCGTTGGATCGCCATGCCTTCCTTGCGCGCCGTCCCTTCGATCATCTGGGTGAGCAGTTGGCCCGCGCGCCCCACGAACGGAATGCCCTGCGCGTCTTCATCCGCGCCCGGCCCTTCCCCGACGAACACCAGGGGCGATTGCTCGTTACCCACGCCGAACACGATCCTGTTGCGGGCTTCGTGCAGGCGGCATCGTTTGCAGTCGCCGATGTCCTCGATGATCTTCAGCAGGGTGTCGCCGGCGGGAGCGAGCGATGGCAGTTCCATAAGCGATGGTGTGGGAGCGGCGGGTCTCTCCGGCACGGCTTCGGGCCTGGCCGCGGGCACGGCGGCAGGCGCGGCGGGCGCCGCCGCGGCCGGCGTACCCCGCCGGTACACGGTCTTGATCCCGAGGTCCTGGTAAAACTCCAGGTATTGCCGGAGGCGGCTAGCGTCCATGGGCGGCATGAAGTTTCAGGCGCAGCAGCAGCGCTTCATCGAAAATCCGGCCGGCGATCTCGCGCTTCGTGGCGCGTTCCAGTGGGATCGTCTCGCCCGTGCTCAACACCAGCACGACTTCGTTCAGGTCGCTTTCAAACCCGGTCTCCGAGCCGCCGACGTAGTTGCCCACGACCATGTCGCAGTTCTTCGTCTCCAGCTTCCGGCGCGCCTCCTGCTGCACGTTCTCGGTTTCCGCGGCGAAGCCGATCAGCAGGTAATCGCCCTTCCTGCGCCCCAGTTCGGCCAGGATATCCGGCGTGGGATCCAGTTCCAGCGAGACGCGGGCGGCGGTCTTCTTCACCTTCTGGGGCGGCACCTTGCTCAAATGAAAATCGGCCACCGCAGCGGCCTTGATCACGATGCTTGCCGCCGGCAGATGCTCCATCACCTTCTCGCGCATCTCGACCGCCGTGCGCACCCACGCCACCTCGACGCCGCGCGGCGGCGCCAGGTGCACGGGACCGCTCACCAGCACGACGCGCGCGCCGCGCGCCGCGGCCGCCTCGGCGAGCGCGTAACCCATCTTGCCGCTCGAACGGTTCGAAATGTACCGTACCGGATCCAGCGGCTCCTGCGTCGGACCCGCGGTGATCAGCACGGTCTCGCCCTCCAGGTCCTGCTTGAGCCGGCCCTGTTCGGCCACCGCCCGGGCGATGGTTTCCGGCTCCGCGAGCCGTCCCGGCCCCGTCATTCCGCACGCCAGGTACCCGCTCTCCGGTTCGACGATGGTCTGGCCGCGCGCGCGCAGCACGGCCAGATTGGCCTGAGTCGCGGGGTGCCGCCACATGTTCACATTCATCGCCGGCGCGATTACGACCGGCCCGGTGAACGCCAGGTACAGGGTGGAAAGGAAATCGTCGGCGAGGCCGTGGGCGAATTTCGCCAGCAGGTCCGCGGTCGCCGGAGCCACCACCAGCACCTCGTTCTCCTGAGCCACCGCGATGTGTTCGATCGCGTCCTCGATAGCGAAGAGGTCGGTCAGCACCTTATGTCCGGTGAGCGCGGCGAACGTCAGCGGCTGGACGAACTTCTCCGCGGCGCGCGTCATCACAACCCGCACCCGGTCCTCGCGCTGCATCAGCAGACGGGCCAGCTCCGCGGCTTTGTAAGCCGCGATCCCGCCGCCTACGCCGAGCAGAATTTTCATGGAAACGCCCCGTTTACAGGACGGCTTCGGGTGCCGGTTCGGCAACGGGCGCGGGGCCGGTGAGTTCGTACTTCACCAGTCCGCGGCGCACCTCTTCCACCGCGATCACGGTGGGCTTCTTTGAGGAGGTGGGGAGCACCGGACGCGCCCCGCCCTGCAACTGCCGCGCGCGCTTGGCGGCGACGATGATGAAGCGGTACGTGCTCTGCTCCGGATCGTCCGGCAGCGTGCAATGTGCGTTGTTACGGGGGGCTTTGTCAGCCATTTGCTTCAGAACCTCGATCTTCGAAAGTCTCCAGTACCGGCCGGATCTGATCTTCGATCCTGGTCCGCCGGACCCGCTCGGCGCGTACAATGGCAGCCAGCGTGGCCTCGGCCTCGGCCAGTTCCCGGTTGATCAGAACATAATCGTAATCTTTGTACTTGCGGATTTCGTCGGCCGCATTCCCGAGCCGCCGCAGAATCACCTGTTCGCGATCCTCGCCGCGGGCGCGCAATCTCTGCTCCAGGGTCTGGCGCGACGGCGCCAGAATAAAGACGGAAACAGCCTCCGGGATTTTCTCCTTCAATTGTCTCGCACCTTGCACATCGATGTCGAGTACCACGTCGCACCCCGCCGCCGCGGCCTCATCGAGGATGCCCCGGTGGGTCCCGTAATAATTGCCAAATACTTGAGCCCATTCGAGAAACTCCCCCCGCTCCAACATCGCCTCGAAGGCCTCGCGGCTCACGAAGTGGTAATCCTCGCCGTCCCTTTCCGCGCCCCGCTTCTCGCGCGTGGTGTAGGAAATGCTGAACTTCAGCCCCGGAACATTGGTCATCAGGCTGCGCACCAGGGTCGATTTCCCGCTGCCGGACGGCGCCGAAATGATAAAAACGTTGGTCATTCGAGGTTCAAACTCTGCTCTCTGATCTTATCGATCTCGCTTTTCGCATTCAGCGCCAGTTCCGTAATGGTCAGCCCCAGGTCCCCCAGTCCCCCGGTCTTGGAGAGCACGGTATTGCTCTCCCGGTTCATCTCCTGCAACAGGAAATCCAGTCGCTTGCCTACCTCGCCGCCGCTCTTGAGCATGCCCTCGAGCTGCCCGGCATGCGTCTTCAGCCGCATCAGTTCCTCGCTGACGTCGCTGCGGTCGGCCAGAATCGCCGCCTCCTGCGCCAGCCGGTGCGGATCCAGCCCCACGCCGTTGAGCAGTTCGGCCAGGCGCTCGCGCAGCCGTTTCTGGAAGGCATCCACCGCCCCGGCGCGTATCTCCTCGATGCGCGACACCAGTTCGCAAACCGTCCCGCACCGCTGGCGCAGTTCCGCGGCGGTGGCCGCGCCCTCCCGCCCGCGCACCTCGTTGAGGATTTTCACCGCCTCGCGCGCCGCGTCCAGGACGGCGTCCCTGACCTCGCCGGAAACCTCCGTTTCCTCCCCCATGCTCAGCATTCCGGGGACCCGCAGCGCGCTGTTGATGTCCGGCTCGCCCTGCACGTCCAGCAGCGCGGAAGCCTCGCGGAACGCCGCGAGGTACGCGTTCAACAGCGGCCGGTTGAGCTGCCCGGCTCCCTCGCCGCCGGCCCGGGAAATAGCCGCGTGCACCTGCACGTGCCCGCGCGCCACCCCGCCCTTCACGATCGCGCGCACGTCGTTCTCCACCGAATCGAGTTCGGCGGGCAGGTGCAGGTGCAGGTCCAGCCCCCGATGATTCACGCTCTTGAGGCTGACCACCACCTCCCCTTGCGGGATCGCGCGCCGTACCCTCGCAAAGCCGGTCATGCTGCGTACGCTCACTGGTCCATCACTCCTCCCGCGTCCACGAACTGCAGTTCGTGAAGCCTCTGGTAGATCCCGCCCCGCGACACGAGTTCTTCGTGCGTGCCGCTCTCGCGAATGCGCCCTTTTTCGAGCACCACGATTTTGTCCGCGCGCCGGATGGTGGAAAGCCGGTGCGCGATCACGATCACGGTGCGGTGTTCCATGAGGTTGGCAAGCGCCCTTTGTACCAGGATTTCGCTCTCCGTGTCGAGGTGGCTGGTGGCTTCGTCCAGAATCAGAATCGGCGCGTTCTTGAGCAGCGCGCGCGCGATCGAAATCCGCTGCCGCTGTCCCCCGCTCAGCTTCACCCCGCGGTCGCCCACGATCGTGTTATACCCTTCCGGCAGCCGCTCGATGAAGTCGTCGGCCAGCGCCGTCCGCGCCGCGGAGCGGATCTCTTCCAGCGGCACGTTCGCCCGCCCGTAGGCGATGTTGCTGGCCACCGTATCGTTGAACAGGAACGTATCCTGCGCCACGATGCCGATCTGCGCGCGCAGGCTCGCCAGCTTCACGTCGCGCACGTCCCGCCCGTCGACCCGCACCGCCCCGCCGGTGACATCGTAGAAGCGCGGCACCAGATGGGCGATCGTGGTCTTCCCTCCCCCGCTGGCTCCGACCAGCGCCACTACCTCGCCGGCTTTCACCTCCAGGTTCAATCCTTTTATGTGGAAGCCGTCCGGAGCCCCCGGATAGTGGAAGTCCACGCCGTCAAAAACCACCGATCGCTCGAAGCCCGGCATCTCGCCCGCCGTGGGCCGGTCCCCGATGCTCTCCCGGTGATCCAGGTACTCGAACACCTTCTGCGACGCCCCCATCGCCTGCTGGAAGATGTTGTAGATCCCCACCAGGCGCTTCAGCGGCTCCAGGAGCATAATCAGCGCGATGATGAAGCTGGTGAAGTTTCCCGCGGTGAGTTGCCCGCTCTTGATCTGGATGCGCGCGTAGGTCAACAGCGCCACGATCGTCCCCGCGGCGCAGAAATCGATCACCGGCGAGGAGAGCCCCTGCTGCAGCACATAGCGCGCGTTGGTGCGCAGCAGGCGCGCCGCGGCGTCGCGGAAGCGCCGCGATTCGTACCCTTCGGCGCCGAACGCCTTCACCACCATGTGGCCGCTCAGCGTCTCCTGCAGGATCTGGTTCAGTTCGGCCTGCCGGTCCTGCGTGTTCCGGCTGGTGCGGCGGATGCGCCTGCCCAGCCGCATGGTCGGGAACATCACCGCCGGGAGTACGATCAGGCACGCCAGAGCCAGCCGCCAATCGTTGCTCAGCAGCGCGAACAACAGGAAGATCGCGGTGAACCACTGCCGCAGAAGATCGGCCAGGATCTGCGACGTCGCTACCTGCACTTTATCGACGTCGTTCATGATCGACGACATCAACTGTCCGGTGGAGTGCGCCTCGAAGAAGTCCGCGCCCTGCTTGAGCACCTTCTCGAAGACCTCGTTACGCAGCCGCGTGACACTGGCAAACCCGGCGTAGCTCACCAGGTAGTTGCCGATATAATCGCAGATCCCTTTGAGAAAGAACGCCGTCAGCAGCGCGGTCGCGACCATGGTCCACACGCTGCGCCCGTGGATCGGCAACAGGTTGTCCAGGTAGACCTGGTGGCCCAGCAGCGGCCGCGGCAGAAGCGGAATCGGCCCCTCCGGCGCGTTGGGCAGCAGCACGCGGTCGAAGATCGGCGGGATCAGCAGCGGGATCAGGCCCTGCGCCGCGCCCGCGGTTGCCATCAACAGCACGGAGATCGCGATCTGCGGCCAGTACTTGCGCCCGTAGGAGACCAGTCGCAGAATGCGCGTCATGCGTGCACCCCGAGCCGCTCCAGCGCTGCCATCACGCGCGCCGGCGGGATGGCCCGGATCCCCGCCGGATCCTGGATCGACTCCCCGGCTGTCCGCCACGGGCCCCAGATGGCCGGGTCGCTCGAGCCGAACAGCACGATCACCGGCAGCCCGAACGCCGCCGCCATGTGAGCAGGACCCGAATCGTTGCCCACGAACAGAGCCGCCCCGGCCAGCAGCCGCTTGATCTCCGCCAGCGGCGCGCCCGCCACCGTGCGGAAACCCGCGAACGGCGCCAGATCGTCTCCCGCGCCGCCGATGAACACCGGCTCGTACCCGTTCCGCGTCAGATGTCGCGCCACCGCGAGAAAGTTCTCCGCGGGCCAAGTCTTCGCCGGCTGCGCGGCCGCCGCGTGCATCACCGCGGTGCGCCCGCCTCCGCCCGCCGCCACGCCTTCGGCAACCAGGCTCGCCCGCGGAATCTCCGTGCGCGGCACCCCCAGGTAAAACATCGCGCTCGCCAGATGTTCCGCCGTGTGCACAGTGCGTTCTTCGCCGAGAATCTGCTGCGCGCGCGGAATCCTCAGGTTGTAGGCCCAGCCCATACGGTAGTGCCCGAACCCGGCCCGCACCCGCGCCCCGCTCAGCGCCGTCATCCACGCGCTGCGCGTCCCGCCGTGAAAGTTCAGGCACAGCGCGGGAGCGAACGCCCGCACCGCGCGCCACCCCGGCTCCAGTACTTCGTCGACCGCCGCATGCGGCGCGAAGATTTCGCGAAACCGCTCCTCCACAGCCACGCCCACGCGCAGGTCCCCCCGGTGCCGCTTCAGCAGCTCCAGCGCCGGCGTTGTGAGCACGCAATCTCCCAGCGACCGAAGCCGGACGATAGCGACCCGGCTCGCCGGGGGAAGACTGTCGAGCGGATTGGGCACGTTACTCTTCGATTTTGGCCTCGTCCACCAGCATGACCGGAATATCGTCGCGGATCGGATAGACGCGGTGGCATTCCACGCACTTCAGCCCGGTCCCGTCCGGCGTGAGGTTTACGGTCGCCTTGCATAGGGGGCAGACCAGGATTTCGAGCAGTTCTTTGCTGACGGCCATACGGTGATGCTCCAGTTTAGCGCTTGTAGCCGATCATCCGCAGGAACCCGCGCCGTTTCTCTGTATCCTCGGGGCCTTCCACGCCCTTGGGCGAGGAGCCGTCGATCACTCCCAGCACGCCGCTGCCTTCCTCCCCCACCGCCACTACCGCCTGCACCGGGTTCGCCGTCGCGCAAAAAATTCCGCATACTTCGGGCACATCCTTGATGCGTCCCAGCACGTTGATCGGGTACCCGTTGGTCATGACCACGACGAACGTATGCCCCGCGGCCAGCGCCGTGGCGTTTTCCACCGCCAACGCTTTCAGGGCGTCGTCATTGCCGTCCACCCGCGTCAGGCAGGGGCCGGAAGCTTCGTTAAACGCGACCCCGAACTTCATTTGCGGCACCGTGTTTACGATCGCTTCGTAGATATCCTCGACCGTCTTGATGAAGTGCGACTGCCCGAGGATCAGGTTACCGTTTTCCGGAATGCGCAACGGGATGAGTTTCAGTTCCATACCAGCTTATCCATGGTAGCGTGCCGCGCCGCCGGCACGGTCAGGCGGGAGGGTTCCATAGGCCGCGCGCCTCTTCCAGCCGGATTCCGATCTCCAGCAGCATTTCGTCCTCGAACGGGCGCCCCAGCAACTGCACGCCCACCGGCAGCCCCTCGGCTGTGACCGCCACCGGCAGCGTCAGCGCCGGCAGCCCGAACACGTTGGCGATCAGCGCCGGCATCGCCATTTGAAACGCGCCGATTTCCCGTCCGCCCGCCGGGATGCGCCGCTCGCCGTGACGGAAAGCCGCCACCCCGCACACCGGCATCGCGATCGCCGCCAGCCCCTCCATCGCCTGCAGGAAGGCCGTCCGCAGACTATCGCGCTCGGCTAGCCTGGCCAGCACGTCGGCCGCCGTGAACGCATCCGGCGAATTCGTCCACTGGGAGAAAAGGAACGCCCACAGGTTGGGCGCGCGTTCGAAGCCTTGCGGCTCGAAGCACTCCACCTGAAAGCCCTGCGCGCCCAGCATGGCGCTCGCCGCGGAAAGCGCCTGCGCCACGTCCTCGTGCACAGGAACATCGTAGAACCGCTCCCAAACCGCGATCGGCCAGGCGTCCAGGCGCGGCGCGCGCAGCGGCACCGGGACCGAAAACGGATCCTCGGGATCGTACGCCGCCAGCACGCTGAAAAGCAGCCGCAGGTCCTCCACCGTGCGCGCCATCGGACCCACCGTCGTCACCATCCCCACCGGGAATCCCAACCGGGGGAAGTGGCCCGTGCCCGGCACCCGCCCGGGCGTCGGCTTGAGCCCCGCGATCCCGCAAAAATGCGCGGGGATCCGGATCGATCCGCCGCCGTCGCTGCCGATACCGCCCGCCGAACAGCACGACGCGATCGCCGCCGCCTCCCCGCCGCTCGATCCCCCCGGCGTGCGCTCCAGGTTCCACGGATTGTTCGTTCGCCCGGTGATCGGGTTGGCGCACTCGTAATCGCGCAACAGTTCGCTGGTATTCGTGCGCCCCAGGATCACCGCCCCGGCCCCGCGCAACCGCGCCACCGCCGCCGCATCCCGCGCCGCCGGCGTATCCGGGCGGTCCGGACAGCCGCAGCGCGTCGCATGGCCCGCGACATCGAACGAATCCTTCACCGTCACCGGTACGCCGTAAAGCAGGCCGTGGCGTTCGCGCCGTTCGAGTTCCCGCGCCTCTTCGCGCGCGGCCTCATCGAAGATCTCGACGAAGGCGTTGATTTCCGGATTGCGTTGGGCGATTTGAAGGAGATGGGCGTCCACCAGCTCGAGCGGCGAGATGACGCCGTCGCGCACGAGCGAACCCATCAGGCAAAGGCTCGAACGATAAGGCACCTGAAGCCAGTGTAGCGCTCCGCCACACGCGGGCGATGCCGTGTCCGGCCGGTCCGGTGCGACGTCTACAGTAACCCTTTAGTGCGGCAGGTCCCCGTGGGGCTTCTTGCCGGCGATCTCTTCGTATGTGTCCCGCACCTGCGCCGGCAGCGAGGGCCCCACCCAGTTCTTCACATGATCCGGCAGTTTGATGGTGGTGCTCTTTCCATCCGCGCTGACCAGGTCCCCGATCTTCCGCCCGTCGCCGATTGCGGCATCCACCGCCTTGTATAAGTCGCTCAGAAAGCGTACCTGGCCTTCCAGTAAGTCGCGCCCCCCGGGGACGCCGTGACCCGGCAGGACAACGTCCGCCGAGTATTGCTCCGCCGAGCGGATCACCTTCGGCCAGTTCGCCAGGTCGGCATCGCCGGTGTAGTTGTAGGGGCCGTTCACCACCGCGTCCCCGGTGCACAAGATCTTCTCCTTGGGCAGGTACACGAACCCGTCGCCGCGGGTGTGGCCCCACCCGAAGTGGTAGAAGCGGACCTCGCGCGCGCCGTCCTTGATCACGAACGGGCTCTTCGAAAGCAGTTGTTGCGGCGGCTGAGGCGCCGCCAGCCCGGTTGCCGCCACGTCGTCGCGTTTCCTGGCCGCGTCCTGCCAGCGCGCCGGTTCGTAGCGCTGCATCTCGTCGGCCACGCCGGAAAAGGCCAGGGTCACCGCCCCGTTTTTGGTCCAGAGCGCGTTGCCGTAGGCGTGGTCACCGTGGTGATGCGTGTCGAACACGTACTTGACCGGCTTATTGGAGATGCGCTGGCAATCGGCCAACACCGCCGCCGCGCCTCCGGGGAAGTTAGCGTCCACGACGATGAGGTAATCCTTCATCTCGATGATGACGTTGTTGCAGTAGCCCGCGCCGCCGGGGTCTCCTTCGCGGAACCAGACACCGGGCGCGATGTACCGGACCTGGTTGGGATCGGCTTGCGTCCGGGTTGCGAAAAACGCCGAGACGACCAGGGCGGCGAAGAGGGTGAACAGGAGTGCTCTACACTTCATGGTGGTCCCCGCAAAAATTGTCAAAGAAGTATAACCGATAAACGGTGGGGAGTCACTGTTTTACTTTGTTATCGGATATTAGTCGGATCGGATCGCGCCAGCGGGGTCCACCCGGGCCGCGCGGATGGCCGGCAGCGCGCTGCCCACCAGCGTCATCCCGGCGCACAGCACCGTGGCGGCGGTCCACACCCCGGCGTCCGCGGGGCTGACGCCGGCCAGCAGCGACTCGATCGCCCTTCCCGCCGCGTAGGCCAGGGCCGAACCGCACACGGCCCCGGCCAGGGCCAGGCGTGCGCCGCTCCCCAGTACCATCCACAGGATGTCGCCCGGCACCGCTCCCAGCGCCATCCGCACCCCGATCTCCTGCCGGCGCAGCGTGACCGTGAACAAGAGCAGCCCGTGCAGTCCCACCGCCGCCAGCAGTAGCGCCGCCGCGGCGAACCCGCCCATCACCCGCACCTCGATCGCACGCGGCGCCGTCTCGGCTTCCACCAGCGCGCTCAACGGGAGCACGTCGGAGATGGGCTGCGCCGGATCGGCCGCCGCTACAATGCGGCGCAACTCCGGCAGCAGCGCCGCCGCCGGCAGCGTGGACCGCACCACCAGGTCCTTGGGTGCGTGAAACGTCATGTAGCCGTCCGGGATCTGCTGATACGGCAGATACACCTGCGGCTCGCTCGCCCGCTCCAGCCCGCGGGCGCGGATGTCCGCCACCACCCCCACTACCACTCGATCGAAGAACGCGAAGCCGAAGTGCCGGCCCAGCGGATTCTCCCCGGGCCAGTACTGCCGGGCGAATTTCTCGCTCACCACCGCGGTGAACGGCGCCTTCAGCGTGTCGGAGTCGCTCACGTCCCTCCCCATCCGCAGCGCGATCCCCATCGCGTCGAAGTAGCCCGGGCTCACCACCCGCAGCATCGCGCTGTGCAGGCCGCTTGCCCGATCGCGCCCGGGCAGTTCCACCGGAAAGATGCCGCCCATCGGCAGCATCGGGAGAAAGCTCGTGTACGCCGCGCCCGTCACCCCGGGGATCGCGCGCGCGCCGTCCAGCACCTGCCGGTAGAACTGGAAGCGAGTCGAGGTGACCGCGTAGCGCGGCATGGGCAGCGCCGTGCGCAGCGTCAGGATGCCCTCCGCGCGGAACCCCGGGTTCTCGTCTCGCAGGCGCATCAGCGCGCGCAGCAGCAGGCCCGAACTCACCAGCAGCACGATCGAGACAGTGACCTCCGCGATCACCAGCGCGCCGCGCAGGCGCTCCCGGCGGCCGCCCCCCGCGCGCATGCCTTCGCGCAATCCATCGAGCCGCGTAGCGGAGCAGGCGCGCAGCGCGGGTGCCACCCCGAAGCCGATTCCCGTGACCAGCGAGAGCGCCACCGCGAACCCCAGTACCCGCGGATCGAGCGACGGGGCCTGCGCCACCGGCAGCACCGGCGGAGCGAGTTTCGCAAGCAGCGGCAGCGCGGCCGCGGCCAGCGCAATCCCGAACACGCCGCCGCCCAACGCCAGCACCACGCTTTCCGTGAGCAGTTGCCGCACCAGCCGCTCCCGCCCGGCGCCGATCGCGGTGCGCACCGCGAACTCCCGCCGCCGCGCCGTCGCCCGCGCCAGCAGCAGGCCCGCCAGGTTAGCGCAGCCGATCAGCAGCACGCACAGCGCGGCCGCCGCCAGCACCATCACCAGGCGGCGCGGGCGTTGCGCCACATCGTCCCGCAGGGTGGAGATGCGCACCCCGATCCCGCGGTTCTCCTTGGGCCAGGCTCGCTCCAGCCGCGCGCCGATGGCGCGCATCTCCTCGCGCGCGCTCTCCAGCGTCACGCCCGGCGCCAGGCGCGCCAGCACCCGCAGGTAGTAGTTGTCGCGCTGCGTGAAATCGTCCTCGGTGAAGCGCTCGGTCTTCCAGAACTCGATGTTGCGCGCGGGGAACGCGAAGCCCGGCGGCATTATCCCGATCACGGTGTACGGCTCGTCGTCCAGCCGCACGGTGCGGCCCAACACTCCCGGGTCCGCGCCGTACCGCCGGCGCCACAGGCCGTCGCTCAGGATCACCACTCCCGGCGCCCCCGGCGAGTCGTCGGCCGCGCTGAACGTGCGGCCCAGCGCCGGCGCCGCGCCGAGCAGTCCGAGGACGCCGCTGGTCATGGCCGCGCCGTCCAGCCGTTCCGGCGAAGTATCGCCGGCCAGGTTCGCCGAGAGCGTCGAGTACGCCTCCACCCCGGTGAAGGAGTGCGACATGGTCTTCCAGTCGTGGTAATTGCCGGGCGCGGGATCCAGGAAGTTATAGCCCTGCCGCGCATCGTCTTCCCACAGCTTCACCAGGCGGCCGGGTTCGGGGAAGGGAAGCGGGCGCAGCAGCAGGTAGTCGGCGATCGAGAAGGCCGCGGTCGTCGCGCCGATCCCCAGCGCCACCACCGCCAGTGCGGTCGCGGTGAACCCCGACGAGCGGCGCAGCGCGCGCCCGGTGTACGTGAGGTCCTGCCGCAGGATGTCCAGGTGCGCCGGGACGGCCGCGGTCACGGTGTCGGCGATGAACCCTCCCCACAGCGCCACCGCCTCCAGCGGATTCGCCGCCCGGCGCCGCCGTTCGCCGAAGATGCGCGCGATCTCGTCGCCGTACTCGGCGCGGAACGAAGCCGGGTACAGCCGCAGCAGCAGTCCGGCGAGCATCACGCCTTCCCGGGCGCGAACCCGCGCCGCCGCGCCATCCGCACCAGTTGCGCCAGGCGGCCGGCTTCGGCTTCCGCCGCGGCGCGTCCCAGCGGCGTGATCCGGTAGTAGCGCCGCCGTTCGTCGTCGAGTTCCGGTTCGGGCCGCTCGCGCGGCTCCACGATCAGCCCCTGCTCCAGCATCCGCTGGATGGAGCGGTAGAGCGTCCCCGGGCTCAGCTTGATCTCCCCGCCGGTGCGTGCCGCCACGTCCTGGATGATGGCGTAACCGTGGCGGTCCTCGCCGGCCACCGCCAGCAGAATGTGGAAGACGGCCTCGGGCAGCGGGAGCAGGGCCGCGGGATCGGGTTGACGCATGTCCCCAATTATATCCACTCTGGATATATTGTCAACGGTTATACCCGGCCGGGATCCATTGTGCGATTTCGAGCGCCAGCGTGTTCAGGCTGTTGGCGATGCGGTCGGTCTCGATGTTCACCAGCGCGTACCGCTCCACCTGCGCGTCGCCGCTCGCCGCCAGCGCCTGCTGGATCTCGCGCAGATCCGGCAGGTCGCCGGACCCTGCTGGAGTGCCGCGCAGGTACGCCGCCAGGAAATACAGCGTCGTGTCGGCCGCGTTGGCGAAGTCGCGCAGCCCGGCGCGCGCCGGCGCCGCGCTGCTCCGGTAGAGGCCCGCTTCCAGCGCCATCACCGCGTGGATGAAGCGGTGCGAGTTGGCCAGGATGGCTTCGAGCGCGGTCAGCCGGTCGGTCGGCACCCCGCCTTCCATGCGGTAACGTGCGGCGGATGCGGTCGCGTTGGTACGCGCCAGGCGCCCGGCCTGCCGCGCCCGGTCCAACCGCTCGATGAACTCCGGTTCGCGCTCGATCCCCGGCCGCAGGTAGCCGTCGCGCACCGCCTGAAAGTAGTCGCGATACGCGTCCAGCAGGCCGGCCAGGCTCTCGTGGATCAGGGTGCGCTCCCACGTGGGCCACAGCCGGTTGGCCGCCAGCGCGATGATGCCGCCTGCCAGCGTGTTCAGCCCGCGCGGCACGATCACATGTTCTGGAGTCACCCCGGAGAGCGCGAACAGCAGCACCACCAGCCCCGTCAGAGGCACCACGAACAGCCCGTAGTTGGCGCCTCCGGCAAACCGCATCGCGAACATGAAGGCGGCGACGAACAGGATCTGCGCGGGCGGCGCCGGCGCCAGCAGCGTGAAGATGGCGGTGGTCAGCGCCAGCCCCAGAAACGTCCCGGCCAGCCGCAGCACGCCGCGGCTGAGCGTGGTGATGAAGTCCGGACGCAACACGATCACGGCGGTCATCGCCGCCCAGTACGTGCGCTCCCAGTGCAGGCTGCGTGCCAGCAGGTCGCACACGCCGGCGCACGCGGCCAGCCGCACCGCGTGCCGGAATACCGCGGAGCGCAAGCTCAGGTTGGCGCGCAGCACGGCCACGGTCCCGGCCAGGCGCAGTTGCCAGGGCTGGGTCGATTCGCTGCGCTGGAACTCCTCCAGGCCGTCGGGGCTGGCGTGCGCGGCCAGTTCCGTCGCGATGCGCAGTTGCCCGGCGAGCGCGTCCACCTGCCGGCGCGCGTCGGCGCGCATCGCCGTCACGCCGGCTCCCGCGCCCGGTCCGCGCAGCCGGCCGGCAATCTGCTTGAGTTCCGCAAGACGCTCCGGATGCGGATCGCCCCGCACGCCGGCGTCGAGCGACCCGGCCACCGACGCGAGCATCCGGGCGGCCAGTTCCAGGCACCGCGCCAGCAGCGCCGCATCGTCCGCGCCCAGCGGTTCGCGCCCCAGACGGGCGCGCAGCCGCAGCAGCGTCAGCACCGCCAGCCGGATGCGCTCCGCCTGGCTGAACAGCGAAAGGTACCGCTCGCTTTCCACGCTGTGCAGCGTGCTCAACCCGGCCATGGCCTGTCGCGCCGCCAGGATGGTTGCGGTGGCCGGGGGCGCTTCCATCGCCAGCGCCGGACCTTCCGCCGTTCGCGCCAGTTCCGCGTAAAGCGCCGCCAGTGCGCGCGCTTCCGGGCGGAACCGGCGCACCGGCCAGAACGCCACCGAAAGCAGCGTCTGCATGACGCCGCCGGCAAAGACCAGCAACCCGGAGACCGCCGCCCGGCCCGGCGGCGCCGCCTGTGCCGCGTAAACGATCAGGGTCACCAGCGCGATGGAGCCGATGTTGCCCGCCGTCTCGCCCGCCGCCACCATCATGCCGGCGGCGAACCCGCACACAGCTTCCAGCGTGACTGCCAGGCCATGATTGGCACCCGCGACGCGTCCGGCGAACACCGCCAGCGCGACGAACGCCGCCGCAGTCAGCATGCGGCGCGCGCGGTGCGGGTACGGATCGGTGCCGTCGCTGAAGGCGGTATCGAGCGCGCCCGTCGCGGCGAGGATTCCGCCGCCCAGGTTATGCAGGGCCAGCCCGGCGCCGAGTGCGATCGCCACCCCGAGCGTGTTGCGTAGCGCCAGCCACGGCGCCAGTTGCGTCGCGTCGAAGCGCGTGATCGCGGCCAGCAATGGATTTCGCACGCCGCGCGCTCGTGTCATGGCTGGATTCCGAAGGAGTATAGCACGCGACTCCGTTCGCGCAGGTTGCGCCTGCCCTCACCGCAGAAACAGCAGGAAGCGCCCGATTGCGATCGGCCCGCCGATGTGCGAGTAGAGGCGGATCTTCTGTTCGTTGCCGGCGCAGTCCGGGCAGAGTACGGCACAGGGTTGTCCCGGCGGCGGAGACGCGCCGAGTACCCCCGCGTGGAAGAAGCGCACTCCGGGCTCGCGTTCGCGCAGCAGCGCGTGGAAGGGATATTCAAGCTGGTTTTCGCCGATGTCGATGGCCACCAGCCGGCAGCCCGCGCGCGCCACCCGGTCCACCGATTCCACATAGGAGTCCCGGTTGTTCCACTGCCCCATGTCGCGGAAGTAATCGTCGTCGCGGCGGGACCGCCACAGGCGGTGCGGCCCGCTGAGCGGGCGCGTCCAGTTGTCCAGCAGCGGCAGGCGCGCGCCGCTGAGCA
>JAFDVU010000047.1 GCA_018268835.1 Acidobacteriota bacterium | reverse complement strand
ACGCCCGGCAGGCTGCCGATCTGATTCACCAGGTTGATCTGCGCGTAGTTGTTGAGGAAAAGCGAGTCGTAGCGGTCGTCGCTGGAGACCAGCCCGACCGCCATGAGGAACGCAGTGGAGACCTTCTTCACGGTCACGCCCTGCCGCTGCACTTCGGGAGGCAGGCGCGGCAGCGCGACGTTCACGCGATTCTGCGTCTGCACGGTGGCGATATCCGGATTGGTTCCCAGCTTGAACGTGAGGTTGATGATCAGGGTGCCGTTGTTGGCGGCGGTGGTCTGGAAGTAGAGCATGCCGTCGAGGCCCACGAGTTGTTCCTCGATGGGCTGCGCGACGGTTTTCTCCAGGTCCTGCGCGTTGCCGCCCAGGTAGTTGGCGGTCACCTGCACCTGCGGCGGCACCACCTGCGGATAGGCCGAGATTGGCAGATCGGGAATCGCCACCGCGCCCAGAATGACGATCACGATGGCGATCACCATCGCGAACACGGGACGGCCAATGAAGAATTTCGCCATGGATTACTCTCCCCTGGCCGCCGCCGCGGACGGCGGTTTCTTCCACGGCACCGGAGTCACCGGCGCGCCGGGGCGCACCGTCAGCAAGCCTTCGACGATCACGCGGTCGCCCGCCTGCAGCCCCTGCTCCACGATCCACGCTTCGCCGACGCGCGGCCCCGTGCTCACGGGCCGGGCTTCCACTTTGTTATCCGCGCTCACCACGTAAACCATCTGGATGCTCTGGTTCTGCTGCACGGCACGCTGCGGCACGAGCAGTGCGTTCGCCCGCCGCTCAGTGACGTAGCGGACGCGCGCGAACTGCCCCGGCAACAGCTTGTGCGAGGGATTCGAAAACTCGGCCTGCAGTTCGAGGGTGCCGGTGCGCGGGTCCACCTGGTTCAGCGCGTTGGTGATGCGACCGGCCTGCGGGAACTCGCTGTTATCGGCCAGAGTCAGGTGCAGCACCGGCGATTGCGTCCCCATCAGGCTCTTGAGCGCCAGGTATTGCGATTCGCTCACCTTGAAGCGCACCCAGATCGGATCCAGCGGCACGATGGTGGTCAGCGGTTGCGACGCGGTGGGGGTCACCAGCCCGCCCACCGGCACCAGGGTATCGCCGATGAGTCCGGAGATCGGCGCCTGAATGGTCGCGTAGTGCAGGTTCAGGGTGGCGGTTTCGAGCGCGGCGCGCTGTGCCGTGAGTTTCCCCTCGGTGGACTGAATCTGCGTCTCGGTGCTGAGCCGGGTCTGCTCCACGTTGGCCTTGTTGGAGCGCACGCTGGCTTCGGCGGAGCGCAGGGCGGCGGTGGCCGCGTCCAGATCCTGACGCGCCGCGGCGTCCTGCTCCACCAGCGGCTTGAGCCGCTCGTAATCCTGCTGCGCCTTGACCAGGTTCGCCTCGGCCGCGGCGAGATTCGCCTGGGCCTGCAGGAGGGCCACCTGACGCTTCGCGAAAGCGGCATCGGCCTCGGCCTGCCGCACGTTGCCCTGCGCCTGGTCCACCTGCGCCTGGAATGGACGCAGGTCCAGGATGTACAACGGCTGCCCCGCCCGCACCTCCTGGCCCGGCCGGAACAGCCACTTCTCGATGTACCCTTCCACCCGCCCGCGCACTTCCACCATGTCGCGCGCGTACGTCTGCGCGGGGTACTCGGTGTACACGTCGGCTTCTGTGGGATTCACCTGCGTGACTTCCACCATCGGCGGGGGAGCCTGGGCCGACACTTTCTGTTGCGCACTGCCGGCGCATCCTGCGAGGCCGGCGGCGAGCGTGAGTAGGGAGACAGTTCCGGCGCCTGCTAGTCGATTCATAGGGATACCCTGAGTGCAAAATGACTGATCAGTCAGTTTGATTATCCCGCGAACCGCGAAGATTCGTCGAAAAAAGGCCCGAAGGGGCTATTCGTGACGTACGCGAGTGGACATTCGGCGTGCCGGGCGGACGAATATAATCCTGACTGGGCGGTCAGTGTCCGAAAATGGGAATCTCCTTACGACGGAAAGAGACCAGCGAGCGCAGGAGGGATACGATTCTCCACGCGGCGCGCACCGTCTTCGCGCGCAAGGGATATGCCGCCACGGTGGTGGAGGACATCGCCGAGGAAGCGGGCATCGGCAAGGGCACCCTTTACCTGTACTTCCCCTCGAAGGAACAGGTCTACCTTGCGGCGCTGCTCGAGGATGCGCGCACGCTCGACGCCGAGTCGCGCGGCGCACTGGCCGAAGCGCCTTCCTGGCGCGATGCGCTGCGGAGGTACGTGGAGGTTCGCCTGAGCTACTTCGAGGCCCACGAGGACTTCCTGCGCATCTACATGACCGAGTTCCGCGGCATGTGCATGCAGGGGCGCCCGCTCTCAGCCGAGCTATATCGCCTGGCGCAGGACGGCGAGGCGCTACTGGCGCAGCGATTCGCGGCCGCCGCGGCGCGCGGCGAGATGCGCGCGGCGGATCCGGAACTCGCCGCGCTGATGGTCTCCGACGTGACCCGGGGGTTGATCGAACGCCGGCTGCGCGGGTGGGGCCGCCCGGTGAGCGCGGGCGATACCGCGTTTGCCGTGGACATGCTCTGCCGCGCGCTGGAGCGTTAGTACGCACGCGGGTTACAATCACGCTGAATGATCGATACCGCCTCCGCTCCCGCGCCTGCCGCTCTGCTTGCGAAGTTGCACCGCCTCTTCGATCTCTCGGCGGCGAAGATCCGCTCGATCGAAGCTTCCTGGCGTCCCGAATCCGGATCTCCCGTCTTCACCTCCGGCGGCAGGTACACGTCCCGCGGCTGGACCGAGTGGACGCAGGGATTCCAGTTTGGCAGCGCGATTCTGCAATTCGACGCCACCGGCGAAGCGGAGTTCCTCGATATCGGGCGGGAGCGCACCGTCGCCTTCATGGCGCCGCACGTGAGCCACACCGGAGTGCACGATCACGGCTTCAACAACGTGAGCACCTACGGCAACCTGCTGCGCCTGATGAACGAAGGCCGGATCGAAGAGAACCTCTGGCAGCGCCGGTTCTACGAAATCGCGCTGAAGGTTTCCGGCGCCGTGCAGGCGGCGCGCTGGTCGCGCACCGCCGATGGCGGCGGCTACATCTACAGCTTCAACGGGCCGCACTCGCTGTTCGTCGATACCATCCGCACGCTGCGCGCGCTCTCCGTGGCCCACACGCTCGGCCACGCGCTGATGGGCGAGAACGACAGGAAGATCCCCCTTGTGGAACGGGTCGCGCTGCACGCGCGCGCCACCGCGAAGTACGCCGTGTGGTACGGGGAAGGACGCGACCACTACGACGTGCGCGGCCGCACCGCGCACGAGAGCATCTTCAACACCAACGACGGCAACTACCGCTGCCCCAACTCGCAGCAGGGCTACTCGTCGTTCAGCACCTGGACCCGCGGGCTCGCCTGGGCCATGTGCGGTTTCGCCGAACAACTGGAGTGGTTCGACACCCTGGAAGGCCACGACGAAACCCGCGCCATCATGGAAAAGGCCGCGCGTGCCACCTGCGATTTCTATGTGGAGAACACGCCGCCCGACGGCATCCCCTACTGGGACACCGGCGCGCCGGGACTGGCGCATCTCGGCGACTGGCGATCACGTCCCGCCGACCCGTTCAACCCGTACGAACCGGTGGACAGCTCGGCCGCGGCGATCGCAGCACAGGGACTGCTCCGCCTCGGACGCCGGCTCAAAGAACAGCGCTACTGGAACGCCGGCCTGAAGGTGCTCGACACGCTGTTCGACGAACCCTATCTGAGCACCGGCACGGAACACCAGGGCCTGATCCTGCACTCGGTCTATCACCGGCCCAACGGGTGGGACGCGATCCCGGCGGGCGGGAGAGTGCCCGCGGGCGAATCCTCCATGTGGGGCGATTACCACGCGCGCGAAGTCGCGCTCTACCTGCTGCGCATCGTTGAAAACAAGCCGTACCTGAAGTTCTGGTAGCAGAGGCCTCGGCCTGGCCGGTCAGTTACACCGTCCTGCCGCCGAAGATCGAGGCCGCCGAGGGCGCCGCCACCCGCCCGGAGCGTGCCTTCTCTTCCGTTTCCGGAATGCTGTCGCCTTCGCCGGGCGCCAGGAACAGGTTGGCGTCGATGCCGTGCTGCCGCGTGTAGAGGTCCCAATAGCGGCCTTCCATGGCATACAGTTGCTCGTGCGTACCGCGCTCGACGATGCGCCCGTCTTCCACGACGAGGATCTGTTCCGCGCGGCGGATCGTCGAAAGCCGGTGCGCGATCACGAAGGTGGTGCGCCCCTTCATCAGGTACGCGAGGCCCTCCTGGATCGCCGCCTCCGATTCCGAGTCCAGGCTCGACGTCGCCTCGTCCAGGATCAGGATCCGCGGATCGGCCAGGATGGCGCGCGCGATTGACACGCGCTGGCGCTGCCCGCCTGAGAGCTTCACGCCGCGCTCGCCCACGATGGTGTCGTACTTCTGCTCGAAGCGCTCGGCGAACTCGTCCACGCGCGCGATGCGGCAGGCTTCGAGAATCTGCTCCTCGGTCGCATCCGGACGCGCGAAGGCGATGTTCGCGCGAATGGAACCGTCGAACAGGAACGTGTCTTGCAGCACCACACCGAGTTGTGAACGGTACGCATCCAGCCGCACCGTGGAAAGGTCGATCCCGTCCACCAGGACGCGCCCCGATGCCGGCGCGTGGAACGCCGCCACCAGGCTGATGATGGTCGATTTGCCCGACCCCGACGGCCCCACCAGCGCGGTCACGGTGCCGGGTTCGCTGGCGAAGCTCACTTCGTGCAGCACGGGCTTGCCGGCATCGTACTCGAACGTGACGTTTTCGAACGCCACATCGCCGCGGATCTCGCCGATGCGATTGACGCGCGTGGGTTCGGCATCCTCGGGCCGCTCGTGCAGCACCTCCTGCGTGCGGTCCAGGCCCGCGAGCGCCTCCGTGATCTGCGTGCCGATTCCCACCAGTTGGAACATCGGCGCCACCAGGAACGCCAGGTACGACGTGAACGCGAACAAGCCGCCCACCGTCAGCGTCGGGGGCGTCGCCAGAATCTGCCGCGCGCCCACGTACATCACGGTGCCGCCCACCACGCCCATGAGCATCGTGGCCGAAAGGCCCATCAGGGAGATCGCCGTGATGGAGCGCATCACATTTTCGAGCAGCCGCTGCACGCCCGCCGAGAACACCTTCGCCTCCGATGCCTCGGCGTGATACCCCTTGACCACGCGCACGCCCGAAAGCGATTCGGTGAGCCGGCCGGTGACCTCCGCGTTGATCTTGCCGCGCTCGCGGAAGATGGGGCGGATGCGCCGGAAGGCCACGCTCAGTCCCGCGGCCGCCACCACGACGAAGCAGATGGCCATGCTGGTGAGCTCGGCGCTGATCTTGAACAAGATCGCCAGCGACAGCACGGCGGTCAGCAGGCCGCCGACGAAATCCACCAGCCCGGTGCCCACCAGGTTGCGCACGCCTTCCACATCGCTCATGATGCGCGAGACCAGCGCGCCGCTCTTGTTGGAGTCGTAGTAGGCCACGGGCAGGCGGCCGACGTGCTCCTGCACGCGCCGCCGCAATTCGGCGATCAGCCGCTGCCCCTCCTTGGAAAGCAACTGAGTCAGCGAAAACGACGTGATGCCCTGGATGATGGTGGCGGCGAACACCGCGCCCACCAGGGGCACCAGCAGCCCCACCTGGCGTTTGCCGATCACGTTATCGAGCAGGAACTTGGTGGAGCCGGGCAGCACCAGGCCGCAAACTTTGTTGATCAGCATCAGCAGGAAGCCGAACGCTATCCGTCCGCGGCGCGGCCGGATCAACTCGCGCAACAGCGGCCACGCGCCCTTCAAATGCGCGGCGGGCTTACCCTTGGGTTTGGTTGGTGCCACGAATCCCTCTCTGCCAAGCTTACTAACATTCGATGCCGCAAGCCCCGGCGAAGTGGCAACAATCCGTCAACCCCGCTCCAGCCTCGCCCGCAGCGCGCCGGGCACTTCGCGCGGATGCCGCACCGCCAGCACCTCGAACCCGGCCGCGCGACCGCTGGCAATCCCGGCCTGCGAATCCTCGATCACCAGCGCGCGGGCCACGCCCAACCGCTCCGCCGCCAGCAGGTACGGCTCCGGCGCGGGCTTGTGCCGCTTCACATTCTCCCCGCCCACGATGGTGGCGAAGTGAGCGCGGATGCCGCCCGCCAGGAGCAGCGGTTCGATCTCCACGCTCGCGCTGGAGCTTACCACCGCGAGGCGGTACTCGCCGGCCAACGCGGGCAGCATGGCCTTCAACTCCGCTTCGAACGGCGGCGCCGTCATGCGCTGTTGAAAGAGGCGCTTCTTTTCCGGATACAGGGCCCACAACTCGTCGAACTCTTTGGGCGGGTCGGCCATGCGCGCCAGAACGCGCAGCATGTCGCGATCGTCGATCCCGATGCAGTGGTCGCGATAATACTCCCAGGTCAATTCCACACCCCGCGCGCGGAGCACCTCGGCCCAACAGGCGCAATGGTCCGGTTCGGTGTCCAGCAACACGCCGTCAAAATCGAAAAAGATGCCCTGGAAGTGGTTCATGCGGGGAAACGTCCAGCCTAGCATGTGCTATCAAAGGTCCATGGCACACGGCACCGCGCTCATCACCGGCGCTTCCGGCGGCATCGGCGCCGAGTTGGCCGGACTCTGCGCCGCCGGCGGCTGCGATCTCATCCTGGTGGCGCGCGGCGCCGCGGCCATGCAGCGGCTTGCCGCCGATCTCGCGGCGCGGCACGGCATCGCCGCCCGCGTGCTCACCGCCGACCTCGCTCGCGAAGACGCGCCCGGCGAGATCCTGCGCGCGCTCGGCGGCCAGCCCATCGATATCCTCATCAACAACGCCGGCTTCGGCGTCCACGGCCCTTTCAGCACGACCGAGTGGGACGCCGAACGGCGCATGCTGGAGGTCAACGTGCTGGCGCTCACGCGCCTCACCAAGCTGTTTCTGCCGGGGATGGTGGAACGCCGCGCCGGCCGCATCCTCAACGTCGCCTCCATCGCCGCCTTCGTGCCCGGCCCGCTGATGGCGTGCTACTACGCGAGCAAATCCTATGTCGCCTCCTTCTCTCTCGCGGTGGCCCACGAGGTGAAGGGCAGCGGCGTCACGGTCACCGTGCTCTGTCCCGGACCCACGCGCACCGGCTTCGGTGCGGCGGCGGGCCTATCCTCCAGCCGCCTGTTCCGCGGACCTGTGATGTCCGCCGGCGCCGTCGCGCGGGAAGGCTACGCCGCCATGATGGCGGGCAAACCCGAGGTCATCGCGGGAGCGCGCAACCGCTGGATGATGCGCGGCGCGCGCCTCGCCCCGCGCACGCTGCTGGCGGCGCTGGCACACCGGCTGAATTCGAGCGTACAATAGCGCATTGGAAAACGAAGTCAGAATCGGGATCAGAGAACGGCGCCGGCATAGCCTCTGGAAGACGGGGGCGGCAGCGATGTGGCGGCGCAAGTTCGCGATTCTGGTGGTGGCGGGGGCCTGCGTGCTGGCTGCCGCCGGAATCCGCTTCATGCGTTCGGCGGCCAGGAACCGCGCCGGCATCCACGAGGCTCTGGTGACTCTCAGCCGCCAGGCGGTGCGGGGGACAGTGCGCGGCGATCTGCGCACGGCTTTTGCCGGCGACGAGGAGACCAGCGTCGAGCCACTGGCGGGCGACAGGTATCAGGTCAGCGGATGGGTGGATGTGATCTCGGCCGAAGGCGCCGCGCAACGTCACCGTTATTCCTGCACCATCTATCACGACCCTGGCGGCGCCCTTGCCGCCGAGGACGTCAGCGTCGTGCCGGAGTAGCGGCCCCCGATGGAGGAACGTTTCGAGTCCGGCGCGGTCGCAGGCATCCTGCACCGTCCGGCGCGCCCTAACGCGCACGGCATCGTGCTCACCCATGGTGCCGGATCCAATGCGAACGCCCCGCTACTGGCCGCGCTGGCCCGCGCCTTCGCCGAACAGGGTTACACGGTGCTGCGCTACGACCTGCCGTTCCGCCTCCGCCGCCCGAAGGGTCCGCCGTTTCCGGCGCAGGCCGCGGAGGATCGCGAAGGCGTGCGCCGCGCCGCGGCGGCGATGCGCGCGCTGGTCCCCGGAAGCGTCGTCGCCGGCGGCCACTCCTACGGTGGACGCCAGACCGCCATGGCCGCGGCCGAGGATCCCGCGCTCGCGCGTTCCCTGCTGCTGCTCTCTTATCCCCTGCACCCCCCGGACAAGCCGGCGCAGTTGCGCACCTCGTTCTTCGGGGAATTGCGCACGCCGGCGCTTTTCGTGCACGGCACGCGCGACGCGTTCGGCTCCCTCGGGGAGTTGCGCGCGGCGCTCGCGCTGATCCCGGCGGCGACGGACCTGCTTGCCGTGGAAGGCTCGGGCCACGATCTCAAAGGCGCGCCCTCGTTCGCCGGAGAGATGCTCACCCGCATGTTATTCTGAGAAAAACCCCCGAAAAAAAGGCATGCCGATGCGCGAATACCGTTACACGACGCCCCACGGCATCCAGGTTACCCGCAAGAGTACCCAGGCGAATTTTCGCCGCGGACTCGAGCACCTGCTACGCGATCTGGATCGTCACCGTGGGATCTATCTCTCCTCGGGATACGAGTATCCCGGGCGGTACTCGCGATGGGACATCGCCGCCACGCGTCCGCCGCTGGAGATCGTCGCCTGGGACCGCCGCTTCGAATTCCGCCCGCTGAACGACCGCGGACGCGCCATCCTCAAAATGTTTCACGCGGTGCTGGCCGCGCTGCCGCAGTGGGAGAGTTTCGGCTTCGAGGACGGCGTGCTCGCCGGCACGCTCAAGCCGCTGCCCAAACTCTTCAGCGAGGAAGAGCGCAGCAAGCAGCCCAGCGCCTTCAGCGTGCTGCGCGCGCTGATTGAAGAATTCCGCGGAGAAGAGGACAGCCGCCTCGGCCTGATCGGCGCCTTCGGCTACGACCTGCTGTTCCAGTTCGAGCCCATCGAAAAACAACTGCCGCGCCGCGGCCACAAGGACCTGCACCTGTTCCTCTGCGACGAAATCTGGCTGATGGATCGCAAGAAGGAGCAGATCGAGCGCTTCTCCTACGAGTTCGAGCGCGAAGGCGTCTCCACCGCCGGAGTGGCGCGCGGCGGCGCGAGCGTGCCCAAGCCCGCGAAGCGCGCGCCGGCGCCGATCGAAAGCGACCACACCGCGGAAGAGTACATGGCCAACGTGGAGCGGGTCCGCGAAGGCATGCGCCGCGGCGACTACTACGAGGTCGTGCTGCGCCGCACCTTCAGCACGCACTACGCCGGCAAAGCCAGCGACCTCTTCCGGCGCGTGCAGCAGGCCAGTCCGAGTCCCTACGAATTCCTGCTGCAGTTCGGCGACGAACAACTCGTGGGCGCATCGCCGGAGATGTTCGTTCGCGTCGAGGGCGCGCGCGTGGAGACCTGCCCCATCTCCGGCACGGCGCAGCGCACCGGCGATCCCCTGCGCGACGCCGACAACATTCGAGAACTGCTGGACTCCACCAAGGAGGAGTCCGAACTGACGATGTGCACCGACGTGGATCGCAACGACAAATCGCGCGTCTGCGAACCGGGCACGGTGCGGGTCATCGGCCGGCGCCTGATTGAAAGCTACGCGGGCGTGTTTCACACGGTGGACCACGTGGAAGGCTTCCTGCAGGAGGGTTTCGATTCGCTCGACGCCTTCCTCAGCCACATGTGGGCCGTCACGGTGATCGGCGCCCCGAAGAAGGCCGCCGCCCAGACCATCGAACGCCTGGAGAGGGACGCGCGCGGCTGGTACGGCGGCGCCGTCGGCATGATCTCGCTCAACGGCGACATCAATACCGGTATTCTGATCCGCACCACCTACCTGCGCGACGGCGTCGCGTCCTATCCCGTGGGCGCGACCCTGCTCTACGATTCCGTCCCCGCGATGGAGGAGCGCGAGACGCGCCTCAAGGCCACCGGATTCTTCCGCACGCTGGGCGCGGAAACGCAGGCCGGCGCGGCCGCCGAAGCGCCGCGCGAGGCGGTGGGCGCGGGCGCGAAACTGCTGCTGGTGGATAACGACGATTGCTTCATCCACACCCTGGCCAACTATGCGCGGCAGACCGGCGCCGAAGTGGTCACGTATCGCGCCGGGTTCCCGCCGGAGTTGATCGAGCGGATCGCGCCCAACCTGATCCTGATCTCGCCCGGCCCGGGACGCCCGGAAGATTTCGCGGTGCCGGAAGTGGTGCGTACGGCCGCGCGGGCCGGCATCCCGGTGTTCGGCGTCTGCCTTGGACTGCAGGGCATCGTGGAAGCCTTCGGAGGGGAACTCGGCGTGCTCGATTATCCCATGCACGGCAAGCCCTCCACCGTGCGCCACAAGGGCATCGGAGTCTTCGAAGGGCTGCCCGAGGAGTTCCAGGTTGGCCGCTACCACTCGCTCTTCGCGCGCCGCGAGACGTTTCCCGCGTGCCTGGAAGTCACGGCGGAAACGGCCGACGGCGTGATCATGGGAGTGCGCCACCGCGAACTGCCGATTGAAGCCGTGCAGTTCCACCCGGAATCGATCCTCACCGCGGAAGGCGATCACGGCCTCAAGCTGATGGCCAACGCCATGCGCCTGGCCCGCGCCGCATGCCGGCAGGAATGAAGCGTTACTCCGCGATCGCCGCGCTGCTGGTTGTGATCGCGACCGCGCGCATCGTGTCGATGTACGCGCCGCTCAGCCACACGATGGATGAGCCGATCCACCTGGGCGCGGGTATGGAGTGGCTGCACCGCCACACCTATGCGATGGAGACTTCGCACCCGCCGCTGGCGCGCGTGATGGCCGCGATCACCGCCACGATCGGCGGCGCGCGCTTCGTACCGGCGGACGGCGCCCTCATGGAAGGGCTGCGCGTCTGGGGCCGCGACCGGCATTACGACCGCATGCTGGCCTTCTCCCGCGCCGGCATCCTGCCGCTGTTCTGGCTGGCCTGCGCGGTGGTGTTTCTCTGGGCGCGGCGCATCGCCGGAGGACCCGCCGCCGTCGCCGCCGTCATCACGTTCACCACCATCCCGCCGGTGCTCGCGCACGCCGGCCTGGTCACCACCGACATGGCCGCCACGGCTTTCACGGCGCTCGGCGCGCTGGTATCCATGCTCTGGGCGGAAAACCCGACGCGCAAGCGCACCGTGTGGTTCGGCATCGTCCTCGGCCTGGGTGTGCTGGCCAAGTTCTCGGTCCCGATCTTCCTGCCCGCCATCTGGCTTCTGTGGCTGGCATGGCGCCGCCCCGCGATCGCAGAGTTCCGGGCGCGTGTCGTGCCGGCGCTGCTGGCGCTCGGCATCGGCTGCGTCGTCATCTGGGCCGGATACCTGTTTACAATGCGCGGCTTCCTCCCCGCGCCGAACTTCTGGCAGGGACTCGGCCTGATCCTGAAGCACAATACCGACGGCCACTCCTCCTACATCCTGGGACAGCGCCATCAGTTCGGCGTCTGGTATTTTTTCCCCGTCACCCTCCTGGTGAAGACGCCTCTCGCGCTCCTGCTGCTCACCGCGATTGCGGCGTGGGTCCGGCCCAAGGGCACACCCGGCGCGCCGTGGTCGCGGCGCATGGCCGCGCCCGTACTCTACGCGGCGGCGATCCTGCTGGTCGCGATGAGCAGCAACATCAACATCGGGGTGCGCCACGTGCTGCCACTGTACGTGGGAATTTCGATCCTCGCCGGCGCGCTCGCCGCGCAACTGTGGAAGACACGCGCCCGGACCGTGATCGTTGCACTATTTGCGTGGCAGATCGTCTCCGGCGTCATCGCTCAGCCCGACCTCATCTCCTACACCAACGAGATCACGCGCGGCCATCCCGAAAACTGGGTCGCCGAGAGCGATCTCGACTGGGGCCAGGACATGCACCGCGTCGCCGACTTCCTCAACCGCATGGGCGCGAAGGAGGTCTCCTTCACGCCCTACAGCATCTACTACCTGCAATACGGCCATGCGTTTCCCAAGTGCACTTTCAGCAACTGGTATCATCCCGCGCCCGGCTGGAACGTGGTCAGCCTGAGTGGACTGAAAGTGTTCAATCACCCGGGGTGGGTCAAGGGGCCGCCCGAATACCGCATCGGCCGTACCCACTGGGCATGGTACTTTCCGCCGGAATAGCCGTCTAACGCCGCAATGGGCGCTGTCTTACAGGACGTTCGCTTCGCGCTGCGCATGTTCCGGCGCAGCCCGGGATTCTCCGCGCTGGCCGTTCTGACCCTGGCCGCCGGCATCGGCGCCGACACCGCCATCTTCAGCGTCGCCGATGCGCTGCTGCTGCGCCAGATGCCGTACCGCGATCCCGCCCGCCTGGTGCTGCTGGATGCCGAGCGTCCCGCGGAAAACATCCACCAGGGGCCGCTCACGTGGGTGCGGTTCCAGCAGGTGCGCGACCGCAACCGCTCCTTCGACGGCATCGCGGCGGTGACGTCCGAAACGTTCAACCTCACCGGCCGCGGCGAACCCGAGCAACTCGCCGCGGCGCGCGTATCCTGGAACTTCTTCCGCATCCTCGGGGTGACGATCCCTCTGGGCCGCGAATTTCTTCCCGAAGAGGACCGCACCGGCAGCGCACCCACCGCCATCATCAGCGACTCGCTCTGGCGGCGCCGCTTCGGCCGCAGCCGCGCCGTTCTCGGCGCCACCCTCACGCTCGATACCCGCGACTACACCATCGTCGGGGTCGCCCCGCCCGGCTTCGAGTTCACGGTCCCGCTCGGTCCCGGCATCGACGTCTTCACAACGCACCCCGACGAATTGAACGGCGTCACTCCGCAGATGGTGCAATCCGGCGTCGGCTACCTCTGGTACGTGGCGCGCCTCAAACCCGGGGTCGCGATTTCCGCCGCGCAGGCGGAGATGAATGTGCTTGCCGCCGCGTGGCGCCGCGACAACCCGAAGATGCCGGACGCCGATCCTGCGCTGGTGGTCCACGCCGGCAATCTGCGCGACGAAGTCGTCTCCGGCATGCGCACCGCGGTGCTGGTGCTGTTCGGCGCCGTCTCGCTCGTGCTCCTGATCGCCTGCGCCAACGTGGCCAGCCTGCTGCTCTCCCGCGCGATCGGACGCCGCCGCGAGATCGCCGTGCGCTGCGCGATCGGCGCCACGCGCGGCGCGCTCATCCGCCAACTGCTCGTCGAAAGCCTGCTGGCCGCGGGACTCGCCGGAGTGCTCGGCGCGATCCTCGGCGCCGCGGGCACCCGCGCGCTCGCCCAACTCGCCGCCACCACGCTGCCCCGCGCTTCGGAGATCGCGACCGATACCGGCGTGCTCACGTTCACCGCCGCCATCTCGCTGCTCGCCGGCCTGGCCTTCGGACTAATTCCCGCGCTGCAGGTCTCGCGGCCCGACCTCAACAGTGTCCTGCGCTCGGAGGGCCGCGGCTCCACCGGCGGCAAGCGCCACCACGCGATGCGCGGCATCCTGGTGGTCTCGCAGGTCGCGCTCTCCACCGTGCTGCTCATCTGCTCCGGTCTGCTGGTGCGCAACTTCGTCCGGCTGAGCACCACCAGCCCCGGCTTCGACCAGCGCCATCTCCTCACCATGCTGGTGGGCCTGCCCCAGGCGCGCTACTCCACGCCGGCGCAGATGCGTTCGTTCGCCGCGGAACTCCTGCGCGAGACGCGCGCGGTGCCCGGCGTTGCGGCCGCGGCCATCACCACGGCGCTGCCGGTGAACCCCGTGCGCTTTACCCCCGCGCTCCCCGAAGGACAGCCCGACGTGCCGCTGGCGCAGCGCCCGATCTTCAACCTGCAGCAGGTGAGCGATGGCTACGGTGCGGCCATGCGCATCCCGGTGGTGCGCGGGCGCGAGTTCGGCGAACACGATACCGCGGATTCGCCGCGCGTGGTGATGATCAACCAGACCACAGCACGCCGCTTCTTCCCCGGGCAGAACCCCGTCGGCCGCCATGTGCTGGTCGGCCGCATGCCCGCGCCCAGCGAGATCGTCGGGGTGCTAGGCGACGTGCGCAACCAGAGCCTCACCCAGGACGTGCAGCCGGAGTTGTACGTGCCCCTGGCGCAGATCTCCTCGCTGAATCTCAACCTGGTGGTGCGCACCGCCACCGGGCCGCACACTCTGGCCGCGGCGGTGGTGCGCCGCGTTCACGCCATCGACAAGGACCAGCCCGTGACCCACATCCAGACCATGCAGGAGTTGCTCGATGCCGGCGCCGCGCAGCCGCACTTCACCACCTGGCTGCTGGGCGGACTCGCGGCCACCGCGCTGCTGCTCGCGCTCATCGGCATCTACGGAGTGGTGGGATATTCGGTGGCCGAGCGCACGCAGGAGATGGGCATCCGGATCGCGCTCGGCGCGGACTCCGGCGACATTCTGAGCCTGGTGCTGCGACAGGGACTCACGCCGGCCGCGTCCGGCATCGTAATCGGACTGGCGGCGTCGTTCGCGCTCACGCGCCTGATCGCGAGCCTGCTGTACCAGGTGAGCCTGCTCGATCCGCTCACGTACCTCGGCGGCCCGCTGTTGTTCGCCGCGGTCGCGCTCCTTGCCGCGTACCTGCCGGCGCGGCGTGCCACCCGCGTCGATCCCATGGAGGCGCTGCGTACCATCTGACAGTGCCTTCGATATAATGCTCACCGTCATGCACCCGTGGCTGCAGGACCTCCGCTATGCCTTCCGCATGTTGCGGCGCGCCCCCGGCTTGACCCTCGTGATGGTGCTCTCGCTGGCCATCGGGATCGGCGCCAACACCGCCGTCTTCAGCGTGGTCGATGCCCTGCTGCTGCGCCCCCTGCCCTACCCGGAACCGCAGCGCCTCGCGGCCATCTGGTTGCACTCGCCCGGTATTGGCATCTTCCGCGACTGGCCGTCGCCCGGCCAATATATCGACCTCAAGACCGAGAACCGTTCCTTCGAAGAGATCTCCATCTCGCGCCTCACCAGTTGGACCCTCACCACGGCCGATAAGGCGTACCGCATCGACGGCATGCGCACGTCCTCGAACCTGCTGCGCATGTTGGGCGCGCGGCCGTTGCTCGGCCGCATCCTGCTGCCGGAAGACGACGTGCCCGGCAAGACGCCGGTCGCGGTGCTCAGCCATGCGTCCTGGCAGCGGCTGTTCAACTCCGATCCGGGCATCGTGGGCGGAAGCATCACGCTCAATGGCAATCCCTTCGTGGTGGCCGGCGTGTTGCGTCCCGAGTTCAAGCTGGATTCGGAGGTGATGCCGGCCGAAGGGCCTATGGATAAGATGGACCTCTTCGTGCCGCTGCCGCTCGGCGCCGACGCGGTGCGCAGGCGCGGCGACGAAAACTACAACCTGGTGGCGCGCTTGAAGCCGGGCGTCACCCTCGCGCAGGCGCAGGCCGATGTGGACGCCATCGCCTCCCGCATCCGCACGAAGGACAAGCGCGACCGCACCTTCGGCATGACCGTGATCGGCCTGCAGGAGCAGGTGGTGGGCGACGTGCGGCGCACGCTGCTGGTGCTGCTCGGCTCGGTGATCCTGGTGCTGCTCAGCGCCTGCGCCAATGTCGCCAATATCCTGCTCACTCGCGCCGCCGGCCGGCAAAAGGAGATTGCCATCCGCACCGCGCTCGGCGCGCGCTGGCAGCGCGTAGTGCGGCAGTTGATGACCGAGAGCCTGCTGCTGGCGCTGATGGGCGGCGCCGCAGGCCTGGTGCTCGCCGAATGGAGCATCCGGGCGATGCGCTCCATCCATCCCGGCAATATCCCGCGGCTCGGCGATATCTCGATCGACGGCGGCGTGCTCGCGTTCACGTTCGCGGTCTCGCTGATCACCGGCCTGCTGTTCGGCGTGATACCCGCGTGGCGCACCATCCGGGTGGATCTGAACACGTCGCTCAAATATGGCGGGCGCAGCGGCCAGGCGGCCGGCGCCTTCCGCCTCGCGCGCCGGCCTTCGCGCGGATTGCTCGTCGTCTCCGAACTCGCGCTGTCCCTCATGCTGCTGATCGGCGCCGGACTGCTGATCCGCAGCTACGCACGCATCCAGAGCGTGCCGCCCGGCTTCGCCACCGATCGCATCCTCTCCATGCGTGTCTCCGCCACCGGACCGAAGTATCGCGAGGAGCAGGCCGCGGCCCGCTTTTACAGCGTAGTGGGCGACCGCATCGCGCACCTGCCCGGCGTCATCAGCCAGGGGATTGTCTCCACCCTGCCGCTGACCGGAGCCGTGGGATGGGGCGGCATCGACGTGGAAGGCTACACGCCGCAACCGGGACAGGAATTGCAGGTCGATCTCCGCGTCGCTTCCCCCGATTACTTCCGCACCATGGAGATTCCGCTGCGCGGCGGACGCTACTTTTCGGATCACGATACCCCCGGCGGGATGCAGGTCGCGATCGTAGACGACCGCTTCGCGCGCCGCTTCTGGCCGCACGATAACCCCGTTGGCAAGCACGTGTGGTTCGATGTGAAGAAGCCCATCACCATCGTCGGCATCGTGGGAACGGTCAAGCAGTACGGCCTCGACGACGAGGGCAAGATCGCGGTCTACTTCCCGCATCGGCAGGCGCCCGGCGGCGGGATGTACCTGGTGGCGCGGACGGCTTCCGACCCGGCTTCCCTGGCCTCGGCGATCGCCGGCGAGATTCACTCGGCCGATCCCACGGCGGCGGTCTACGAGGTCCGCACCATGCGCGATCGCCTCTACGGCTCGCTCGCGCGCGAGCGATTCTCTACCGCGATGCTGGGCGCGTTCGCCCTCTTCGCGATGATTCTCGCGGCCATCGGGGTATACGGCGTCATGTCCTACCTGGTGGCGCAGAGCGCGCGCGATATCGGCGTCCGCATGGCGCTGGGCGCGCAGCGTGGGAACATCCTCGGGATGGTGTTGCGCCAGGGGATGGAACTGGCCGCGCTCGGCATCGCGCTGGGACTCGCCGGCGCATTCGCGCTCACGCGGCTGATGGCCGGGCTGCTCTTCGGAATCGGCGCGCGCGACCCGCTGACATACCTGGCCGTTGCGCTGGCACTCGCCGCAATCACCATGCTCGCGACCTACGTTCCGGCGCGGCGCGCCACCGGGATCGACCCGATCGTGGCTCTCCGCGAAGAATAAGGCTGCCCCCGTCGCTCGACATCCATCAGGCAGGCGTGTATCATCCGATATCGGACATCTCTATCCGATATCGGAGGTGCATCGTGAGCGCCCTCGTTTCTCGAATCGGCCCGCCGCAACCCGCCGCCGGCACGACCCGCCGCCGTTTCCTCTCCACCTGTTCCTCGTCCGCCTGCGCATTGTGTGCCGGCTTGTGCGCCGGCCCACTCCGCTCGGCTCCCCAGCCCGCCGCCGCGCGGGCCGAGAAGGCCAGGGTGCGGCTGGTCTTTTCGCACCCGGCTCCCGGAGTCCAGGGATGGCCCAATGTCGGCTACGATTTTGAAGGCCGCAAGCAAGAACTCGCAGCGCGTCTCGGCAGCGCCTGTCCGAACATCGAGTTCCTCGTGCCGTCCGTTCCTCGCACGGCCGACGACGTCGCCCGGATTCTGGCCGCCGATAGCGAGGTAGATGGCTACCTCCTCTATCTGCTCGGGCTGCCCGCGTCGCCGATCGGCGCGCTGCCCGCCTCCGGACGCCCGGTGGTCGTCGTCAACGATCTCTACGGCGGAGGCATCGGCACGATGCGCGGCCCGCGCGTGGCCCTGGTCTCCTCCTCCGACTTCGACGATGTGGCCCAGGCGGCCCGCGCGTTCGACCACCTGCGCCGGCTCCGTTCGTCGATCCTTCTCGATGTGGTCGAGCGCGCGCCGGCAGAGGCGAAGGCCATCGAAGAGACCTTCGGGACAAAAGTACAGGTAGTGCCGGCCGCCGAACTCAGCGCCGCTTACGAGCGCGCCGATGGGGCCGAATCGCGGAAGTCGGCCGCGGCGTGGATCCGCGCGGCGGATCGGGTCGTCGAGCCGTCCGAAGAGGAGATCGGCAAGTCCGGGCGCATGTACGTGGCCATGCGCAACCTGCTGGCTGAGCGCGGAGCGCAGGGCATCGCCATCGATTGCCTCACGCTGTTCTACGGCGGCAAGATGCCCGCGTACCCTTGCCTCGGCTTCTTCCAACTCAATAACGACGGCGCCGTGGGCGCCTGCGAAGCCGACCTTCAATCCGCTGTCACCATGCTGGCGATGACGTACGCAACCGGCCGGCCCGGATACATCTCCGATCCTGTCATCGACACCGCGAAGAACCAGGTCGTGTATGCCCATTGCGTCGCGCCCACGCGCGTGTTTGGTCCGCGCGGACCGGCCAATCCGTTCCACATTCGTGACCACTCCGAAGACCGCAAGGGCGCGTCCATTCGCTCGCTCATGCCGGTCGGCCACGTGGTCACGTCGCTCAAGTTCGTTCCGTCGCAGAAGACCGTCGTGATGCACACGGCCAAGACCGTGGCCAACATCGACGACGACAAGGCATGCCGCACCAAACTGGCCGCCCAGATCGCGGACCCGCAGAAGATGCTCGAAGGATGGTCGCTGGGTTGGCATCGCGTCACCGTGTACGGCGACTACAGAAACCGCGTACGCACGTTGAGCGCACTGTTGGGGTTCAAGGTCGTTGAGGAAGGCTGAAGAGGAGATACCATGAGCGCAAATCACAAGTCCGGGTCCTTCCCCTGCTGCGCCGCACCGCATTGCGGAAGCTGCGCTGCCGGCGGATTGGGCCGCCGCGATTTCGTCGCCGGGTTGGGCGCCGCCGCCGTCCTGGCTTTCTCACCGCGCGCCGCCGCGCAGTCCCGGGATCCGGTCCATCAGTCACCGGTCCGCAAGACGCTCCAGGTGCAACCAGCGCTGCTCTACTCCACCCCGGAGCGCCGTCCGGCTACCAGTTGGCGAGAGTGGGGTGGCATCCAGACGGAGCAGCAGGCCGGCGACGAGCACAGCCGCATCCAGTCCGAATTGGCCGAGATGCGCAAGGACGCGGAGTTTCCGCTGGAGATCCTGCCTCTCGCTTCGGTCAAGACGGTGGACGAAGCCGCGGCGATAGCCCGTGGCCGCCACGATGTCACGTTGGTCTACGCGGCCGGCGGCGGCGTGACCGCGCTCGAAGCGCTGACCTCACCGTCGCGCCAGAATCTGATCTTCCTCCGTCACCGCTCCGGTCCGGCCTACCTGTGGTACGAAATCGCCCACCCACGCTACCTGCGCAAAACCGTGGACGACCCGTATCCCGGGCTCTCACCGGATGACATCGTTGTAGATAGCCATGCCGAGGTGCTCTGGCGGCTGCGCGGCCTCTACGGCCTGAAGAACGCCGCCGGCAAGCGCATCGTCGCATTGGGCGGCGCTTCCGGGTGGGGCGCCGGCGGAAAGGACGCCCCCGCCAAGGCGCGCGAGATCTGGAATTTCGATATCCAGGAGGTATCTTACGCCGAACTCGGCAAGCGGCTCGTGCAGGCGCGCTCCGACGACGCGCTGGTGCGGCGCTGCCGCGCGGAAGCCGGCCGCTATCTCGCTCTGAAGGGCACCACGCTCGAGACCTCCCGCGAATTCGTGGACCGCTGCTTCCTGCTCACCGAGGTCTTTCGCGGCCTGCTCGACGAGTTCCACACCGATGCCTTCACCATCAATCAGTGCATGGGCACCATCATGCGCGTCTCCGAAACCACGGCCTGCCTGCCGCTGAGTCTGCTCAACGACGAAGGCTACATGGCCTTCTGCGAATCGGATTTCGTGGTGATCCCCTCCGGGGTGCTGCTCCACTACGTCTCCGGCAAGCCGGTCTTCCTCAACGATCCCACGTACCCGCACGACGGCATCACGACCTGCGCGCATTGCACCGCGCCGCGCAAACTGGACGGGGCGGAGGTCCACGACGCCCGCATCCTCACGCACTTCGAATCCGATTACGGCGCCGCGCCGAAGGTCGAGTTTCGCAAGGACCAGACCCTCACCAGCATCGTGCCGGACTTCTCCGGCAGGCGATGGGTGGGCGCCGCCGGAAAGGTCGTTGGCAGCCCGTTCCTCCCCATCTGCCGCAGCCAGGTCGATATCGCGCTCCAGGGCGACACCCGCAAACTCGTCGCGGAGATGCGGGGCTTCCACTGGATGACCTGCTACGGCGATTACACCCGCGAGTCCGCGTACGCTGCGAGCAAACTCGGCGTAGCGTGGCTTGGAGTCTGAGCGCCCGCACCGTGTTCGCGCACGTCCGAGCGCAGTGCTGGCCGGGCGTTATTTTTGGGCGTATAGTGAGGATGGCCGGGAAGCGAAGCGGCGTCCCGGCCTGCGCCGTTTCGCCGAAGCCGTGGCATCGCCGCTTGGGCACCGCGCGACCTCATCCACGCTCCGGCGAGGGAAGGAGGACGTATGAGGGCCAAGTGGCTGCATCCCCTGATCCTTGTAACCGTAGCGTTGTGCTTCGCGGGCCAGCAGCCGAAACCACCATCGAATCCGGCCACCAGCGCCAGCGGGGTGTTCCTCGGCAGAAGCGGGAAACCGATGGCCGGAGCGCGGCTCATCCTGTGCGAAGCGCGCGAAGATCTGGCCAGAATCAGGATCCTGGCCAATGTGCCAACCGCGACCACGGACCAGCAGGGCCAGTTTACGATCCGCGGCTTCGAACCAGGCCGGTGGACAATCATCTATCTGCCGGCCGGCTTCCGTGCCGCGATACCCAACGAAATCGATTTCTCCGCGCTCGAGGCGGTGGACCGATGCCCATTTCCCCTGCTGGTCAGGGTTGAGCTTGGCAAGGACACGCCCTACGAAGCCCGGCCATGGAGCAGCCAGTTCACCCTGCTCAAGGGCCACACGTTCTGGTCCCTGGGTGCGCAGATGAAGGTCTGGAACGCCACCGTGCGGCGCGGCCCGCAGGGACCGTTTCTGGAGCTCCGTCGCGGCCGCGTCTGGCTGACCGACTTCGAGGACAAGAGGCAGGTCAGGTTCGAGTCCTGGAGCTACTGAGCCTCACTTGCTCATTTGACGATCCGATAACCCAACCGGATCGACTTGAGATGGTCTGTGCACATGGCCTTGTAAGGGCCGGCGATGGCGGCGCACTGCTCGTAGTACCTGCCCGCCTCCGCCACATTCTTGAGGCGGGAGTTGGCGACCCCGAGATTGTAGAGAGCAGCCGCTTTGTATTCGTCCCTGCCCTCGAGCAGGGGCAAGGCGTCTCTAAGCACCTTGTCGGAATCGCCGAACTTGCCTTGCACGCAGTAGACTACGCCGGTCATCCACTGTCCCAATCCGGTGTAATGGTCTTTCCACTTCTGCCAGTCGGCGTCGCTCACGCTGTCCGGTTTCTGCCGGGTACTGACCAGCGCGAGCAACTTCGCGGAGTAGTCCAGCACCTTCTGAGGCTCGCGGTTCTGCCGCAGAGTGAGTTCGGCGGTAGTGGCCAGCATTTCCTCGTTAGCCTGGCCCTTGGCAATGAGTTTTTCGGCCAGGATCACCGCGGCAGGCAGGTCGCCGCTTTGGGTCAGGGCTTGGAAATAGACTCCGGATGCCTGCGACAGGTATGTACTTTCCGGCGCCCTGGCCTCGAGCATCTTCAGCAATTCCACCTTCTTTGCCGCCTGCGGAGTCTGCACCGCCGTCTGGAACAACACGTACTCCGCATAGGCGTCCACACGCCGGGCATATTCGATGCGCCGTTTGAACGCAGCTTCGTCTTCCTCCCCGCCCTTCGGCTCCTGGGCCGTCTTTCGCGCCAGGTCGGAGGTCCGCACTACCCACAGTCGCGCTGTATCGGCATCCTTCCTGGCCTCAACCGCTTTCAGGGCCGCGTAGGCGGTCTCCATATCCGAGGGATACGCCGTCAGCAGAGTGTCCGCTGCCGCCAGCGCCTTGTCGTACTGGCCGAGTTGCGTGCAACTGGCCAGCATCTGGGAGTAGACCCAGGCGGTGCCCTCATGCTTGGGGAATTGCGCCAGGAACTGCTCCATCAACGCCACCTTCTTCGAGTCGTCGGACTCTTCGCCGACCTGCTGGAGCAACCGTCCCGCGGGCGTCGCGGTGTTGATCACGACCTCCTGCCGTTGCGCGCCGAAGGATCCAGCCGCCAACGTCAGAAGCAGAACCGGGACGAGAGAACTTGCCTTCATAATCGCCTCCCATGCCCTTTGTGCCGGACCGGACTTCAGTACCCGGAAATCCGGTACCAGCTACCACCAATATAGGCCTGATCGGCTCTGTGCGAGCCGGTTTCGCTTTTCCCCACGCGTAACCGGGCTATTCCGTTCGAGTTCCACGCGGGCAGGATGGTGATGCCCGCCACCGGCTCAGGCCTGGTCGGGCGCCACCGTCAGAACCAGGCCGCTGGGCAACTCCTCGCCGAAGATGCGGCCCAGGGTCCCTTCGTCCTCTTCCTCGCCGTCGAGTACGGCGAGCAGGCGTTCGGACTGTGGCAGCGTCGCGAGTTTGGCGCGCACGCTCTCGCGCGTGGCCTCGGGCAGGTCGCGCGTGGGATCGCCCGTGCGGCGCGCCATCGAGGACAGCGCATCGCCGGCGCCGGCGAGGGCGGTAACCGCGGCCACCCAGCGCGCCACCGTGGCCGGCGGCGCCACCAGGTTGATCGGCCCGTAGAACAGCTTGCGCGCGCCCAGGCGAGAGAGGCACCACAACTCGCTCTCCTTGAAATCGCCCGCCTTCATGCGCTTGATCAGCGCGTCGCCCAGTTCCGTCTTCACGCCGATGGGCAACAGTTCCAGGCTCGACGCCGTGCGCCACATCTCGCGGAACAGCGACGAATTCACACGCGGCGGTTTCTGTTTCCCGCGCGGAAGCAGGAAACCGGAGATGCGCTGGTAGACGTCGGTCTGCTGGTTGCGGTTGAGCCCGCCGGCCACGCGTCCCCAGAAGATCCACCAGTCGATTTCGCACTGCACCTGGTTGCCGTAAGTCAGCCCCGAAGCGTAAATGCGGCGCGTCTGCTCGATGCGGAAATCGTCGCCCGGATAGCCGAAGCCGGGGCGCAGGCAGAAGCCCGCGAGGTTGAGCCAGCGCATCTCAAACGCCGGGCTCTTCTTGCGCCCGTCCGCCGCGGCGAGAAAGGCATCCGCCATCTGGCGGATCGCCGGCAGCGGCCAACTGTTCTTGCCGAGCCCCATGGTCTGCTCGAGTTTCGCGGGCAGTTCCTCGGGCGCGACGGGCGATTTGCCGGCGGTCGAGAACGTCTGCGCGATCAGTTCGAGCGACGCCTTCAGCGCCTCTTCGCTGACCACTGCCGCGGCCTTGCGCTCCGCGGGCTTCGCCGCCGCGCTCTTGCGCAGCTCGAACTCCAGGCGCCAGCGGTTGTCGCTGATCTTCGATTCGCACCAGCTTTCGAGCGTGCCGATCTCGGTGAGCCGCGCGCCCAGTTTCACCGGGATGAGCCGCTCCTCGGCCTTCTTGCCGAAACGGATCACGGCGTTGAGCGGGGCGTGGATGTGCAGTCCGGCATCCGCCGCGTCGAACTCGATCACCTGCCCGAGCCGATCGTCAGTGCGGGTGAGCGAACTGTAGAGGCGGAACGATACCGGCCGGTTGGCGACGAGTTGCAGCGCGTCGTTATCGATTTCGACCGCCGAACCCTCTTCCGCGCCGCGCGGCACCAGGCACACGGCGGGGAAGCGGCCCTCGCGCGCATCGCCGATCCCGATGTAGTACGTGCGCGGCAAGCCGCCGCGGACCAGCACGCCGCTGCCGGTGGAGCGCACGTAACTGTAGTACGCGGCGCCGCGCGCCACCGCGAGATCGAGATCCACGTTCTCGAAGATTTCGGGGCGCTTTCCGTACCACTTGCCAACCACATCCGCCACGCGCTCGCGCAGGATCTCCGGGATGAAGAAGCCGCCGTTGAACAGGATCGCGTCCGGCACTTCGCCGGTAGGCTGGAGGAATTCGTTGAGGTGGCGCGTGATCGCCGGGTCGGTCACGTAGGGCAGACCGAGTTCGCGGAACAGGCTGCGCTTTTCCTCCTTGGGTTTCTCGCCGTGTTCACTGAACGGCAGGAAGCCTTCGAGCGCGAGTTCCAGCGCCTCCTCGCGCAGGATCTCCGTGCGCAGCGATTTGCCGATGAGCGACGATCCGGCGCCGAGGACAGTGATCTCCACGCCCTTGAGGTTGGGATCGTTGAGCAGCCGCTCCTTGGCCGCGGAGCATTGCCGGCGCAGCCCGCTGCGCTGCCGGATGCTGAGCGGCACGCCGAGTTTGGTTTCGACCAGCCAGGCCAGTGTGAGATCGAGGTTATCGCCGCCGAGCAGCAGGTGGCGTCCCACCGCGGTGCGGGTGAAGTTGACCAGGTCGCCCTCGCGCGAGACCTTGATCAGCGAGAAATCGCTGGTGCCGCCGCCGACGTCGCAGACCAGCACGGTCTGCCCGTCGAACAGCTTCTTGCGCGACGCCGCCAGGTTGTGCGCGATCCAGGAATAGAACGCGGCGGCCGGTTCCTCGAGCAGCGTCAGTTTTTCCAGCCCGGCATCGCGAGCCGCCATTACGGTGAGTTCGCGCGCCTCTTCATCGAACGACGCGGGCACGGTGAGGACGATGTCCTGTTCGGCGAGGGGCGGGTTCTTCGCGCGATCCCATTCTTCGCGGAACTTGGCGATGAAGCGGGCGGAGACTTCGACGGGCGAAAGCACGCGTCCGGTCTCCTGCGAATCCCAGGGCAGGATCTTGGCGGTGCGGTCCACGTCCGGATTGGAGAGCCAGGATTTCGCCGAGTGCACCAGGCGGGTGGGCACCAGCGCGCCCTGTTCGCGCGCGTGGAAGCCGACGGGCTGTCCCTCTTCAAGGAAAAGGAAGGAGGGCAGCGTGCGGCGCGCCTCGATGCGCCCCTGCGCCACGAGTTGCGGCGTCTCAAAGATGTGCAGCGGCGGAAATTCGCGATCGTCCGCTTCGCGCTCGTCGATGTAGGCCAGGGCGGAGTTGGTGGTGCCCAGGTCGATTCCGATTTTCATGGATACTTCCAGCTTAGTAGAGGCGCGGCCGGATACGCTATGCTCTGCGGCAATGTCCAGGATGCAACTGGCAGACGTTTACATGAAGATCCCCGAAGGCTATATCGCGTTCGTCGAAGAATTACCCGGCGCGAATACACAGGGTGAGACGCTGGACGAAGCGCGTGCGAACCTCGCCGAGGCCGTCGAGTTGGTGATGGAAGCGAATCGCACGATGTCCGAAGAGGCGATTGCGGGCGCGGAGGTCATCCGCGAGAAATTCGTTCTCCCTGCGGGCGGAATACAGCGGTGCCCCCGAGAGTCTCCGGATCCCTTACGATGACGTCCAACTCCACGCCTGCAATTTAGTTCAGCCTGTTTTTGGAGTCGTGCCGCACCGATCAGGCCACCCGCTCCCGCACGTTGAATTCGAGCTTCCACTTGCGGCCGTCGCGGGCGACGGCCCACAACTGCAGCACGCCGGTTTCGGTGACGACGCTTTCGAAACTCACCGGGACGACCTCGCTGGTTTCGCCGGCTTCGAAAGCGACCTCCATCGGGGAGAGTTCTTCGAGTTCGTCGCCGAAGTCTTCGATCAGGTCGCCGGGCTGATCGTTCTTGCGGCCGGCGCTGGTGAAGAAGCGGAACTCGGCGGGCTGTCCGATGACGAGGCCGAACTCGCGGCCCGGGATGCGCGCCTCGGTCCCTTCCTCCATGCCGAAGGGGACCACCGCGAGCGCCTTCAGCGGCGCGGGGAAGCCGGGGATGGACGGCATCGCGCTTTCGACGCCGATGTAATAGGTCCGCGGGACGCCGCCGCGGATGCGTACGCCGCGGCCGTCGCGCGCCAGGCCGTAGTAGGCGGCGCCGCGCGAGACCGCGTGCATCAGGTCCTCGCCGGCGAGAGGCTTCACCTTCGGCAGACCTTCGGCGGCAAGCCAGGTGTCGAGCGTGGCCAGGAGGCGATCGCGCACCAGCGGCGCGTTGAGCACGCCGCCGTTGAATAAAACGTGCGTGGGCGCGGCGAGTCCGCTGGGACCGCGGCGAACGCTACCGTGCTCGATGCCCGCCGCCTGCTGGCGCAGGAAGCGCGCGAGGTGGCGCGTGATGGCGGCGTCGGCGGCGTAGGGCAGTCCGAGTTCCTGCACGCCGACACGGCGCTGTCCGGCCGGCATGTCGCTGCTCGAGACTTCGGGGAGGAAGCCTTCGCGGAGCACGCGCTCGATATCGGCGCGCTCGAGAGCCGCCTTGATGGTCCCGCCCACCAGCCCCGAGCCTTTGCCGAGGATGGTGACGGGATGCTCCGCGGCGGCCGATCCGGGCTCCAGAAGTTTTTCCTTCGCGGCGCGGCAGTTGGCCCACAACTGCTGATGCTGGCGCGAATCGATGCGGGTGCCCCGTGCGGCCAGGCGCTGCGCGACCACCCCGGCGAGCGCGAGATCGATGTTGTCGCCGCCGAGCAGGATGTGGTCGCCGACGGCCACGCGGTTGAGCGCGAGTTCGCCGTTCTGTTCGGTGACCGCGATGAGCGTAAAGTCGGTGGTGCCGCCGCCGATGTCCACCACCAGGATCAGGTCGCCGAGCTGCACGCGCTCCCGCCAGTCCGGGTGGCGCTCGATCCAGGCGTAGAAAGCGGCCTGCGGTTCTTCGAGCAGCGTGATGTCGCCGTAGCCGGCCTGTTTGGCGGCTTCGAGCGTGAGTTCGCGCGCCACCGCGTCAAAGGATGCGGGCACGGTGACCAGCACATGCTGCGCGGTGAAGGGCGCGTCCGGCATGGCCGCGTCCCAGGCTTCGCGGAGGTGCTCCAGGTAGCGGCGGCTGGCTTCGACGGGGGAGATCTTCTCCACGCCTTCGGGGGCGCGGAACGGCAGCAGCGCGCTGGTGCGGTCCACACCGGAGTGCGAGAGCCAGCTTTTGGCGCTGCTGACGAGGCGGCCGGCGTTTTCGACACCGCGCTTCTGCGCCAGCCGGCCGGTCACCCACTTGCGCTCGCCGTCCCAGGGCAACGCGGTGGAGCCCGCGGGAAAATCGCTGGCGCCGGGCAGGTACAGGAACGAGGGCAGCAGATCCTCGTCGCGCACTTCGCCGGGGTTGGTCAACTGCGGAACGGGGAGCAGTTGCACGTTCGCCGGAGCGAACGGGTCCGCATCCGCGCGCCGCTCCGCCCAGGCGAGCGCCGAGTTGGTGGTACCGAGGTCGATACCGATGACGTAGGTAGCTTCAGGCTTCTTCTTACTCAATTTCAATTTCCGCGGGAGCGATGATGGTGGCGTCCTGTTTGGCGCCGAGGTTGGGCAGGTCCACCTTGGCGGCGCGCCATCCTTTGTGCCGCAGCGTGCCTCCGGCGGGAGGCTGCGCCGGGACATTGCCGACGAACTTGACGAGCGCGGGGTCCTTGCCCGGCGCCTTGGCGTAGGTGCCCTCGACGCCGTCGATGACGGGTTCGAGTGCGACGTAGCGCTTCAGCGTGTCGCGGCACTGGTCGTGGAGTTCGCGCACGGCGGCGCCCACCTGGTCGTCGGAGTAGCCGGCGATGTCCTCCATCAGGAAGTCCACCAGGCGCGAATCGCGCTGCAGGATGCCGAGCAGTTGCAGCGCGCCGTCGCTGGTGCGGACGGCGGGCGCTTGGACGGCAGCCGCCGCGGGTTTCGCCGGCGCGGCGGCGGCGCCGCGGCGAGTCAGGTTCAGCGCGGTGAGGGTGGACGGCGACAGCTCGCCGCCAAACAGAAGATTGAAGAAACAGCGAAAGGCCAGAACGATACGATTCAACGCAATAGCTCCAATCACCCAGGATACCAGCCCGCACTTGGTATCCTGGAATTTCATGTATCTGAAGATTCTCGCGCACCCCATCTTCACGAACCTGAACTTCCACATGCCGATGATCGTGGATCTCTCGCACCCGCTGATTCTGCTCACGGGCGAGAACGGCTGCGGGAAGTCCACGCTGCTGCATTCCATCATGTACGCGCTGCGGGGAGAGCAGGTGGAGAGCTACGTATACCGCCTGGAAGCGGGCGACGTCAAACCCGGGAAGGTCTACCTGTTCGACGCCGAGCAGCACAACCCGCGCATGCAGCTCGACCTGTTCAAGGACCAGCCGGAGATGATCGAGTTCCTGCAGATGGCCAGCCACGGGCAGGTGATGCTCTCCATGTTCAAGGAGACCTTCCCCAAGCTGCCCGAAGGCACCACGCTGCTGCTGGACGAGCCGGAGATGGCGTTGAGCGTCTCCAACCAGCGGCGCATCCTGAAGATGCTGATGGAACTGGTGGAGCAGAAGAAGTTCCGCATCATCTGCGCGACGCACTCGCAGACGTTGATCGAGGCCCAGGAGACGTATGTGATCAACCTGGACCGGCACATCAACCGCAACGTGGTCGATACCTCGATGGGCGTCGAGGGGGCGAGCACGATCCAATGACCTGCTGCGCGCAGTTCGACCGGCTGCTGGACCGCGACCTGGCGCGCCACTCCGCGCCGCACCAGCTTTCCAACGGCACCATCATCACCGAGATCGATACCGAGTACTTTCTGGTTTTCGGCGAAGAGCGGCATCAGTTCGCCGGAGTCAACTATTGCCCGTTCTGCGGCCGCGCGCTTTCGCGCGAGTTGTGGAATCTGGAAAAGAAAAAGTAACGGACCTTCTACCGTGGACTCCCTGCTCTCTTTTGCGCGTGCGCGCGAAGCGGCGTTGACCGCCATGATCCGCCGATTCGTGGAATGCGAATCGCCGAGCGACGACGCGGCGGCGGTGAACCGCTTCGTGGACCTGGTGGCCGATACCGCCGCGGGGTGCGCCAAAATCAAGCGCCTGCCCGGCGGACATTTCGGCCGCATCCTGGTGTGCGAGATGACGCTCCCGGGAAGGCGCAAGAGCGGACAGATTCTCGCGCTCGGCCATTCGGACACGGTGTGGCCGCTGGGCACGCTGCGCACGATGCCGTTCCGCAAGGCGGAGGGCAGGCTCTGGGGGCCCGGAGTGCTGGATATGAAAGCGGGCATCGCGTTCTTCCTCACGGCGGTTGAGGGGTTGCGCGAACTGGATGTGCCGGTGGCCTCCAAGGTGGTGCTGCTGCTCAATCCCGATGAAGAGGTGGGCAGCGAAGCGTCGCGTCCGGTGACCGAGCGTTACGCGAAAGAATCGAAGGCCGTGCTGGTGCTGGAGCCGGGGACCGGGCTTGCGGGCAAGCTGAAGACCGCGCGCAAGGGCGTGGGCGATTTCACCGTAACAGTGAAGGGGCGCGCGTCGCACGCGGGTGTGGACTTCGAGGCGGGCGCGAGCGCCGTGCTGGAACTGGCGCGGCAACTCGATCACGTGGCCTCGTTCACGCGGCTCGACAAGGGGATCACGGTGAATCCGGGGGTGGTGCGCGGCGGCACGCGCAGCAACGTGGTGGCCGCGGAGGCGAGCGCGGAGATCGATATCCGGGTGTTGAAACTGCGCGACGTGCCGGGACTGGAGAGGCGGTTCCGCGGGCTGAAGCCGTTCGATAAGCGGTGCACGATCGAGGTGGCCGGCGGGCTGAATCGTCCGCCGATGGAACGGAGCGCGGGGATCGCGCGGCTGTTCCGGCTGGCGCGGAAACTGGGGCGCGAACTCGCGGTCGAGGTGGAGGAATCGCTGACGGGCGGCGGGAGCGACGGCAACTTCACGGCGGCGCTGGGAGTGCCGACGCTGGACGGGTTGGGCGCGGTGGGCGAGGGCGCGCACGCGGTGAACGAGAGTATTCTCGTCGGGCGGATGGCGGACCGCACGGCGCTGATCGGAAAACTGATCGCGGCGGTGTAGGCGCTACGCCAGGGCGAGGTTGGCCTGGGCGGCTATGTCGAAGGCCGCGAACTCCTTGCGCTCGAGCTTGGGGAAGGCGGCGGCTCCGATCATGGCGGCGTTGTCGGTGGAGAGGCCAGGTGTCGGGAAATAGACCGGATACGGAAGCCCCAGGGCGCGGGCTCGCTCGCGGAGTCCGGTATTGCAGGCGACTCCGCCGGACACGATCAGGCTGCGCGCGTCGATGGTGTCGGCGCACGCGGCGGCGCGGGTGAGCAGTTCGTGAATCACGGCGTGCTGAAAGGACGCCAGCAGGTCCAGCGTGTCTTTCGGGGTGAGCGCGAGCCACTGCTCCACCGACGGCGACCGGCTTTCGCGCTGCAGCGCGCGGCGCGCCGCGATCTCGGCATCCAGGTCGCGGGATTCCACCCAGCGCAGGACGGCAGTCTTCATTCCGCTGAAGCTGAAATCGAGCGCGTTGCCCTTCATTTTGGCGAAGGTGAATTTGACGGCGCGCGGATCTCCGTAGGGCGCGAGGCGGTCGATCACCGGACCGCCGGGATAGCCGAAGCCGAGGAGTTTGGCGACCTTGTCGAAGGCTTCGCCGGCGGCATCGTCGCGGGTGCGGCCGAGCAGGCGGTACCGGCAGCCTTCGCGCACTTCGAAGAGGTGCGTGTGGCCGCCGGAAACCACCAGCGCGAGCGCGGGCAATTCCACGGGAGTGCCGTCGCGGCGCGCTTCCAGGATAACCGCGTGGATGTGGCCTTCAATATGGTTCACCGCGATCAGCGGCACGCCGGAGGCGAAGCTCAGGCTCTTGGCGTAGGTGAGGCCGACGAGCAGCGAACCGACCAGCCCGGGTCCGACGGTCGCGGCGATCGCGGAGAGGTCTTCGAGCCGCGTGTTCGCGCGCTGCAAAGCCTCGCGGACTACCGGCGAAATGGCTCGCAGGTGCTCGCGCGAAGCCAGTTCCGGGACGACGCCGCCGTACTTGCCGTGAGTGGTGATCTGGCTGGCGACGACGCTGGAAAGAATCGTCTGTCCGTTCTCCACCACGGCGGCGGCGGTTTCATCGCAGGAGGACTCGATGGCGAGGATGCGCACTTCCTTCATTCTAGTCGGCCTCGAGCATGAGGCGTTCCATGGGGATGGGCACGGGACGAACGCCCTGACGCGCGCCGTAGTTCAGAAGTCCGCTGGTCTTCCAGACGCAGCGCTGCGAGGCCCACTGGATTTCATCCAGGAAAGGGCGCGCGGGATGGCCGGGTTCGCAGGCGGCGATGGCGAAGTTCGCGCAGTTGAGCATGACGGTGAGTTCGTCGTTGAGGTCGTGCGCGGCGGCCGAGGCGATGGCGCAGACGCGGTCGATTTGGGTGAGTCGTTCCACGGTTCGATGCTAGTTACGGAGCGCCGCGGAAGACCGGTCCGCAAAAATGCAAGTTCGCGGAGAGAAAGGAAATATAAGGATTCCCAAATCCGAAACCGCGGCTTTTCACGATGCGCGGGCCGGGGCTATTCGTGGCGCAGAGCGGCGATGGGGTCGAGGCGGGCGGCTTTCATCGCGGGCCAGAGGCCGAAGAAGAGTCCGATGCCGGTGGCGACGCTGAATCCGGCCACCACGCTCCACAGCGGCACGGTGGTGGGGACGCTGGGGACAAAGGTGCGGACGGCGAGGCTCATCGCATACCCGGCGAGGATGCCGACGAGCCCGCCGAGCGCGGTCAGGGTCATGGCTTCGAGCAGGAACTGCCACACGATATCGCTCTTGCGCGCGCCGATGGCTTTGCGGACGCCGATTTCGCGCGTGCGTTCGGTCACGGAGACGAGCATGATGTTCATCACTCCGATGCCGCCCACCAGCAGGCCGATGGAAGAGATCACGACCATGACCAGGGCCACGGTGCCGATCACGTCGCGGAACTGTCCGATCAATTGCTCCGCGCTGGAGATGCCGAAATTGTCGGGATCGGCGGGGCGCACCTTGCGGCGGCGGCGCAACACTTCGGTGACTTCGTCGCGCGCTTCGGTCATGCGGCCCGGTTCGACCAGGACGCAGATGAAATTGTCCCTGGCTTCCGGATACGCCTTCTTGAAGGTGGCATAGGGAGAGAGGATCGCCTTGTCGTTCTGATCGTCGCCGAGGAAGCTCTTGAACTTGGTCAGGGTGCCGACGACTTCCAGGCTGTGCCCGTCCACGAGAATGAACTTGCCGATGGGATCCACATTGGCGAAGAAGCGCTCGCGCACGCTGTTGCCGATGACGGCGACGTCGCGCCGGTGCAGGTCGTCGGCCTCGGTGAAGAAGCGGCCCTGGCCGAGAGTGGCGTTGAGCAGTTCGAGGTGGTTCGCGGTGACCCCGACGAACAGGGCGTCGTTCATCTCCAGGCCCTTGTAACGCGCGGTAACGGGAGGCAGCCCGAAATCGCCCATCTCGCGGAACAGTTCCACGGAAACCTTGCTGGCGGAGCGGACCTGTTCGCGCAAGGCCATGGCGTCCTCGTAGGTGAGGGGTTTGCGGAGCTTTTCCTCGCGGGTGAGGGCGTGGGGCGCGCCCATCTGCAGCTTATACACCCACAGGGTGCGGGTGCCGAACTGCTCGGCCACATCCACCAGTTGGCGGTCCAGCCCGGCGATCAGCGAGGTGACCGCGATCACCGTAGTGGTGCCGATCAGCACTCCCAGCACGGTGAGGAAGGACCGGAACTTGTGGGTGCGCAGAGTGTCCAGCGCGAGCCAGAGGTTTTCGCGGAACGAGTGACGCCAGGGGCGCATGGTCAGTTCTCCGCCCTCAGCGCCTCGATTGGATCGAGGCGCGCCGCCTTGCGCGCGGGGTAGATGCCGAAGAACAGGCCGACGATCGCCGACAGCGCGACGCCGGTAATCACGGCGCTCAGCGGCATGGCGGCGGTGAAGAACATGTTGACGATGCGCGCGATGCCGGCGGCGAGGGCGACTCCGGCCATGCCGCCAACCAGCGACATGACGCCGGATTCGATGACGAACTGCCAGAGGATGTCGCGGCGCCGCGCGCCAACTGATTTGCGAATGCCGATTTCGTGCGTGCGCTCGGTCACGCTGGCCAGCATGATGTTCATGATGACGATGCCGCCCACCACCATGAATACGGCGACCAGCCCGATGGTGACGGCGAAGATGGTGCCGGTGAGGTTGCGCCACGCCGACATGAGCGTGTCCGAGGCGTTGATGCCGAAGGTGTCCTCCTCGGCGTAGGGGACGTGGCGGCGCGCGCGCATCAGGGCCCGCACCTCGTCCTCGAGTTCCATCATGTGGGGCGCGTCGGGAGACTTGATGAAGACCAGAAGTTCGGGACGCGCCGTCCAGATGCCGCGATAGGTGCTGAGGGGCACGATGGCGAAGTTGTCCTGGCTTTGTCCGAAGGTGCTGCCCTGCCGCTCGGTGACGCCGATGATGCGGAAAGGGAGGCCGGCGATGGAGAGTTCCTTATCGAGCGGATCCACGTTGGGAAAGAGCTTGTCCACAATGTCCGGTCCGACCACGCAGACGCGCGCGCTGTGCTGGTAGTCGCTGTCGTTGATGTAGCGGCCGAACTCGACTTTCTCGCGGCCGATATCGACGAAGCCGGCGGTCACGGCGGTGAGGGTGATTTCCTCGATGATTCGTCCCTTATAGCGCGCGATCGGGCTCGGCATCAACTGGGCCAGAGCGCCGATGCGCTCGTAGTCGTGGACATTGTCGCGGAGGAATTCGTAATCCTCCATGCGGATGGGCTGGTTGCGGCGGCGGGCCTTGAGGAAGGAATCAAAACCCTGGGCCCACTGGAACTGGTGGACGACGAAGGTGTTGGTGCCGAGGTTCGCGATGTGGTCGGCGATGTACACATTCATGCCGTTGACCACGGACATCACCACGATCAACGTGGTGGTGGCGATCACGACGCCGAGCAGCGTGAGAAAAGAGCGAAGTTTGTGGGCGCCCAGGGATTCCAGCGCGAGCCGGAAGGCCTCCCGCGCCGTCCCCCAAAAGCTCATGCCCCGAAGTTAGCATCGGAGGAGTTGCGGCGCAACGAGGGGAGTACCTCTAACGCACAGAAGCCCGCTAGCGCCCGACTTCTTTCATGGCCCGGTGGATGGCGGTGAAGACGTCGGTTTCGACTCCGGGCGCGAAGGGACCGGGCTGGCCGTAATAAATCAGGTTGTCGACGGCTTCGTAGCCGCCTTCCTTGAGGACGCGCTCGCTCGGGATGTAGCACATCACGGAGTTCGAGTATGCAGCCACGATGAGCGGCTCGCCGGGGTATTCGCGCCTGGCGCGGAGATCGTAGTCCATGACCACTTCGCCGCCGAGCGTAAGCAGCGTGAGGTCCTTGGCGAAGCGCAGGGCCTGCACCGGATAGGCAACATCGGTGACCGGACCGGCGAGCATCTTGCGCGCGCGGTTACGCAGCGCCGGAGACGCCTTCGGATTGACCAGGTCGGCTTCGTAGACGGAGCGTGGCTGGGGGGCGAATTTCAGGCGGGTCATGACCCAGGCGGCGCGCACGGGGCCGCGCAGCGGACGCATGGTGCCCTGCATGACGCGGCTCACTTCGGCGGCGAGAGCGCGGCCGTGCTGGTCGACCAATTCGGGCTTGCTGCGCGGGTTGGGGTTCTGGTCGCCGGCGCAGAGTTGCATGAAGAGCGCGACCGAGCCGGGGTAGTCGCTTTCCAGTTGCGCTTCGGCAACGCCCGCGTAATCGCCGCTCAATTCGTAGAACTCGCCGGTGAGGGTGGTGTTGTGGCAGGCGTAGGCGAAGAGCACGCCGCGCACCTTGCCGTCGGTTCCCGCGACCTTGATCACGGGCACCTGGTGATCCACCGGCCCATCGGGATTGACGCCGATGACCACACCGCGCGGCGTGTACTGCCGGCGATTGACCGCGAAGCCCGCTTCCCCGAAGCCGAGCGAGAGCCGGGCCGGCGCGAGATCGGCGATGGCCTTTCCGATGGCTTCGACCATAGCGTCCTGAAGGTGGGCCGCGTAGTCGCGCAACTTCTGCTGCTCGGCCTCCGGCAAGTCCCACATCATGCTCAGGTTGGGCCACACGACGGGTCCGGTGTGGGTGTGGGACGCGTTGAGCACGAGGCGGGCGCGCTCGATGCCGAACTGCTGCCGGGCGCGGGCGGCCACGGCATCGGCAAGGGTTGCGGGGATACCCACCACGTCCGTGGTGACGATCACGACCCGGCCGCCGCCTGCGTCGATCGCCAGAGCGCGCGTATACAGATGCTGGCGCACTCCTTCCGACGGATGATTGCGGCTGGCGTAGCCCGACATCCAGATGGGGCCTTCGGGCGTGATATCGACGCGCGCGACACCGGCGCGCAGGCCGGCGCCCCATACGGGAAGCGCGGCGGCGAGGAGCAGCAGAGCGGGACGAATCATGCGTTCACAATCGTGGGGTAAACCTTGCGCACCGCGGCGACGGCATCGTCGGTATCGCGCCGGGTGTACTTGGGACCGATCATCACGCCGGCGTAGCGCGAGAGGATATCGATGGTTCGCGGGCAGCACTCGCGCCCGTAGCGGATGGAGCGCCCGCGCTCGCCGGCGAAGGAAGGCCAGCGCGGCGTAACCGTGACCTTGTTTTCGATCTGCGGCACGATGGGCAGGATGATGGAGCCCGCGGGCGGCGAGGCGGGCACGCCTTCGGCTTTCATGGCGCCGATGAAGCGGTCGCGCTGCTCCTTCGTGGCGAAGCCGAGGAAGACGCCGGTGCCGAGTTCGCCTTCGGGATCGGGCAGGCGGCGGAGGCGGATACCGGGGAGGTCGCGGACGCCGTCGTAGACGCGGCGGGCGTTGCGGCGGACGGCGGCGACGATGGTATCGAGCTTGCGCAACTGAGCCAGCAGCACGCCGCCGCTGAACTCGTTCATGCGGTAGTTGAGGCCGGGCATGTAGGCGAGCTTCGCGGGAAAATCGCGGCGCACGGTGACGTCGTGGAAGCGGACGGCGCGCTCGAACAGCGCCGGATCGCTGGTGACCACGGCCCCGCCTTCACCGGCGGTGATGGTCTTGGTTTGCTGCAGGCTGTAGGCGCCGATGTCGCCGATGCAGCCGAGGGGCTTGCCCTTGTAGGAGGCGCCCACGCTCTGGCTGCAGTCCTCGATGACCTTGAGGTTGTGCTTGCGCGCGATGGCGAGGATGGGGTCGAGATCGGCGGGGTTGCCCTGGAGGTGCACGGCCATGATGGCGCGGGTCTGGGGCGTGATGTGGCGTTCGATGCCGGAAGGATCGATGTTGAAGGAGTCGTCGATTTCGGCGAAGACGGGGAGCGCGCCGGCCTGGATGATGGTGCTGTAGTTGGAGTACCAGGTCCACGCAGGCAGGATCACCTCGTCGCCGGGACCGATTTCGAGGGCGGCGAGCGAGCAGTGGAGGGCGGCGGTGCCGCTGGTGACGGCCAGCGCCCAGCGGGTCTGCATGCGCGAGGCCCACTCGTTTTCGAAGATGGCGACCTTGGACTGATCCGGCGGCGGGGAGAAGCGGAAGGGGCGGCGGCTGGCGAGGACTTCCTCGAGTTGGGTCTGCTCCTTATCGTCGTAGTAAAGCGGGCCCCAATTGGGGTTGGCGAGCGGCTCAGTGCGGACGGGCTCGGCGTCTGCCTCGGTGAGCGCGATGCCGGCGGCGGCAGCGGCCAGAAATTCCCTGCGATGCATGGAACTCTCCTTTCCGGTGGATCGGTGAGTTTAGTGTACATCCGGCGCGGGGCGTGGGGGGGTTAGGGCCTGGCCGGCGTCATTCTCCCGAAACGCGGTATATGGTTCATCGCGGTGTGGGCGCCAAACCGCGAGCAGGGCGTTTCCCGTCAAGTTGAAGGCGAAACAGCAGCTCTTTTTACGGATCGCGTAACTCGCCTCGAGAGTGATAACATCTTTAGCGCCGAGATGAGCCTGCGATCGTCGATCGCCCACTATCGCATCGTGTCCAAGCTTGGCGAAGGTGGCATGGGAGCCGTCTATCGTGCCACCGATACCAAGCTCAACCGCGACGTCGCCATCAAGGTCCTGCCCGATAGCTTTACTGACGATCCCGACCGCTTGGCGCGCTTCACGCGCGAGGCGCAAGTTCTGGCCTCGCTGAACCATCCCAATATCGCCGCGATTTACGGCGTCGAGGACCGCGCGCTGATCCTGGAGTTGGTGGAAGGGCCGACGCTGGCGGAGCGGATTGCACACGGCCCAATCCCGGTCGAAGAGTCGCTGGTTATTGCCCGTGAAATGGCCGAGGCCTTGGAATACGCGCACGACCGCGGCATCGTGCATCGCGATCTGAAGCCCGCCAATGTGAAGCTCACGCAGGAGGGGCAGGCCAAGGTGCTGGATTTTGGCCTGGCGAAGGCGCTGTCGACGGACCTGGCGGCCGGCGACCCGGCGTCGTCGCCGACGCTGACCATGCGTGCGACCGCGGCCGGCCTGATCCTGGGCACCGCGAGCTACATGAGTCCCGAGCAGGCCAAGGGCAAGCCGGCAGACCGGCGCACCGATATATGGGCCTTCGGCGTCCTGCTCGTAGAAATGCTGACGGGCCGCGCGATGTACACGGGCGAGACCATCTCCGAAACGTTGGCATCCGTCATCAAGGACCAGCCCGATCTCAGCGGTCTCCCCTCGGAGACGCCGCTCTCGATTCGCCACCTGCTAAAACGCTGCCTGGATAAAGATCCCCGGCGCCGCCTGCAGGCGATCGGTGAAGCCCGCGTCGCTCTTGAAAATGCGGCGGCCGAGGGGCCGCCTGCGGCAGCGGGCGCGACAGCGGCTGCGGCCCAGCCTGCCCGCCGCGGCGCACCATGGTGGCTGGCGGCGAGCGCGGTCGCGATTGCGCTGGCGCTTGCGGGATTGCTCTGGCGCGCTACGCGTCCCGTGGATTATCCGCTGGAGCGCTTCAGCGCCGACCTCGGCCCCGAGGCGACAGCGGGTGCTCGCATCACGGCAGCTCTCTCGCCCGATGGCACACAAATCGCATACCCGGTCCGCACGCGCACCGGTACGGCGCTCGGCATCAGGCTGCTGTCTGTCTCCAAGCCCACCATCCTTATGGGTACAGAGGGCGCCTTCGACCAGTTCTTCTCGCCAGACGGCCAGTGGATCGGATTCTTCGACGGCGGGAGCCTCAAGAAGGTATCCGTGCAGGGCGGCGCCACGATCACGCTATGCCCGGCCACCGTTGTCTCGCGGGGCGCCTCTTGGGGCCGCGACGGCTTAATCTACGTCACGCTCGACGCTACCCACCTTTCCCGCCTCCCCGCGGCCGGGGGCAAGCCGGAAACCCTCACCGATCCAGAAAAACGCGGCGACCGTTCTGACCGATGGCCGCAGGTTCTGCCCGGCGGTGAACACATCCTGGTTACGGTGGGCACATCGGCAGGCGACTTTGACGACGCCTCCATCGGGGTTTACTCGCTGCGCACGAAACGGATGAAAATTGTGCAGCGCGGCGGATATTACGGGCGTTACATGCCCAGCGGACACCTGACCTTCGTCCACCAGGGCGCGCTTCTGGCCGTCCCATTCGACCTGAAGCGTCTGGAGACGCGCGGCACGCCGGCCCCGGTGCTCGAAGACGTGGCCGCCAACACCACTGCGGGGGGCGGTCAGTACGACTTTTCCTCCAACGGCACGTTCGTGTATTTGAGCGGTACGGCGGCTGAGTCCTCGCCCATGCTCTGGATGAACAAGAGCGGGGCTACACAGCCGCTGCTGGCGGCTCAGGCTGGCCGTGTGCTTGGTCCGCGCCTCTCTCCGGACGGCAAACTGGTGGCCTATACCATGGGCGGCGACCTGTATATCTACGATCCCGCGCGCGGCGCCACTTCCCGTCTCACCGTGGGCAGGGCTGGCGCCACCTGGCCGGTCTGGTGCCCCGATGGCAAGCACATCGCCTACACCGCCCTGGGCCGCGGCATCACGTGGGCGCGCGCGGACGGTTCCGGGAAACCCACGGTCGTCTACGGTTCCCAAACCGATCCCGTCATCACTTCCATTTCGCCGGACGGGAAGGTGCTGGCGTTCCATGACTCTGGCCGGGGGCGCGATATCTTCACTCTGCGCATGAATCTGGCGAACCCAGACGAGCCCACGGCCGGCAAGCCCGAACCGTTCCTGGCGTCACCGGGCGACGACGTGGAGGCGGCGTTTTCCCCGGACGGCCACTGGCTGGCTTACACCACCAGCGAATCCGGCGTCCCCGAAGTTTTCGTGCGTCCCTTCCCGAAAGGCATGGAGGGCGCCGGGCAGGTTCAGATTTCGGTCGGCCCAGGTCGTTTTCCGGTTTGGTCGCGTGCGGCCAAACAAATTTTCTATCTGACGCTCGACGGCCAAATCACCATGGTGCCCTACGCCGTCAACGGCCGCACCTTTTCCCCCGGAAAACCGGAGTTGTGGTCGCAAACGCGAATCCGTCTCACGGGCAACGATTTTCCGTACGACCTGGCCCCGGACGGCAAGCGCTTCGTGGTCTTTCAAGCCAGTCAGGATTCCGGTGCGCAGACCAACCTGCACCTTGTATTCCTGCTCCACTTTTTCGACGAGTTGAAGCGCAGGATGCCGTGAGCAGCCCGAGTATCACCGGTGAACATCGGATCGTCGCGCCGAAACGTCCCCTGTCTGCTGGAGAACGCGCTTCCGCCCCCTCCATTACGACCATTTTGGGTATGGACCCCTGCCCCGGCAGCTTGGCAGCCGAAACACCCTCTTCCGGAAACTGGACCTGGCCGGTACGGCTCGGCGCAGCCAACGGGAGCAACCCTACTTGCCCTTCCATTCGAGTAGCGACCGCCAATCAACGGATCGGGCGTGGTGCAGCCAAGTGGATGCTGGGTGAACACCTCGCCCGGGCCACACGTCTCAGAGCAACTCAACGAGAGATTCGACTGTAATCGATCGTATGGATGCGACTTCGGCGAGAATTCCGTGAAGGGTGCCGGTCTTCAGCGGATCGTGGAGGGGGACAGTGATTGTATGAGCAGGCGGTCCCGGGTGGCGCAGCCGGACGTGGCTTCCCTTCTGCCGGACTACGGAATATCCGACGTGCTGGAACGCGCGGATCACACGATCCCCGGACACGCCGCGCGGCAATTTCATGCGGCTTCCACGGGAATCAGTTCATCCTTCACATAGTGCATCTGCACCAGCCGCGGCCGGATCGCGGCGCCTTCAAAATGTAAAGAGACTGCCTCCAGCACGTTGTTACGGAGTTCATCCCAGCTTTCCGCTTCGGTGAAAATGCCGTGGCCCAAGGCGCGCGCGTAGAAGCCGCCTTCCTCGGCATCGCGAATCTCAAAGATCAGCTCCATGAGCCTAGGATACCGGAACCGCGCCGATGATGGATTGGAACAGGCCGTCACTGGCTTTGAGACGTTCGCCTTTGGGGTCCGGGCCGAGGAGGCGGTTCACCAGGCGGGACGGGCGTGTTTCGTCAAGTGACGGGATGAGCACGGCACACGGGATTCGGCCGGACCTTTCTCCGAGTCGGGGACAATCCTCCCGCAGGGGGCCGGCACTTCGGCAGTTCGGGGGCTAGTGTCCTGTCCCAGATAATTCTTTACAATTAGGCGCGGCCGCTCTATACTGGGGCATGTTCAACACGGCGACCGCACTGGCCT
>JAFDVU010000046.1 GCA_018268835.1 Acidobacteriota bacterium | reverse complement strand
TCATGGAAATCCCGCTCCCCTGCGCCGTCTCAAAAGTCAGGTTGCTCTTGTACGTGACCGATCCCGCGGGTGTAAGCGTCGTTTCGTTCGTCTGCAGAGTCCCGAACGACCCGTATCCTCCGCAGCGGGTGTTGTGCAGATACGTCCCACCCGCGCCCTGCGTGGACGCGATCTCAGACGATCCAACGCCGGACGCATCGCACAGAAACAGTGAGTTGGATACTGACGTGGGTGGCGTCCATTCGCCCGAATCTCCCGTGTTGTGCCCACTGAAGCCACCAATGAAGTTCGTAAGCGCATTGCCTGTCATCAACCCTGTGATCTGGTGCGGATTCACTCCATAGGCGGTGTCAAGGAACATGTACACATCGTCAATGCTGCTGGCGATGGTTGCCCATGTGTAACTAGCCCCCCAACCGGCGGGAGGAGACAAACGCCAGAAGTTATGCTGGAAAAGTACCGGACTCGCAGCCGTAGCAGATTGCAGCCTTAACTCCCTACCGAATACGTTCCCGGTGACGGAGTAGTCCTTCATTGGTATTACGCTTCCGTTGGGATTCTGGACGCTCTGATCCATCACATTGTTCTGGAACAGTCTCACGCCTCCGGAATTGGCCGATCCGTAGAGGATGTACACATTGGTCGCCAAAAGATCTCCCGGATAGCGCATGGGGGTGTTCTTGAACGTATTGCCATTGAACGTGACCGGCGCGCCTGTATTACCGGCTCCGAACGCCACAACACCGCAGGTGTCGAAGGTGTTGTTCTCCAAATCGTTAGGATAGATCCAGCCACTACCAAATGACTGCGTGTATATCCCGAACGTATAGGCGTCCCCGACGTTCTTGAACAGGACATTTTTGAACGTGATCCCCAGCCCATACGAAATACTGGCCTGCTCAATCGCAGTCGTTCCTCCATACCCTTGCACCGAGCACTGGGCCGAAGTGCAGTCCGTGGTCATCACACGCGAGTAGGCGTTAGTGCCCTCAATCCGGTACATCGCACCCGCCGCTTGGGTCATGTCCATGTAGAGGGTAGCGCCGGGGCTGAGAGTGAAGGCGTTAAGGGTGTTTCCGTAGCCGGAGTCCACCACCAGCGTGCCCCGGACGTAAGTGTTCGCCGCGACCGTCAATGTTCCGTTCGCGCCGATCTTGATTGCCGCTGTTCCTCCAGCCGTCGCGCAGGTCAAAGTCCCCGGAAGTGTTGCTCCCGTGCCCCCGGTACCAGCCACCGTGATCGTCGGGCACGCCGAATAGACTCCACGGTCGTAAATGTACGGGGTAACCGCCCCCGCCGAAGTCACGTAACATCCCACGCCACCATAGCGAACCGCTGTCCCGCCGCTGATGGAAGCGGTGCAGGACGTGTACCCCGTGCCGCCGCCACCCGTGATGCTCTGGAGGTAGGATTTCACCGGAGCCGCGCCATTCACGCCGATCACGAGGCTGGCAACGTCCTGAGTCACCGCGTGGTTGATCGTTACCGTGTCTCCCAAGCCGGGCGTCGAGTTGGGGCCGGACGATCCCGCGCAGCCGTTGGCGCCCCATGTCGTCTTGCTGCTCCACGAACCGCTCGCGGCACTGGTGCAGGCCGCGCCCCAAGCGGACGATACGAACAGAGATAGCAGTGAAATCGTTAGAGACGTCTTCATTGCCTAAATGCCCCCTTGCACACTAAACACCGCCGAGGCCAGGTCGAATGGTTGATTCATGGCCTGGCCGGCAACGTTCGTATCCACCCGCATATTGATCCATACCCGCTGCCCCGCCGAGCAGCTTGGCAGACCGCCGCTGCTCGGTGTCAGCGCGCCGCTTGTCACCGTCCGGCCGGATGCCGCGGCGGCCAGGATCGATACAGCCCCCGCCTCCGTGATGTTGGGGTTGTCGAGCACAGTCGATGAGCATGCGGCGCCCAGATAGACGTTGGCCGGGTTGGTACCGTCCGCGCTCCGGGTCTCCAGCGTATAAGTGATCGCTCCGTTGGCCGGATATCCCGCCGGAAGCACGAACGTCCACCACGCGTAGTACGTGCTCTGCCCCGTCGGCCACTCCAGCACCGCGCTCGCGCGAACCGCTCCGCTGTTGGTCAGACTTGGCGCACCCGCGGCCGGAAGGTTTACGGCGAAACCGGTGCTTCCCGCCTGCACCGCGCCCTGCCACACATAGCTGTAACTGCGCGACGTGCCACCGCTCCCGCTGCCGCCCGCCGCGCACCCCACCGATCCGTCGGAGTTGATCTTCTGCACGAAACCCGTCGTACCGCAATCCGCGGCTTGTACGCCGCCTATTGACGACGCGCCCGGTAGCGGCAGCCAACCGCTGGACAGCCGCCCGCCCGCGTCGGCCTTGGGAATGCCGTACGGCGCCGGCGTCCCCGTTGCGATTTCATCCGGCCCGCCGTTCTCGTGACTCGCCGCGTGCGCCGACGGCGCAAACGTAGCCGGGATCCCGCTCAGCGTACTCCACGTAACCGCACTCCGCGCCCGCGCATCGGTAAAGTACAGGTTGCCGCTCTCGGTCACCTGTGCCGTCGAATAGTCACCCGCTTGAGCCGTCACCGCCCCTGTGCGCCCGAAGACGCTCGCCACGCTGCCGCCGCTTCCTCCACCAGTCCCGCCAGTGGCCGGCTGGCTGAGCATCTGCATGCTCGTTCCATCGTATGCCAGCATGACCCACTGTCCGGCGATGATGTCGCCTGCGGCGAGTTGCTGGTTGGCGAACTTCTTGATGGCTTTCGGACCCAGCGAATTGAAGTTAACGGCCGCCGCGCCAGTGTTGGTCGTTCCGGCCTTGAACCAGTAAATACTGCCGTTGGTGTACCCGGTAAGTGGTGGATTGATGTCGCACCCGTACTCGCCGGCCGTCCCGACGTCCTGACAGAAGAAAGAGCCGCTGATCTGATCCGCGGTGGCGTTCCCGGTTGTTCCCGCGGCGCTCCGGTAAATGACTCCATTCGCCCCCGGATCCGTCAGCCCTCCGACCGCGGCAACCGTCGTCGGCGCCAGACGGAACTTACTCCCGTCATACCAGACCGAATACAGGTGCCCCATCACCAGGTCCCCCGGCGTCGGATTACTTACTCCGTCCGCCAGCACCACCGGTTTCGCCCCAAGGCTGTCGACGTTCAGCGTGGTGGGGCCTCCCGCCGCCGTGATGTCCGGGTTCCAATGCAGCACCATTCCCGTCGCGTACTTCACGGCTGCCGGTGAAAGAGAACACCGGTAATCTGTCGCCGACCCGCTGGATGACGCACACAGCAGCGCCGTTCCACTCTGCTCCCCGGACTGCGTCTGGACCACCGCCGTATCCAGGGACCATTGAACGTCGATCCCCGATCCCGTGTCCGTGAGCAGCGATACCAGCCCGGGGCCCGCCACGTAGTTGGTCACATCCCGGGAACCTACCACGACTCCCTCGGTCTGCACCGTCGGGAGTCCGCCCTCGACCGACCATGCATTGGCCGCCGTGCAGCCGTACACGTTCTTACCCGCCTGCGCGTCCGACGCGAAATAGGTCTCGCCTACCTGGCAAGTCGCCGGCAGGCTTGTTGAAAGCCCGGTCTTCATCGGCAGCGTGTGCGACGCCCCGCTCAGGTCCTGCGTTCCCGCCGTCACCGTATTGCTCTGGTCGGTCCGCATCACCACCGCTGGAACCTGGCTTGCCGAGGCCGTGCCCGAAATCTGAGCGAACGTGTAGTCGCCTGCCTGCGCCGTCACCGCCCCGGTGCGCCCGAAAATCGATGTGACCGGCGATACGGGCAGCGTCTTGGGTTCCCACCGGCTCGCGCTATTGTTCCACCCCAGGTACTGCAGGTCCGTCGGCTGCGTCGATGCCACCGCCCGCCCCTGAATCCGCGTGACGCTCAGATGTGGAAAGGTGCCCGACAGGTCCGTATCCGCCGATGTCCCTGTCGTAACGCAGGTCGGACAGTCCACCGTACCCCCGGTCTGCCGCACCACCCCCGGGAAACTGAAGGCCGCCTGCGCCCGGGCGTTGGTGAAATAGAGGTTCCCGCTTTCGGTCACCTGGGCCGTCGTGTAATCTCCGGTTTGCCCAGTTACCAGCCCGGTCCTCCCGAAAACACTCGACACCAACGTCCCCGGGGGGTTTGCCGGCTGGCTTTGCATCTGCATATTCACGCCGTCGTACGTGACCATCACCCATTGCCCGGCCAGAATATCGTTGGCCGAAACGTCCTGGGTGGCCAACTTCTTGATGATCTTGGCAGGCAGTCCGTTGAAGCTCAGTGTCGCCGGCCCCGTATTCGCCGCTCCAGCCTTGAACCAGTATGTCGTACCCGCCCGGTAAGCGGCAATCGCCGGCGACAGCGCGCAGGCATAGGCGTTGCCGTGCGTCCCGTTGTCCTCGCACCCCGTCGCGGCGCTGATCTGGTCTGCCCCTGCGGGCACCGTCGTGCCCGCTCCACTGCGGTACGCGATCCCGTTCGCGCCCGGATCGCCCAGCGCGCCCACGTCCGCTGCTGTCGGCCGCGATGTGTGTGGAACGCCCGATGGCGCGATGTAGTCGATCCATTGACTCGCCGTGCCGCCCGAGGCGGTCCTTACCGCGGTATAAGTGTTCCCGCTCGCGTCCCGGCATTTCAACGTGGCGTCGCCCGTGTCGTACCAGCAACTCTGACTGGAAATCCCGCTTTGCACCGACCAGGTATTGGCTCCGGTGCAGCCGTATAAGTTCGCTCCCGGCGGAGCGTCGGTCTTGAAGAACATTTCACCCGTCGCGCACGTGGACGGAAGCGTCGTGCCTGTCTTCATCGGCCTGGTCGCGCCGGCGGCGGAAAAATCCACCGCCTTCGTCTGACTGCGCAGATCGATCCGTGTCTGAGCCGCCGCCCCAATGCAAGCCAGCGTTAGCAATGCCATCCTGAACATCTTGTTCTCTCCACTGGTCACGGTATCCGTCCCCCCTCGTGAATCTGCCCTGTGAAAAATGCAAGTGCTTGATTATTTGGGAAATGTTGTGTTTTTCGCTTGCGCCTGTGCTGCTACAATCGGCATCGTGCGATTCTTAATCGTTGCCGGTGCCCGCCCCAATTTCATGAAGGTGGCGCCCATCCTCAATGCCTTCGAGCGAATCGGCCGCGGCTCCGATGTGTTGCTCGTTCATACCGGCCAGCACTACGACCACAAGATGTCCGGTAGTTTCTTCCGCGATCTCGGTATCCGCGAACCGGACATCAACCTCGGCATCGGTTCCGGCACCCACAGCCAGCAGACCGGACGCACGATGATCGCCTTCGAGGAAGTCTGCCTGAAGGAAAAGCCGGAGTGGGTCCTGGTTGTCGGCGACGTCAACTCCACCCTGGCCTGTACCCTCGCTGCCAAGAAATTGGGCATCCAGGTCGCCCACGTCGAGGCTGGTCTGCGCTCCGGTGATATGTCCATGCCCGAGGAGATCAACCGTCTCTGCACCGACGCCATCGCCGATCTGCTCTTCACCACCGATACCCTGGCTGGCGAAAACCTCCGCCGCGAAGGAGTCGCTCCCGAGCGCATCCACTTCGTCGGTAATACCATGATCGATACGCTTCTACGCCACGTCGCACAGGCTCGCTCTCTACCCCTGTCCGAAGGCCTGGAAGAAGGCCGCTACGCCGTGGTCACCCTCCACCGCCCGGCCAACGTCGATCACCCCGGGATCCTCTCCGACATTGTCGGCGCCGTCACTGAAGTGTCCCTCCGCATCCCGGTCGTCTTCCCCGCCCACCCCCGAACCCTCGGCCGCCTCACCGAATTCGGCCTCCGATCCGGCTTGGAAGGCCAACCTGGCATCCGCATAGTCGAACCCCTCGGCTACCTCGCGTTCCTCGGCCTGATGGCGCGCTCCCGCATGATCCTGACCGATAGCGGGGGCATCCAGGAAGAGACCACCGTGCTCGGCATCCCCTGCATCACTATGCGCGAGAACACCGAGCGGCCCATCACCTGCACCATTGGCACCAACGTCCTGGTCGGCCGCAGCGCCCCCGCTATCCTCGCCGCCGCCTCGCGCGCCCTTGAGTTCAACCGCACCGCCTACGCGCCGCCCGAAAAATGGGACGGCCGCGCCGCCGAACGCATCGTCGCCATCCTCGCCGGTAACCCCCTGGTGTAATGTCCGGGAATTTCGCTAGATCATGATCCGTGTGCAGTCGCCTTGCACGGTGTCAGCGCCAGCCCGACTCCCGTGTGCTTGTCACCGACTCCATCACTTCGCCGCGGAATCCGCTACACTGAGTTGTAGCCTGTCCGTGGCGAAGTGGCGGAACTGGCAGACGCACCAGACTCAAAATCTGGCGCACTTCACTGTGCGTGTGGGTTCGACCCCCACCTTCGCCACCACTGTCCTCACCCCTGCGATCCGGCGCCCGATACACCGTTTCCCCGTCCGGCCACCCAAAATAGAAAAAGGGCCGGGGGAGGAGTCCCCGGCCCGCTACATACTGTTTGAACGAGCGCCGTCAGTCGGCGAGGAGCACCTTGGTCTTGGTGCCGCCGAAACGGATTTCAGAGATCTTGCTCTTGCCGGCTTCTTCCGTGTACCGGATAGCCGTGGTCGGGAACTTGGAGTCCGTGCTCTCAACCTTGGCCGATACTTCAACCGACACTTTGCCGTTTCCAATCGTCACGCTATCGGTTCCAACGTTGACGCGGTACTCCCCTTCCTTCAGCACAGTGCCCTTCACAACGGAGGGACGCAGCAACTTCACGCTGTACGATGGGCCGGCGACCGGGACGGTGCCCGCAATAGCGGCTACGAGTGCGAACAGGGCGAACAAAACAATCAGTTTCTTGGTCATTGGTATCTATTCTCCTGAACCGGTGGGTTCACATTGGCGTTACATGGGCCCTGGTAGGGCCAACCGCATGGTAGCACCACTGCAATGTGGATGCGTACTGTAAAAAGATACTAGAGTCTGAATCGGCACGCCCGCCGGGTCACCCCAGAGCCTTTGGAGCAGGAATACAACCGAACGCCCCGGACCTTCGCCGCCACAGAAACGCGCCCCGGAGAGTTATACTTACCCTTAGCCCTTGTGACAGAGGAAATCCCATGAACGCGGTCCACGCCACTAGTGCGGATGCACAACACGCCCAGGAGGAGGGCCTTAGGGCCGAACTGGCGCATAAGTTCCTGTACTACATGTCCCTCATGCGCGAGGTCGAGGATCGGATCGAGCGCAAACTCTACCGGCAGGGCAAAGTCGTCGGCGGCGTTTATGTCGGACGCGGGCAGGAAGCCATCCCCGTCGGCAGCGCCCTCTGCGCCGAACCCGAAGACGTCATGCTGCCCTCGCACCGCGACATGGCCGTGTTCTTCATCCGCGGCGTCTCCGCGCGCCGCGTGCTCGCCCAGTATATGGGCCGTGTCGACGGCCTCACCAGAGGCCGCGACGGGAACATGCACATGGGCGATATGAAGGCCGGCGTCGTCTCCATCATCAGCGCACTCGCCGCCACCGTCCCCGTCGCCGCCGGAGTCGCTCTCGCGCTGCGTTATCAGGGCAAAAACGGCGTCGCCTTCAGCTACTTCGGCGACGGCGCCACCAGCCGTGGCGACTGGCATGAAGGCGTCAACCTCGCGACCGTGCAGAAACTGCCCGTCGTCTTCATCTGCAACAACAACCAGTACGCCTACTCCACCCCGCTCCACATGCAGATGGCCTGCGCCAACGTGGCCGACCGCGGCGCCGCCTACAATATGCCCTCCGAAATCGTCGACGGCAATGACGTCTTCGCCGTCTACGAAGCCACCCGCCGCGCCGCCGCCCACGCTCGCGCCGGACTCGGCCCCTACATGCTCGAGTGCAAGACTTTCCGCATGACCGGCCACTCCGCGCACGACGCCGCCCACTACGTCCCCAAGGAGATGTTCGAAGAATGGGGCAAACTCGATCCCATCGTCCGCCTCGAACAACGCATGCTCGAGGAAAGCTGGGCCAAACGGGACGATCTTGATGCAGCGCAGGCCGCCGTCAAGGCCGAGGTTGATGACGCCGTCGCCTTCGCCGACCGGAGCCCCTGGCCCGATCCCGCCACCCTGCTCGAGAACGTCTACCAGAACGAGTAAGCCCATGCCGTCCACCACGTACCTGGAAGCAATTCGCGAGGGTCTCTGGGAAGAGATGGAGCGCGACCCTAACGTCTTCTGCATCGGCGAGGACATCGCCGAATATGGCGGCGCCTTCAAGGTCACCGCCGGCTTCCTCGAGCGGTTCGGCACCCGGCGCGTCGTCGATACTCCCATCTCCGAAGCCGCCATCGCCGGCGCCGCCATCGGCGCCGGGCTCATGGGACTGCGCCCCGTCGCCGAAATGCAGTTCGCCGACTTCATCTCCTGCGGCTTCGACCAACTGGTCAACTTCGCCGCCAAATGCCGCTATCGCTGGAACGCTCCCGTCCCCATCGTGGTGCGCGCCCCCTCCGGCGGCGGCATCCACGGCGGACCCTTCCACTCGCAGAATCCCGAGATGTGGTTCGTCCGCACCCCGGGCCTCAAAGTAGTCTGCCCCGCGACCGCCTACGATGCCAAGGGCCTGATCAAGGCTGCCATCCGCGACAACGACCCCGTCATCTTCTTCGAGCACAAAGGCCTCTACCGCAGGATTAAAGACGAACTCCCCGAGGAAGATTACACCGTGCCCATCGGCAAGGCCAAGGTCGTCCGCGAAGGCCGCGACCTGAGCATCGTCACCTACGGAGCCATGGTCTGGACCGCCCTCGAAGTGGCCGACAGACTCGCCGCCGAGGAAGGCGCCTCGGTCGAAGTCGTGGACCTGCGCACCCTCATGCCACTCGATCGCGACACCGTCTGCGCCAGCGCACGCAAAACCGGCAAGGTCCTGCTCGTCCACGAGGACACACGCACCGGCGGCATGGCCGGCGAACTCGCCGCCACCATCAACGAGGGCGCCTTCGAATACCTGGACGGCCCCATCCTCCGGGTCACGGCGCCGGATACTCCGATTCCCTTCAGCCCGCCGCTGGAGGAGGCATTCCTGCCCAATGCGGACAAGGTCCTGGATAAAGCTCGCTGGCTGTATCGGTATTGACCTGCTGCTGATTGGCGCGCTGTCCGCCGCCGATTACAAAGCCGCCTCGGCCGACGCCGGCTCCGTAAGTGTCCTCGCCCTCGAAGATGCCCGCGGCACTCGCGCCGTCTTCATCCAGACCGGCTTCCGTATCACCCGCCAGATCGCCGACTTCGTCTCCGCCCGGATCATGAAGACCCACGAGCTCGACCGCGCCGGCATCCTCCTGCGCTGGAACGGACTTGGCGCCCGCCCACCCCAGCCCGACGATGTCGTCGTCGCCGTCGATCAGGCCTTCACCAAACTCGAGCCCGCCGTCCTGCGCTACACCCATCGCGGCCTCTCCGTTGCGGCGGACGAGTTCGAGCACTGCCTGGCATCCCTAAGCCCCGATGCGTCCCTCGCTTTCGAAGGCTGCTGGAAAGATGGCACCGAAATCACCGGCGGAATCCGCGCCGCGTTCCAAATGGTGGAACCGGCCCACGGTCTCGTCCGCCGCGACGAAACAGTGCCCTCCTACCCGGTCCAGGCCATCGGTCTCGGCAAGGTGGTGACTATCCTCGCGCTCAGTGGAGAAGCCCCCTTTCCCGAGGGCGTCAATCCCCGCGGACTCATCTACGCGCCCTTCTCCAACGAGTCCACCGCGCCCCCAAAAGACGCCCGCATCGCCGCCGCCGTCCAACGCGTCCTCGCGCGCACCCGCTAAAACCGGCGCCTGTGGTCCTGCCACCCCGGTTCTTAGCCGCGCCCTACCCGTGCCCGTTCACGGATTGCAGCGCGCATCGCACGCTCGCGACCAATTGCTCCGCGGTGAACGGTTTGGCCAGCGCGGCCTGCGCCCCCAGTCCCACCGCGACCCGCAGGAAGTCGCCGTTGAACGCGCCCGAGATCGCCACCACCGGCATCGGCGGGCGCAGCCTGCGCAGGCTGCCGATCAGTTCGATCCCCTCCACCTCCGGCATCACCAGGTCGGTGACCACGATATCCACCTGGCGCGCGGCCGCCAGCGCCATCGCCTCCCGTCCATCGCCCGCCGTGATCACGTCGAAACCGGCCTGTCCCAGCGCGCCCGCCAAGAAGCGCAGAATCGCCGGATCGTCGTCCACTACCATCGCGCACCGGCGCCGTCCCGAATGCAACACCTCGGCGAGCCGGAGCGCCAGCAGGTCGGCGGTGAATGGCTTCGGCAGAAAAGACTCCGCCTCCGCATCCCCCTCCTCGAAGGCGTCCGGGCCGTACCCTGAGATGAACAGCACCCGCAGGTCCGGCTGCCGCAGCCGCAATCGCGCCGCCAGTTCAGTGCCGCGCCCATCCGGCAGGATGACGTCGGCAACTACCGCATCGATCGTGGAGCCGGCGGCCATTCGTTCCGCCTCCGCCGCATCCGCCGCGGCCAGTACGGTGTATCCCCGATTCTCCAGCGCCGTCGTCGCGAAGTGCCGCACGTCGCCGTCGTCTTCCACCAGCAGGATGGTCGCGTCCCCGCCACTCACCTGGCACACGGGCTGCGGAGTCTCCTCCGCCGCCCCTTCCGCTGCCGGCAGGTAGATCCGGAACGTTGTTCCGCTCCCGGCACGGCTCTCCACGCCGATCCCACCGCCGAACTGTCTCACGGTGGCGTACGCCGTGGAGAGCCCCAGGCCGGGCCCCCCCCTCCTCGACCGGGCCGTATCAAACGGCTGGAAAATCTGCGCCAGCGTCTCTTCGTCCATGCCCTCGCCGCTATCCGCGACGGTCACCTGCACATAGCTTCCAGACGGCAGTTCCTCGTTGCCCGCTAAAACCGGTTCCGCCAGGTCCACATTACGTGTCTCGATCCGGATTCTGCCGCCCCGTGGCGGGGCGTCGCGCGCGTTGAGAATCAGGTTGACCATCACCTGCTGAAACAGCGCAATGTCGCCGCACACCGTGCGCAGTTCCGGCTCCAGCGACGTTTCCAGCCGGATGTCCTCCTCGATCAGTTGCGCGGCGAAGCGCACCGCCTCGTTCACCGCGTCATTGAAGGACACTACGGCGTACCTCTGCTCCTCCGGCCGGCTGAAGGAGAGCACCCGCTGCGAAAGCGTAGCCGCGCGGTTCCCGGCCCCGGCAGCCAGTTCCACACAGCGCAACGAAGCCTCGTCGTGATCCACGCGGGATCGCAGCAGTTCCAGATTCCCGTTGATCACCGTGAGCAGGTTGTTGAAGTCGTGCGCCACGCCGCTGGCCAGCAGCCCGAGCGCCTCCAGTTTTCCTGCCTGCCGTGCCTGCTGCTCCATCCGAACCTGCCCCGAAACTTCGAGGAACGTTCCGATGAAGCGCAGCGCCTTGCCCGCACCATCACGATGCACCACACGTCCGCGCCCGCGCATGTGACGATACCCGCCGTCGGCCTGCCGCACCCGGAAGACGGCGTCGAAGTCCGGCCGCTTCCCGCGGAGACACGCCAACAGCCCGGCCAGAACCCCGCCCGCGTCCTCGGGATGCAGCAGTCCGCGCCACGCGTGAAAGCTGGCCTTCACCTGGTCCGGGCTGTAACCGGTCATGTCTTGCAGCACCCGGTTGAAAGCCATGGCGCCGGTACGCAGGTCCCAATCCCAGAACCCCAGCCCGGCCGTCTCAGCCGCCAGGTCCAGACCCTCCTTCGCCTCGTGCGTCCGGCGCTCCTCGCGAAACGTGCTGGTCACGTCGCACTTCACCGCGAAGCAGCGCCTAATAGCCCCGTCGGACCCTCGCACGGGGCCAATTACCGTCTCCGCCACGTAGGCGGACCCATCACGGCGGTGACTCCAGATGTAGCCGCGCCAGATTTGCCCGGCCAACACCGCCCGTTCGATGGCATCATGGTCGGCCGGCGATGGAGTGGCATACCGCCAAGCCCCTCGCCCTATCAGGTCCGCAACCCGGTAACCGGTAAGCTCCGTGAAAGCCGGGTTGGCCCACTCCACCTCTCCGGTAACGGCCATGATGGCCATCGGGACCGCGGCGTGCTCCAGAACGCTTTCCAGTAAAATGCCGTCCATCCCTGGTGGCGTCGTCATACCTCCTGGACTTCTCGGTCCATCACCTCTGCTCCGCGCCGGTTCATCCTGTTGAGATCGATTTTGTCCCTGCTCACGAGGCCCAGGAAGAACTGTCTCCGCAGTTCCCTGTGAATCTCGATAATCCACCCTTTAGGGAGGTTGAGCGCCGCCTCGATCGACGCGGCGCTCTCTATGCCCCGGTAGTACCGGGCCAGGGTGGTCTGTTCGATAGCCGGCATGGCAGCCAGCAACTCGTGGACGAGTGCGACGTCTTCCGGGCTCGTCCGCCGTCTGTTATCCGGAAGCATACGAGCGCCTCCTAGTTATCGAAGCGCCTCCCGCGCCCGGATGGTGGCCGCCGGTCTCCCTCCAGTAGCCGCGCCGCTTATTGGGGACCCGGGACCCGCGACCCGCTCCGGAAGCCAGTGATAACCTTGACGACGTTCCCTCGAGGGAGACCGGCGGCCTGAGCGAGCCGTATCGACACAGCGTGGCGACTGCATATCGACTGGCCCGGGAGTCTTCCCGAGCCTCTTGCCCAACATGATTGTGGCTTATCAGCGAAGTGAGACCAATCGGAAGAACTCCCTGAATCCTGGAAGGAAATTACGGTACGGAAGGCCCGGTCCGAAATTGCCACGGCCAGATGACCCGTAGTTTTTCGGATTGCGATGTGCCTTGCGCCGCGCTTCAATTGAGAGGGTGGGAACTCGGAGCAGGCCGCCATTACTGGACGAGACGGGGCAATCCTCCGTGCCCCGCCTCGTCCTGGCGGACGATCACGCGGGGCTCCTCGCCGAGATCCGTTCCCTGCTGGAGCCGGAATTCCGCGTCGTCTCCTCCACCGCTGACGGTACGAGCCTGCTGCATGCGGTTCGCGAGTACCTGCCGGACGCCGTGGTCGCGGATGTCGAGATGCCGGGCATCAACGGCATCGACGCCGCGCGCGAGATCGTTGGTTCGGGACTCTGCGATGCAGTCGTGATCCTCACCATTTACGACGATCGCGATCTCATCGCCAAAGCCGCTGCCGCCGGAGTCCGCGGCTACGTCCTCAAGGTCGATGCCGGGGAAGAACTGATCCCGGCGCTGCGCGCGGTTCTGGCCGGAGAGCGCTACCTCTCGCACGGTGCCGGGGCCGGCCGCGGCTACCGGGACTAACCGGGATTCCCTGGACGTCTTTTCCGGTACATTCGGAGGCATTACGCCTATAATGTAGGCAGTCCGAATGCCGAAGATCCGAGTACTTTTGGCGGACGACCACGCCGTGGTGGCCCACGGGTTGCGCGAGTTGCTCAAGGACACCTTCGAACTGGTAGGCGTGGTTCATGACGGCCGGGCCCTGCTGGACGCGGCCGAAAAGCTGCATCCGGATGTAATCGCCACCGATATCTCCATGCCGCTGCTCAACGGCCTGGACGCAATCCGGCAAATCCGTTCCCGGATGCCCGAGACCCGCTTCGTCGTCCTCACCATGCATGCCGATGCGCCCACCGCCGTGAGTGCATTTCGCGCCGGAGCCCGCGGTTACGTGCTCAAGGTGTCTCCGGAGGAGGATCTTATCGAAGCGATTCAGCAGGTTGCCCGGGGACACGCCTACGTCAGTCCCCTGATCGCCCGGGACGTGATCGATGTCCTTCTGGAAGCTGCGGTTCCGGAGAGAAATCGTGAAGCCCAACTGACAGCACGCCAGCGGGAGGTGCTGCAGTTGATCGCCGAAGGGCGCACCATGAAGGAGGTTGCGGCCATCCTGGGAATCTCCCCGCGCACAGCTGAATCGCATAAATACGAGATCATGCAGGCGCTCGGCGCGGCTTCCACGGCGGATCTGGTGAAGTACGCCGTTCGCGCCGGGCTGGTTGGCGAGTAGACTCCGGCGGGGCCGCCGGCAATTGTGGGCCACGCGATGAAGGACCGAGCCAACCGGCGACTGGGCCGGATTCTTTTCATTTCGGTGGTTCTCGGCGCGGGTTGCTTGACGGCGGCCGCGTGGTGGTATTTCCTCCGCCAGAGCGCCGCCCTGGAAGCCACGGTAGGGAGGGAGTTGGCTGCAATCGCCGAAGTCAAGGCGATTCAGATCGCGAACTGGCGGCAGGAGAGGATCGGCGATGGCAAAGCTCTCGAGGCGGCGCAGGTCCTGCGACTGGCGCGGCGGGTCGTCGAGGGCCGCGCGTCCGAAACCGAACGTATCGCACTGCTGGATGTCCTGAGCCGTGTCACCAGCGTGTTCCAGTATGGCGGGGCGGTGGTTACGGACTCCAGCGGAGCAACACTCCTGAAGGTTGGAAACCCGCATCCAGATTCCGTGCGCTTCCGCAACCTCGCCGCGCAAGCTTCAGCAGAAGGCCGGGTGGTGCTATCGGATCTGTACCCGGAGAACGGTTCGGGAAGCCCGTGGATGTCGCTCACTGTGCCGGTGCCGGGAGGTGGTGCGATCATCCTCGATATCGATCCGCGCACGTTCCTGTTTCCGTTTGTCCAGTCGTGGCCCACGGCGAGCCGCACGGCCGAAACGCTGCTCTTGCGCCGCGAGGGCGATCAGGTTCTGTACCTGAACGAACTACGCCACCGGCCGGGCACGGCGCTTCGGCTGCGCCGGACTCTGTCCGACCGGACCCTGCCCGGCGAACCGGGGTTCGTGGAAGGGCGGGTATCTCGCCGGTCCGATTACCGGAACGTGCCCGTGATGGGAGTCGCCCACGAGATCCCCGGTTCCAACTGGTACCTCCGCGCGAAGATCGATGTCGCGGAAGTAGAGGGACCGCTGCGCCGTCTGGGGTGGGAGATGGCGTTCGTGGTCGTATTGATCGCCGCCGCCAACGCGGCGGTGGCGGGCTTCATCTGGAAGGGCCGCCAACTGAAGGTGCAACGCATCCGCGAAAACTGGTTCCGCCAGATCACCAACGATACCCCACCTTACCTGTGGACCACTTCGCCCACGGGAGAAAATACCTTCATCAACCGCCAGTGCGCAGCCTTCCTCGGCACCAGCCGAGAGAGCCTGGGTTCCGCTTGGTTGGACTACGTTCACCCCGAGGACCGCGAGCGTGCACGCGAGACGTTTCATGCCAGCCTGACGACAGGGGGCCCATATCAGGACGAGTTCCGCGTCCGCCGCTTCGACGGCGCCTACCGCTGGACGGCCCTGCACGGCCTGCCGCAGAGTGCTCCAGGCGGGAAGTTTGCCGGGTACGCCGGGTCCCTGACCGACGTCACCGACCGCTACGAGGCCGAGCAGAGCCTGCGCGATGCCAACCAGGCGTTGGCCGCCGAACTGCGCGAGCGGACCCGTAACGAACACGAGATCCGCGCCCTCAGCGCCCGCATCATCAACGCAGAGGAAGAGGAACGCAAACGTCTGGCGCGCGAGATGCACGACGACCTGAGCCAGCAGATTGCCGCCATCAGCATCGCCAGCAGCAGTCTGAAGAAGAAGATCCCCGCCGGCGCGCCGGAGGCGATCGCCCAGACCACCCTCATCCAGCAGCGGCTCGCGCAACTGGCCGAACACGTCCGCCGGCTATCCCATGAACTGCACCCTTCCGTGCTGCAGCACTCCGGTCTCGCTGCAGTCCTGCGCAACTACTGCTCCGGATACGCCGCGTTGACTTCACACTCCATCACCTTCCGCGGCGAAGGCGCCTGCGAAGAGGTGCCGCCTGCGGTGGCACTCTGTGCGTACCGCGTGGCGCAGGCGGCGTTGCAGAACTCGATCAAGCACTCGGGCGTCAGGGAAGTCGAGGTTCAGCTGGCCTGCTCGCCCGAATCCCTTTGCGTGACTGTGTCCGACCGCGGCGCCGGCATGGATCCTGCGGCCGCTGGAGCCGCGGGCGGGCTCGGACTGGTGAGCATTCGCGAAAGGGCGCGGCTGGTGAACGGCTCTCTCGAAATCCTCAGCCGCCCGGGTGAGGGCACGACCCTGCGGCTCACCATCCCGCTGCCTCCCCCGTCCCCGCCGGATGACACGCAGCCTGCCATGTAGCATCATGGAATCCATTGGAGGTTCCATGGAAAATCGCCGCGGATTTCTGAAAAGCGCCGGAGCCGGCATCGCCGCTACCGGTCTCGCCCTGCAGCCTGCCGCGCAGGCGGCCCCCCTCACGGAAAAAGAGAAACTGGCGCGCATCGCGTCCAATACCTGGCCGATCCGCTTCCTGTTCAAGAGCCGCATGGGCTTCGGCGGCACGTCGCACAGCCAGGAAATGAAGAAGAAGTACGGCGAGATCACCATGCTGGACTTCCCCCAGTTCACCAAGGACCACTTCCCCGGGGTCACCAAAATGGACCTCTTCAGCGGCCTGTTCGGCGACGTGACCGACGACAGTATGTACGCCTCCGTCCCTCTGCTGGTCGGTTCGGCCACCCGTGTCACCCAGGAGTTCGATCCTTCCAGCGCCTCCGGCAAACGCTGGCTCGATCGCATGGCCAATCAGATGGCCAGGACCGGCACCAGTTGCCAGCACATCTCCAACAACGCGCCTCGCGACATCTGCGTGATGGAGGCGGACAAGCGCAAAACCGGCGTCGCCGTCGCCAAAAAGTGGCTCGACGGCGCCAAAATCCTCGGCGCGAAATCGATGCGCGTCAACAGCGGCGGTCCGCGCATCGCGCCCTCCGCCGTCGTGACCACCGACTATCCCAAGGCCGACGAACTGGCGCAGTACCTCACCAACTGCATCGAAAGCTTCAAGGAGATGGCCGATTACGGCAGCAAGGTCGGGGTCAAAGTGACGCTCGAAAATCACTGGGGCCTGACCGCCAACCCGATCAACATCCGCATCATCGTGGACGAGGTCGGCAGCCCCTTCTGCGAAGCCTCCCCGGACTTCTGCAACTGGGAGCACGAGTACCTCATGTACAACGGCCTCAAGGCGCTGGCCCCCTACGCCCACACCAACGTTCACGCCAAGTATTGGAACCGCTGGAAGGACAACAACGTGGCCCGCTCCGTGAAAATCATGAAGGACGCCGGCTACCAGGGCACCTTCGCGCTCGAATACGAGGACGGTCCCTGGGACGGCGTCGAGGGCGCCAAGTACCTTTACAAGGAAGTCCTCGCCGCCCTGTAGCGGATGCCGCGCCGCTACCGCCCCTTCGGGAACGGCTGATTGCCGATGCCGTACTCGCGCCAGTCCCGGTAATCGAAGTGCCACCATTCGCTTTCGTACACGCTGAAACCCTCGGCCTCCATCACCCGCCGCAACAGGTCGCGGCGCGCCCGCTGCGACGCGGTCCCGCCTGTATAGCCGGGGTAGGACCGCGGAGACATCTCGTCATACACCCCGGGCATCTCCACCTCGCGCCCGGTCTTGAGATCGTACAGGCTCAGGTCCACCGCGCATCCCCGGTTGTGGCGCGAGCCCTTGGCCGGATCGGCGACGAATTCGTGTTTGTCGGGCGGTGTGGCGTCCCAGAAGATCCTCGTCACGTACCACGGCCGGTAGCCATCGAAAATCAACAGGCCGTACCCCTGCCCCGCCAGGATCCGCTGAGCGCGTAACAGCGCCTCCGCGGCGGGACGCTGCAGGAAAGCACGGGCCTCCGTGTACACCGGCGTGCTCAGGAAGTTGTCGTCTGTGGCGTAGCGGATATCCAGCCGGATGCGCGGATCGAGCGTCGCCAGGTCCACCAGATCGAACCGTCGGAACCTGCCGTCTTCGTGCGGCGGCGTCGCCGACAGGGCCTCCGCGCGCAATTCCGCCACCGGACGCACCGGAGCGATCCGGACCACCCGCGGCCGCTCTTGCGCGGGCAGCAACAGGGCGGCCGCGAATACCAGTGCGCGCAGACCATCCATTCCGTCATCATAGGCATATGCAGCCTGGGAGGGGAAGCGCGGGGAAGCATCGCATCCGGATCCTCGCCGCCGCATGCGTGTCGCTGGCGTTGACCGGATGCACGCGCCGCGCAGTCCCGGTGCCTCCGCCGGTGCTGGACGCCGCCCCCGGCACATCCGCGCCAACCGCAATCGCGGTGCTCGCCGGCGGCTGCTTCTGGGGCGTACAGGCGGTCTTTGAGAACGTCCGCGGCGTTATCGGCGTGACCAGCGGCTACGCCGGCGGCAGCCGCGAGGACGCGCGATACGATCTCGTCGCCACCGGACGCACCGGCCACGCCGAAAGCGTGCGCATCGCCTTCGACCCCGCGAAGATCTCATACGGCAGGCTGCTCCAGGTGTTCTTCTCCGTCGTCCACGACCCCACCGAACTCAACCGCCAGGGTCCGGACTGGGGCACCCAATACCGCTCCGCGGTCTTCTATGCAAACCAGGACCAAAAACGCATCGCCGAGGCTTACATCCGCCAACTCAACACAGCCAATGTGTTCGGCAAACCCCTGGTGACCCGGCTCACCCCGCTTGAGGCCTTCTACCCCGCCGAGCCGTATCACCAGGATTACGTGCGGCGCCACCCCGATAGCACCTATGTCATCCTCAACGACCTGCCCAAACTCGAGCGCCTCCGTGAAGCGTTCCCGGCGCTCGCCGTGGAGCACTGAGCCCGCGGGCCGGGCGTTGCCCCTCCGATCTGGCATCATGGAAGCATGATCCGATTCTGGTCCCTGCTGCTACTCGCGACGGCTGCCGCCTTCGGCGCCCAGCAGGCCCCCTCGTCTCCCGCGCCCCAGCAGCCGTCCGCGGACCAGACGCTCACCAAGCTCCTCATGGACAGCGACCAGAAGAAGGTCATGGGCGACACCGCAGGCGCGATCAAAGGATACGAAACCGCGCTCGCCCGGGTCGGGTCCGAACCCGCCATCCGGAATCGCGAGGAGGAGGTCCTGCAACGCCTCTCGGCCGGCTATATCGCGTCCAGGAGATACCAGGAGGCCGTCACCGTCAGCCGCCGCATCCTGGCTCTCCACCAGGCGGACTGCAAGCCCGGCGCCCCCTTCCTGGAACGTTGCGCCGACGCGCAATACGGCCTCGGCCTCGCCCTGATGTATACCGAGGACTTCACCCAGGCCGCAGCCGAGTTGAACCGCTCCGTGGCCAATTTCGGCGGCATCGGCGGCCCGGGCGACGAGCTCACCCGCATGAACCGGTTGAAGAACCTCGGCAGCGCGGAAAGCCTGCTGGGGGCGGCGCTCTTCCGCGCCGGCGACAAGGAGAAAGCGGTCGCCACCATCCGTCGGGCCATCGCCAACCTCAAAATCGTAGCTGACGACGCGAAGCTCGATCCCGCCACCCGCGGCAGCGCGCGTAAGTCGATGCAGGACGCCCAGGCCTCGCTGAATCTGCTCGAGCCCGCCCAGGCTCCGGCCAAACGGTGAATGCGTCACGCCGCCGTCACCAATTTCCTATTGCCACACCCGGGATTTAGAAGGAAACTGAAGAATTCAGGCGACTGAAACCAAGGAGAAGCAAGAGTTGGAAAGAAATGGCCGCAAGGGCTCGATCGTCATGGAGCCCACCGAGCGCTGGACCCCCCAGGTCGCCAGCGATTTCTACGACGTCGCAAGCTGGGGTAAGGGCTACTTCTCGGTCGGCGAGAACGGCCACGTGCTCGTTCATCCGGAGAAGGACCCGGCACGCTCCATCGATCTCAAGGAACTCGTCGATACCCTGGTGCTGCGCGGCATCAACCTGCCCATCCTGATCCGCTTTGCCGATATTCTCAAACACCGCCTCGGCGAGATCCACACTGCGTTTCAGACCGCCATCGGCGAACACAAATACCAGGGCGGCTACTGCTGCGTCTACCCCATTAAGGTCAACCAGCAGCGTCAGGTGGTCGAGGAAGTGCTCGAATTCGGCCGTCCCTACCGTTTCGGTCTGGAGGCCGGCTCCAAGCCCGAACTCATGGCCGTGATGGCGCTGGCCGACAACGAGACCCCCATCATCTGCAACGGCTTCAAGGATGACGAGTACATCGAGATGGCCATGCTGGCCCACAAGATCGGCCGCAAGATCATCCCGGTGGTGGAGAAGTACACCGAACTGCACCTGATTCTCAAGTACAGCCAGCGCGTCGGCGTGCGGCCCAACATCGGCCTGCGCGTAAAACTGGCCAGCCGCGGTTCCGGCCGGTGGAAATCCTCGGGCGGCTACCGCAGCAAGTTCGGCCTGTCGGTCACCGAGGCCGTGCGCGCGCTGCAGGAACTGCGCGATCTCGGCATGGGCGACTGCCTCAAGCTGCTCCACTTCCACCTCGGCAGCCAGATCACCAACATCCGCCAGATCAAGGGCGCGGTCAATGAGGCCGTGCGCGTCTACGTGGACCTGGCGCGCGCCGGCGCCGGCCTGGAATACCTGGATGTGGGCGGCGGACTGGGCATCGACTACGACGGCTCCCAGACCGACTTCGAATCCAGCGTCAACTACACCCTGCAGGAATACGCCAACGACGTCATCTACCACGTGCAGAGCGTCTGCGATGAGGTCGAAGTGCCGCACCCGACCATCATCACCGAGAGCGGACGCGCCATCGCCGCCTATCACAGCGTGCTCGTCTTCAACGTGCTCGGCGTCGCCGGCATGGGCGATACAGACACCCCCGCCGACCCCCCGGCCGATGCCGAGCAGCCGCTCATCGATCTCTCCGAAACCCTGCGCGGCCTCACCGCCAAGAACCTGCTGGAGAGCTACCACGACGCGCAGCAGGCGCTCGACCAGGCGCTCAACCTCTTCAGCCTCGGCTATCTCCCGCTGGAACAGCGCTGCATTGCCGAGAACCTGTACTGGGCCATCACCCGCCGCATCCAGCGTCTGGCAAGCGAACTCGATTTCTTCCCCGAAGAGCTCGAGGGCATCGACGCCATGCTCTCCGACACCTACTTCTGCAACTTCTCGCTGTTCCAGAGCATGCCCGACAGTTGGGCCATCAAGCAACTCTTCCCGGTGATGCCTATCCACCGGCTCGAGAACGAGCCGACCCGGCCCGCCGTGCTGGGCGACATCACCTGCGATTCCGACGGCAAGGTGGACGCCTTCATCGACCGCCGCGACGTCAAGCGCACCCTCCAACTGCACAACTTCGAAGGCGGCGATTACTACCTGGGGGCCTTCCTCGTCGGCGCCTATCAGGAGATCCTGGGCGACCTGCACAACCTCTTCGGCGACACCAACGCGGTCCACGTCCGCCTCGGGCCCACCGGCGAAACCATGCTGGACAGCGTGATCAAGGGCGATACCGTCCGCGAGGTGCTGGATTACGTCCAGTTCAAGAGCGACACGCTGGTCACCATGATGCGTCGCGATACCGAAGCCGCCCTGCGCGAGGGCAAACTCACGTACGAGGAATCCGGCGCCCTGCTGCACTTCTACGAAGAAGGGCTGCACGGCTACACCTACCTCGAAGACGTCCACGAACATTAAGGCGCGGCCGCCCGGCGTTAACATAAAACTATGTCTGAAACTCTGGTGATTGCCGGGCGCTCCTTTGCTTCGCGCCTGATCGTCGGTACGGGGAAGTATCGCACCTTCCAGGAAATGCAGCGCTGCCACGAGGCCAGTGGCGCCGATATGGTCACGGTCGCGGTACGCCGCGTCAATCTCACCGACCGTTCCAAGGAATCCCTGATCGACTACATCGATCGCTCCAAAATCTTCATCCTGCCCAATACCGCCGGCTGTTACACCGCGGACGATGCCATCCGCACGGCCATGCTGGCGCGGGAAGTCGGTCTCTCCAACTGGATCAAGCTCGAAGTCATCGGCGACGAAAAAACACTCTTCCCGGATAACGCCGGGCTGCTCGAGGCCACGCGCGTCCTGGTCAAGGAAGGTTTCGTCGTCATGCCCTACACCAACGACGATGTCGTCAACGCGCGCCGCCTCATCGATGCCGGCGCGGCCGTGGTCATGCCGCTGGCCGCCCCCATCGGCAGCGGCCTCGGCATCCAGAACACTACCAATCTGCGCATCATGCGGGAGATGATCACCGAAGTGCCGCTCATCGTGGATGCCGGAGTGGGCACTGCCAGCGACGCCGCCATCGCCATGGAACTCGGCGCCGACGGCGTGCTCATGAACACCGCCATCGCCGCCGCCGAAGACGCCGTCAAGATGGCCCGCGCCATGAAAGCCGCGGTGGAAGCCGGACGCCTTGCGTACGAAGCAGGACGCATGCCCAGGAAACTCTACGCCAGCGCCAGCAGCCCACTGGCCGGCGTGGTCGGCTCGTAGTTTCCCCGTAAGGCGCGCCCGCGATCCGGGCAGGAGCCCGGACGAACGTGTTATCTTCGTCACTTCTATGCGACCGGCCCTCTGCGCCGTTGCCCTGATCGCCCTGGCCTGCTTGCTTCCCCGTGCCGCCCGCGTGGGCCTGGCCGGCGCCTACGTCGATCCAATCGGCAGAATCACCGCCCAGGACGAAGCGATCAGCGCTCACAGCGCCATCTCCATGGTGGAACACGGCGATTGGCTGACCCCGCACTTCATGGGCCGGCCCGCCCTCTATAAGCCGCCCGCGCTCATCTGGGCCGCCGCGCTCTCGGCACGCCTCTGGGGCATCACCCGCTTCACCTTGCGCCTTCCCGTGGTGCTCGCCGCCGCCCTCGCCGTCGCGCTCCTCTTCCTGTGGGGAGCCGAAATCTCCAGCCTCACGGCCGGAGCCTGTGCTGTGATCCTCCTATTGAGTAACCACCTCTTCTATACCCTGGCTTCGCTTTGCATGACCGACGCGCTGCTGCTGGCCTTCACTACTGCGGCACTCTACGCCGTCTTCGCCGACCCCTGGCTGGAATCGCGCGCCGCGCTCTGGGGCTTCGCCGCCGCCACCGCCGCCGCCATCCTCACCAGGGGCATCGCGGGCCTCTTCCCCGTCGCTGTCCTCGCTCTCTATTGCGTCACCGTGCGCCCGCCGGAACGCCCCACCCTCCGCCGCGCACTCCTCGCCGCCGGACTCGCCCTCGTCCTCGCCGTCCCCTGGTTCCTCTATCAACTCGCCGTCCATCCACACTGGTTCTGGGCCGAACACGTCGTGGTGGACCTCCTCGGATACGGCGCCGCAAAACCTCCGCGAACTTCGCCCGAAAGCGCTCCCGTGTTCTACCTCCTGCGCCTGGCCGCCACCGATCCCATCCTCCTCGCCGCCGTGCTCGTGGCACTGCCCGGTTTCGCCCGCCTGCTGCCGCGCCGGGCGTCCGGCCCCACGCTGCTCGCCTGCTGGTTCGTGCTTGGCGCCGGAACCCTCCCCTGGCAGTACCCTGGCGCCGCGTACCTGCTGCCCCTGATCCCCGCGCTGGCGCTCATCGCCGCCTGCTACGGTCCCTTCGCCGAACAGCGCCACGCCAAGTGGATGCTCGCCATCGTGTGCCTCGGGCTTGCCGTCAAAGTCGCGCTCCCCGATGCCCCCTACGGCTTGAGCTACCGTGCCGGCACCATCCAGCCGCTGGCTCCGGCCCTATCGAATTACTGCGGCCAGAACCGCGCGCGCGGCCTCATCGTCGTGGACTTCGCCGACGATCTCTACGCCGCCACGCTCCCCCTGTTCGAACGCCCGAGCTACGCTTTCGTCGGCCCACTGCGCCCCGGCGGCGCCTCCTCCATGCCCTTTGACGAGATGGGCATCGTCGTCACCGTGCCGCAGTACGGCGTCCTCGCCTCGCTCGCGCCCGCCTTTCGCGCGCGCCTGCGCGATTGGGGTGTCGGCGGCGACGAACCGGTCGCCACTCTGATCCACGCGACATCTGCCGAGGAACTCGGCCGGCTCGTACGCACCTCCCCGCTCGACGATTTCCTGATTCCCGAGCGCTACCGAGAAGCCATAGGCCGCACCGGGCACATTGAGGCTCCCGCCGCGCCCGGCTACTTCTTCCTGCTCTCTCCCGCCCGCCCGCGGGCCTTCCCGCCCCTCTCCCGCACCTGCCACATGTAACCCTGCGGCCGGGCGCATTTTTTTGTACAATTCTCCCGATCCACTCTCTTCCTTGGGGGGAAAGGGAATGCGCCGTAACGGGATTGTCACGATCCTTGCCCTGCTCTGCGTGCCGGCTTTCGCGCAGGACTTCCGCGCCACCATCAGCGGCTACGTCACCGATTCGAGCGGCGCGCCGATCGCGGGAGCGAAGGTGCGCGCCGTCCAGACCGATACCAACCAGTCCACCGAAGCCGCCACCAATCGCGACGGCTTCTACACGCTGCCGTACCTGACGCCCGGCACCTACCAAGTGGAGGCCACCGCCGGCGGCTTCAAGAAATTCGTGCGCGACAATGTGAGCCTGCTCGTCGCCCAGAAACTCGACCTCGGCTTCCGGCTCGAAGTCGGCGGCATCGACAGCCAGATCACTGTCACCGAGGAGGTCGACGCCCTGCAGACCGGAGACGCCTCCGGCGGCCTCAATTTCGACTCCACCATGGTCAGCGAGTACCCGCTCAACGGTCGCCAGATTTACATGCTCCTCGATAACACCCCGGGCGTCCTCTTCACCCAGGAACAGTTCGGCGCCTCCGGCTTCAGCGGCACCCGCGGATGGGACGTCAACGGCAGCTACGTCATGAACGGCGGCGTGCAGGGCACCAACAGTTTTTCGCTGAACGGCGCGCCCGTCAGCCTCACGGGAAGCTGGCAGGTCGCGCCCAATGCCGACGCCGTGCAGGAGTTCAAGGTGATGGTCAACACCTACGACGCCGCCATCGGCCGCACCGGAGGCGGCTCCGTCAACACCACGATCAAGTCCGGAAGCAACCGCACCAGCGGCACCTTGTTCAACTACATGCGCAACTCCATCCTGGACGCCAACTACACGCAGAACAACCAGGTAGGCGCGCCGCGGGGCAAGCACATCACCAACCAGTTCGGCGGCACGTTCGGCACCGCCATCCGCAAGAACCGTGAGTTCATCTTCGTCAGCTTCGAAGGCTTCCGCGAGCGCGTGCCCTTCCCCGTGGTGGCCAGCGTCCCGCCCATGGACCTGCGCGACGGCCGGCACTTCACCGAATACAACATGACCATCTACGATCCCCTCACCGGCCATGCCTGCGTGAGCAAAGTCGATGTCAGCGGCACCTGCGCCAGCACCTTTATCCGCAATCCCTTCCCCGGCAATGTCATACCCTCGAGCCGCATCAGCCCGGCCGGCGAGAAGATCCTCTCCTTCTACCCCGCGCCCAACACCTCCGGGCTGGTTTCCAACTTCGTCTACGCCAACTCCACCGGAAAGTACCGCTACGACCAGCCTATGGTCCGCTGGGACCGCAATTTCGGCGACCGGGACAAGGTCAACGCCATCGTCACCTTTCAGCACGGCCAGGAGTATCGCAACCAGACCGGCATCCCCGGACCCGCCGCGGGCGGCAACATCGACACACAGCGCACCGACATGAACTTCATCGCCTCGTGGACCCGCATCCTCACGCCCACCGCGATCCTCGACCTGCGCGCCAGTTTCGGCCGGTTTACCAGCTACTTCCCCGACGCCAACACCGCCAACGGCGTCACCGCCAAGGATCTCGGCATGGCCGGCGCCATCCACGCGCCCACCTCCACCGGCGATTTCCCGCCGCGCATTCTGATCGATCAGTTCGCCAACCTGTTCGGCAACGGCGCCAACCTCTACACCTGGACCACCGACAACCAGTGGAACGTCGTCCCCACCGTCACCATGACCCGCGGCAATCGCACCATCAAGTTCGGCGCCGACCTGGTCTACGCCATGCGCGGCAGCGGCAGCATCGGACAGGCCAACGGGCAACTCAGCTTCACGCGCTACGCTACCCAGCAGTATCCCCTGACCGCCGGCGCCACCACCGTGGGCAGCGGCATCGCCGACGTGCTGCTCGGCATCCCCGGCAGCGGCTTTGTCGATTGGAACGACACCTACTACCGCACCTGGCCGTATTACGGCTTTTTCGTGCAGGAGGATTGGAAGGTGCGGCGCAACCTGACTCTCAACCTCGGGCTGCGCTACGACGTGCAGGTGCCCTTCGTCGAACGCTGGAACCGCGTCAACAACGGCTTCGACACCACCGCGAAGAACCCGCTCAGCGACCGGATCCTGGCCGTGTGGGCCGCCGACAAAGCCGCGTACGACGTGAAAAACCCCACCTACCCGTATCCAGCGCCGCCCGCGGTGCTCTACGGGGGCAAGACCTTCATCGGCCCCGGCCAATCGCGCCGCACCTACTATACCGACTGGCAGAACATTCAGCCGCGCATCGGCATCGCCTGGTCCTTCACCCGCGGCAGCGTCTTGCGCACCGGCTTCGGCATCTTCCACCGCACGGCCACCCAGGCCAACCTCACCGACGGCTTCAGCCAGCAGACCGCCTACACCCGCTCCCTCAACGGCGACATGACGCCCGCCGCCGGGCTTACGGGCGCGTACTCGCTGGCGAATCCCTTCCCCGATGGCCTGGTCGCTCCCACCGGCAGTTCCCTCGGCCTGCTGACCAACGTGGGCAACGGCGTCAGCTACGACGGCCGCCAGCGCCTCATCCCCCGCACCTTCCAGTACTCCTTCGGCATCCAGCACATGCTGCCGTGGGCGCTCAAGCTCGATCTATCCTACGTGGGCAGCATCACCAACCACGACACCATGACTTACAACCAGGACTATCTGCCCATGGATATTTTCCTCAAAGGGCAGGCCGCCAACAGCTTCCTCGACGGCACCGTGCCGAATCCTTTCTACAACATCCTGCCGCGCAACACGACCTTCGGCGCCAGTCCCAATATCGCCGCGCGCGACCTCTACCGCTTCTTCCCCCTGTTCAACGGTGTCACCGAAAACACCAACCCGTGGGCCCGCTACCGCTACGACGCCCTGCAACTCAGCGTCAGCAAGCGGTTCGCCGGCGTGCGCAGCCGCGGCGGCGCGCTCACCATGGTGTTCGCCTACACCTTCAGCAAGAACACCCAGTGGGCGAACATCATCAATAATTGGAACTTAGCCGAGGGACCGGTGCACGAGTTAGTCAGTTACGATAAGCCGCAAAGCGTCTCCTACACAGGCGTGTGGGACCTGCCCTTCGGCCATGGGCGGCACTTCCTGGTCTCCACGAACAAGTACGTGAACGGCGCGATCGGCGGCTGGACCATGAACTGGATCTACCGCTACACCAGCGGCATCCCCGTGGCCGGTATCGACGCCGTGAACTACTGTTCGCCGCAGTTCCTGGTCTCCAACCAGATTCCCGGCGAGTGGTTCAATAACACCCCCAACTGCTACCGCGCCCGCCCCAACTACACACTGCGCGCCGTCCCGGACCGCTACGCCTGGCTGCGCCAGATGGACAACTCTTCCATCAACCTCGCCGGCGCCAAGACCTTCACCTTCACCGAGCGTTGGCGCTTCAACCTCCGCGCGGAGGCCTTCAACCTCTTCAACCACCCGCTCTACGGCGCGCCCGACACCACCCGCACCGACGTCCGCTTTGGCATGCTCCCGGTCGGCCAGCAGAACTTCCCCAGGCTGATCCAGGTTTCGGCGAAGCTCCTCTTCTGAGCGCCGGGCGGCGTCAGCCGGGATACCACGTGCGCAGGAAGCGCGCCGTGGATTCCGCCCGCACCTCGGCCGGCGCCGGCAGCCACCAGACTTCGCCGGCACGGCAGGGTTTGCCGCCGACAACGCCCGCACCCTCGATGCAGATCCACAACTGGCATTCGTGATGCTCCGGGGTGAGGACCTGCCCCGGAGCCATCCGCACCAGTTCGGTTACGAAGTGTCTGGAGCGGACGAGTTCCTCGCGTCCTTCGGCGATGGGCCGGGGAACCACCGCCCCCGGATGGACGCCAAGGTCGCTCAACGGGACCGCCTTGTCGACATGGATCTCGCGCGGACGTCCGTAATCCCACAATCGGTACGTCACGTCGGAGTTCTGCTGAATCTCGGCCAGCACGATGCCCGCGCCGATCGCGTGCACCGTGTGCGCCGGCGTGAAGTACGTCTCGCCCGCCTTCACCGGCACCCAGTTGAGCAACTGTTCGACCTCGCCGGTCCGCGTCGCCTCCCACAACCGGTCGCGCGTGACCGGCTCGCGAAAGCCCAGCGCGATGGTGGCGCCGGGCTCGGCGTCGAGAATGTGCCACATCTCGGTCTTGCCGCGCGGGCCGTCCTCACCGTCTTCGGGGTGTACCTGTACGCTCAGACGCTCGCTGGTGAAGATCAGCTTGACCAGGATCGGGAGGTCTCGGTCCGCCAGATACCACGCCTCGCCGATGGGCCGGGCGGGATCCGCGAACCAGGGGGCCAGGCGGAGCCGGCCCCACACGCGCTCGCGCAATTCGGGGGTGAGTCGAACCGGATCAGGCATGCTTCTTGACGAACTCGTGGATGCGGTCGAGCCCGCGTTCCAGTTCCGTCATCGACGTGGCGTAGGAGATGCGCACGTGCTGTTCGGTTCCGAAGGCCTCGCCCGGAACCACGGCCACGTGGGCTTCGCCGAGCAGGTGCTCGGACAGTTTCAGGGTGTTGTGGATGCCGTTCTTGCCGATCACGTTCGAAAGGTTCGGATAAGCGTAGAACGCGCCGCGCGGCTCCGCGCAGGTGACGCCGGGGATGGCGCGCAGCCGGTCTACCACGAAATCCCGCCGCTTGCGGTACTCGGCCAGCATGGTCTGCACCGATTCCTGGGGCCCGCGCAGGGCTTCCACGGCGGCCTTCTGCGCGATCGAGGTCGGGTTGGACGTGGAGTGGCTCTGCAACTTGGTCATGGCCCCGACGATCGGCTGCGGCACCAGGCCGAACCCGACCCGCCACCCGGTCATCGCGTAGGTCTTGGAAAGCGACCCGGCCACCAGCACGGTCTCCTTGGCGCCCGGCAGCGAGGCGATGGAAAACGGCTGGCTATCGTAGAGAAACTGGCAGTAGCACTCATCGGTCATCAGGTAGATGCCGCGCGAGGAGGTGAGCTTGAAGATCTTCTCGAACTCTTCGCGGTCCAGCACGGCGCCGCTCGGGTTGGAGGGCGAGTTGATGATTACCAGCCGCGTGCGCGCGCTGAGGTGCGGCTCGATCATGGCGGCGGTGAAGGTGAAGCCTGCCTGCTCGTCGGTATCGACGAACACGCACTTCCCGCCGGCGTAGTTCACCACGTCCTTGTAAGTGACCCAGTAGGGCACCGGAATGACCACTTCGTCGCCCGGATTGACCAAGGCCTGGATCAGGTTGAAGATGATGTGCTTGCCGCCCACCGTAATGAGGCACTCGCCGGGCTTGTAGTCGGTGCCGAAATCGGCCGCGTGGCGCTCGCAGACAGCCTTCTTCAACTCAAGCGTGCCGCCCGCGGCCGTGTACTTGGTGAAGTTCTGGTCCAGGGCGCGAACGGCGGCCTGCTTGATGTTGTCGGGGGTGGGAAAGTCGGGTTCACCCGCGCCGAAATCGACGACGTCAACGCCTTCGGAGCGGAGCTTTTCCGCGTCCTGGGCGACCTTCATAGTGGAAGACACGCTGATCGATGAGATGCGATCCGCGATCGGGTAGGCTGCTGCCTGCATGGAGTTCGTTACGCCCCTTCTCTTATTTTGCTGAATCTCGTTTGCTCAGACGGGTGGTCAGGCGCGCCTCTACCGAGGGCGGCACAAGCCCGGTGATGTTCCCGCCGAGGAAAAACACCTGCTTCACCAGCCGGGAACTGATGAAGGAGTAGGCTTCATTGGCCATCATGAACACGGTCTCGATTTCCGGCCGGAGCCGGCGATTCATCAGGGCCATCTGCAGCTCGTACTCATAATCGGAAATGGCGCGGATGCCGCGCAGCAGCACGGTAGCCTGTTGCGCGCTTGCGTGATCCACGAGGAGTCCGTCGAAGCAATCGACCCGTACGTTGGGGTACACGCACAGCACCTCGCGGAGCATTTCCATGCGCTCTTCCACGGTAAAGAGCGGCTCCTTGTCGTCGTTGCGCAGGATGGATACGATCAACCGGTCGAAAATTCGCGAGCCGCGTTGGATCAGATCGAGGTGACCGTTGGTAATCGGGTCGAAAGATCCGGGGTAGATAGCGATGACGTGGGACGGCTTTTGCGACAAACGTTCAGTCCTGGAACGACGGTCCTTTTATTTTACCGGAAAATTGACCGGCTATCGCCGCTTGCCTTCGATTTGCCAGTCAGTGAAGGGGGACCGCGCGCCGCGGATGTTCAGGTTGATGCAGTAAGGCAAGCCGGAAGCGAAGGCGCGGGCGAGCGCCGCGGGAAGTTGATCCGGGCGCTCGATGCTCTCGCCGCCGCCCCCGAACGCCTGCATCACCAGGTCGTAGCGGGCGCGCGCCAGTTCGCAGGCGACCGTTGGGGCGCCCCCCGTGGCCCAGGACTGCAGTTCGCGCTCGAGACCCCAGCCCGCATCGTTGCCCACGATCAGTACTACTGGCAGGCGGTAGCGCACCAGCGTGTCCATCTCGGCCAGGTAGAAGCCCACCGCGCCATCGCCCGTGATGGCCACCACGGGCCGCCCCGGATGCGCGAGTTGCAGCGCAATCGCGTTGGGCAGCGAGGAACCGATCGTACCCAGTGGACCCAGGCGCAGCCAGCCGCCGGGTGTGCGCGCGGGCAGGATGGCGCGTCCCCAGTGGGCGAAATCGCCACCGTCCCAGGAGTAGAGGACGTCTCCGGGCAGCGAGTCCCGCAACCCGCGGAAGAAGAGCGCGGCGTCGGCCGTGGAGGCTTCCAGCGCGGCGCGCCATTCCTCGCGCAACTCGCGGACGCGCTCTAGCCAGCCGGCGCGCGCGGGTGCGGGCGTCTCTTCGGCCAGCGCAGCGAGCGCGCTCCCCACGTCGCCGTGGACCGCGGCATCGAGCGCCCGGTTGAGCCCGAGTTCCTGCGGATGAATATCGATCTGCGCAAACCTCGCTTCCGGCGGGAACAGCCGCGCGCCACCGAGCGCCAGGCGGTAATCGATCCGCTTCCCGGCGATGAGGAAAAAGTCCGCCTCGCGGAAAGCGCGATGCGCGGCGCGGTTCAGCGCCGGGTCGGCGTAGCCCATGCACAGCGGATGGTCGTCGCTCACGATGCCGCGCGCCATCGTGATGGTGTAGAGGGGCACCTGCCAGCGTTCGACGAAGCGGCGCAGCGCGCCGCCCGCGCCGGACCACCACACGCCGCTGCCGGCAATCACCACCGGCCGCTCGGCGCGCCGCAGCAGATCGGCCACGCGGTCGAGCCCGCCGGGGACCGGAGCGGCCGGCTCGGCGATGGCGGGCGCGGCAGGCGGAGAAGCGGCGGTCGAGGTGAAGACGTCCACCGGGATGGTCAGGTGGACGGCTCCGCGGCGCCCCGAGTTGGCTTCTGCGAAAGCGCGGCGCAGGAAAAAAGGGATCTCACCGGCCGCGGGCACCTCCGCCGCCCACTTGACCACCGGCAGCGTCATCGCCGCCTGATCGATGTCCTGGAAGGACTGACGTCCGGCCAGCGCGCGGGCGCGGCTTCCGCTGACCGCGATCAGCGGACTGCCCGCCAGGTGCGCGGTAGCGATGCCGGTGAGCGAATTGGTGTGGCCCGGTCCGCCGGTGACCAGCGCCAGTGCCGGCCGGCGGTGGATGCGCGCCCAGGCGTCGGCCGCGTGCGCCACGCCGGATTCGTGCCGCATATCGACGATGCGCAGCCCCGCGCCCGCGGCGGCGGCGAGGACTTCGTTGAGGTGATCGCCCACCAGCGTGAAGATGGTGTCCAGGCCCAGTTGGGTAGCGGCCTCCACGAAGAAGGCGGCGCCGTTTGGCATAGAACCGCCATCCTACTACAATCAGACTGATAGCCCTGTGAATCCACGCAAAATCTTAGTCACCGGCGGGGCCGGCTACATCGGCTCCCATACCGTGCGGCAACTGCTGCGCGAAGGCCACGAAGTCACGGTCGTCGATAACCTCTCCAAGGGACACCGCCACAACGTTCCCGAAGCGTGCCTGTTCGAAATGGACCTCGCCGACACGGAATCGCTGGCGCGGCTGATGCGCAAGCGCCGCTGCGAGGCCGTGATCCACTTCGCCGCGTTCATCGCGGTGGGCGAATCCATGCGCCTGCCCTCGAAGTATTTCGTCAACAACGTGAGCGGATCGCTCTCCCTGCTCAGCGCCATGGTGGAAACCGGCGTCCGCCACATCGTGTTCTCCTCGACGGCGGCGGTGTACGGCGATCCGGCTTCGTCGCCGATTCGCGAGAACTTCCCGATCCAGGCGCTGAATCCCTACGGCGAATCGAAGGTGATGGTGGAGCGAATCCTGGAGTGGTACGACCGCATCCACAATCTCACCAGCGTGTGCCTGCGGTATTTCAACGCCAGCGGCGCCGACCCGGAGGGCGGACTGGGTGAGCAGCACGACCCGGAAACCCACCTCATCCCGCTCATCTTCCGCGCCATCCAGACCGGCCAGCCGCTGACCGTGTTCGGCGACGACTACCCGACCCCGGACGGTACCTGCGTGCGCGATTACATCCACGTCAACGACCTGGCGCAGGCGCACATCCTGGCGCTCGAGTACCTGATCCAGGGCGGCGCGAGCGAACGCTTCAACGTCGGGACCGGCATCGGCCACACCGTGCTGGAGACAATCCGCACCGTGGAAGCCGTCGCCGGGAAAAAAGTCCCCTATGTGGTGGGCCCGCGGCGCGACGGTGATGCGCCGGCCCTGGTGGCGAGTTCCGACAAGCTGCGGCAAAAGCTGGGCTGGTCCCCGAAGTACGCGGACTTGCGGACGATCGTGGAGCACGCCTGGAAGTTCGCCAGCAAAGAACTGTAGGCGGGCGCCGGCAACCAGGTTACCGGCGCCGCCATCCCGGCAACAAGTTCGTCGGCGCTATCTAAATCGGATTGCCGTCGGCATCGAGGAATTTCACTTCTCCGAGCGCGAGTTCGCGAACGGGCGCCTCGATCGTCTTACGGTCTCCGATCACGACCCACACGAGGCTGCCGGGTCGGAGCGTGGATTTGGCAACTCCGGACACGGCATCGAGGTTGAGCGCGCGGACCTTGCGGGCGTAGGCCTCATAGTAGTCGTCCGGGAGTCCGAACTGCACGATGTCGAGAATGGAATTGGCCACCGAGTCCACCGTCTCGCGTGATCCGGGTAGTCTCAGGGTCATCATGTTCTGCGCGCGCGTGAGTTCGGCGGGAGTCGGCGGGCGATCGCCGATGATGCCCTGGAACTCCTTGTTCAGTTCGGCCATGGCATCCTTCGTCTTGTCGGACTGCACCGGCGCGTACGCAAGGTAGGGTTGTTGCCCGCGAGTGTTGAGCAGGACGGATCGCGCGCCGTAGGACCAATGTTTGTTCTCGCGGAGGTTCATGTTGATGCGCGCGCCGAAGTCGGATCCGAGGATGGAGTTGAGCGTCTCCAGCGTGATCTGATCCGGGTGATTGAATGGCGGCGCGACCTGGCCGACCAGGATATCGGACTGCAAGGCGCCGGGACGGTCCATAATGTAGACCACCGGCTTCGAGGGATACGCGACATGCCGCAGGTCCTTCGCCGGAACCGCGGCCTCCCGCCAGCCATCGAAGAGTTTCTCGAGTTTCGGCGTGATCTCCGCGAGCGTGGTGTCCCCGGCCACGATCAGGGTCGCGTTGTTGGGATGGAACCAGGTCTGGTGGAACTTCACGAGGTCCTCGCGGCTGAGTTTGGAGACGGACTCTTCCGTTCCGGAGCCGGTCAGGGGAGTGCCGTACGGATGATCCTTTCCATACAACAAGGCGGGCAGCACGCGCAGTCCCATGGAAACGCCGGTGACCTTTTCACGCTTGATGGCGGCGAGTTGCAGTTGCTGCTGGCGCGCAAAGTCTTCCTGCGGGAATACAGGGTTCAGGATGATATCGGCGTACAATGCCAGGGTCGGATCCAGTTTGGCCTTCAACGCGGACACGACCACAACGGTGGTGTCCGGACTGGAGGACGCACCGATTTGCGCGCCGAGCAAGCCCTGCTGATCGGCGATTTCCATCGCGGTGCGGGTCTTGGTTCCGCCCGTGAGCAGGGCCGCGGTGGCCTGTGCGGTTCCGGGCAGACCGAATCTGTCCGCACCGTATCCTGCGTCGAACGCCATCCAGCAATTCACGATGGGAGTCTCGTGCCGTTCGGCCAGTACCAGTTTCATCCCGTTGCTGAGCGTGGCGCGCTGCAACTTGGGGAGCCGCAGTTGGGGCCATTCGCCCAGATCCGGCGGCTTCGAGCGGTCCAGCACGCTGCTGGTGACTTCGTACTTCGGGAAGGGGCGGACCTCGAGGATGTAGACGCCGTCGGAAAGCCAGCGCTTGCCCGCCGCGCGCAGGTCCTCGGGAGTCGCCGCTTCGATCCGCTTAATGCTGTCCTTGTAGGCGTCCGGGTTGCCAAAGTAGGTCTGGTTGGTGGCCAGCACGTCGGACTTGCCGCCGAATCCGCCGATGCGTTCGAGACCGCGCAGAATCTGGGACAGGCGCTGGGTTTTGACGCGCTCCAGTTCGAGGGTCGTCGGACCTTCTTCGAGCAAGCGGGCCACTTCCTCGTCCATGGCCTTCTCGACTTTCGCGAGATCGCCGCCGGGAACGGCCGAGCCGACGATGCGGAATTGTCCGCCAATTTCCATCGCGGCGTTGAAGGCGCTGACGTCGGTGGCGATGCGGTCATCGTAGACCAGGCGCTTGTAGAGCCGCGAACTCTTGCCCTGCGACATCACCCGCGCCAGCAGGTCAAGGTAGTCGGCATCCGGCGAGCCGGTCTGCGGAACGTTCCAGACCTTGTAGATGCGCGATTGCGGCACGCGGTCCTCGGTCGCCTGGCGGTGCGTGCCGGTCATCTTCGCAATCCAGACGCGGTGGGCGGCCAGAGGCGGTCCGGCGGGAATGTCGCCGAAGTACTTCTCGACCTTCTGCCGTGCGGTGTTCGCGTCGATGTCGCCGGCGATGGACAGCACTGCATTGGTTGGTCCGTAATAGGTCTTAAACCACTCCTGGACATCGCTCATCGACGCGGCGGTGAGGTCTTCCATGGACCCGATCACCGTCCAGGAGTAGGGGTGTCCGGAGGGGTAGGTGCTCTTCACAATCAGTTCGTAGGTCTTGCCGTAGGGCTGATTCTCGCCCTGACGCTTCTCGTTCTGGACCACGCCGCGTTGAAGATCGAGCGTCTTCTGGTCGATGGCGCCTAGAAGATGGCCCATCCGATCGGACTCGAGCCAGAGAGTGTAGTCCAGGGCCGAGGTGGGCACGTTTTGAAAGTAGTTGGTGCGATCGGAACTGGTGGTGCCGTTCAGGTCGGTTGCTCCGATCGGCTCCAGGGCCTCAATATAGCGGCTCGGGTGATTCTCGCTGCCGCCGAACATGAGGTGCTCAAAGAGGTGCGCAAACCCTGTCTTCCCGATGCGTTCGTTCTTTGAGCCCACGTGGTACCAGATGTTGACCGCGACGATCGGCGCCTTGTGGTCTTCGTGCACCAGCAGAGTCAGGCCGTTTTTGAGTACAAACTTCTGGTAGGGGACATCGACTGCGCCTACCTGTCCGTATAACAACGGAGCGGCGGCAAACAGCACGAGAGCGAGTGCTCTGCGCATATGTGTTTTTGCCTTTCGCACAGAGTATAGGAGCGGCTGTTTTCAGAGTCAATGGTCCTGAATCGATGCGATTGATGCTCGACCCCCCGTGGAGGACTCTTCCATAGACAATTGCCTCATTCGTGCGCGGGAGAGTTGGTGCGGTTGGGCAGCGTGTGTTCCCGCTCATGGAGGAACAGCCGCACGGAGATTGGCTGGTGGAAAACTACGTCCGGATCGCCGCGTCACAGCCCGAAGCAGAGGATGTTGGGCCCGGCGGCCACCGCGATGTACTGGTTCCCGCGATAAGTGAAAGTCATGGGCGAGGCCTTCATCCGCACGTTGGTGGGGAATCGCCAGAGTGTCTTCCCGTCGCGCTGATCCACGGCGGCGAACCCTCCGTTCGGTTGCCCGTAGAAGAGGAGGCCGCCGGCCGTGGCCAGGACGCCGCTCCAGGTTTTCGCGCGCGCCGGCCCGGGCTGCGGCACCTCCCAGACGATCGCGCCGGTTTCGATGTTGAGCGCGCGCAGAAAGCGCTGCCCGGTCTGATCCGGATAGCCCGTGGGCTGCCCGGTGCACTCTTCGAGCGCGAGGAAATAGTAGAGCCGCGTCGCGGGCGAGTATGCGGTGGACTCCCAGTTGGCGGCATCGCTGGGGCAGCCGCGAGGATCCTTCACCACGGGCCGGCCATCCGCCCCAATGCCACTGGCCCAATCGTCCCGGCGCAGGAACGACTTGGCCAGAAGCACCTTTCCCGTGGTTCGGTCGAGCACATAGAAGAAGCCGTTGCGGTCGGCGTGCAGCAGGAGCTTCGCGGGTTTGCCTTTGTACGTGGTATCGACCAGGACATTGGGTTCGGTGGCGTCGCGGTCTTTCACGTCGTGCGGAGTGAACTGGTAGTGCCACCTGAGGTCGCCGGTTCTGGCATCGAGCGCGAGCACGCAGTTGCTGTAGAGGTTGTCGCCGGGACGGTCGCGGTCGTTGTCGTCGGGCCAGGGATTGCCGGTGGCCCAGTAGAGCGTGTCGGACGCGGCGTCATAGGATCCGGTGATCCAGGTGGAGCCGCCGCCGGTCAGCGGTTCGGCGCCCTGCCAGGTTTCGATGCCGGGCTCGCCCTTGCGCGGCACCGTCCAGCGGCGCCAGACGAGCGCCCCGGTTTCGGCGTGGAACGCCGCGACGAATCCGCGAATGCCCTCGTCGGCGCCGGCGACTCCCGCGATGACCGTGTCGTGCACGATGAGCGGGGCCACCGTGCCGCCGTAGTGCTGCCGCTCGCCGGGCATGTCCGGCGCCATCGGAGTCTCCCACACCAGTTTGCCCGTGGCACGGTCGAGCGCGAGCAGATGCGCGTTGTCGGTGACGAAGAAGACCCTGTCGCGCAACAGCGCGACCCCTCGGTTGGTACCGAGCCGCGCATCCCCGACCATCCCCGGGCTGGGCGGCCGCGAGTAGTGCCACAGCGGATTGCCGGTGAGGGCGTCGAGCGCGAAGACCTGGTTCGGCCCGGTGACATAGAGTACGCCGTCGGCTGCGAGCGGTGTGGTTTCCAGTCCGAAGTAGGAGATCGGAAAGACCCACTTGAGCTTGAGCGCGGAGACGTTCGCGGTGGTGATCTGTTTGAGCGCGCTGTAGCGGTTGGCCGAGTCGCTGCCGTTGTAGGTGCGCCAATCGCCGGGTTGCGGCGTGCCCCAGTTGATCCTGCGATCGGGCTCCGCCGCTTTCACGGGCGGGAGGATGGTGTCGTTATTGATGCGGCGCAGGTAGCGGGCGAGCGCAAGCAGGTCGGCGGCTGGCAGGTCGGAAAACGACGGCATGCCGGCGCCGGGGTTGCCGCGCTCCAGGTAGGCGCGCAACTGTTCGACGGACTGCGCCGCGACCCGCGGATTCGCAGCCAGTCCGGGCGCCTTGGCGGAGCCGCGCGCGTCCTCCCCGTGGCACCCGGCGCAGCGCGCGGCGAAGGACTGCTGCGCCGGCAGTTGGGGCGCAGCAAACAGGAGAAGCAGAGCGAGTGCGGTCATGGGAACGCTGGTGCTGAGGGGAACAATATCATCGGCAGGCGGGTATTGGCAAACCCCCGACCGCGAAATCCGCTCCGGATCGGGTGTCCCCTTTCCGCGGGCGCTGCCGCTAGAGAGAACATGAGTTCCTCAGCTTCCATGATTGTTCCAGGCGCCGCCCCGACCCTAGTCTGGCCGTGCGCCGATCCTTGTGAAACACTGAAACAGGCTCGAGTCAGCTTCGAGACGAGCGAGGCGAACGGCGCTATGGAGGGAATCCGCCTGCTGCGTGACGGCATGCGCGCCGCCCGCAACGAATTCACTGACGAGGCCGATTGGCGGAACTTCATCGCGACGCGGGTCCGCCCCCACCCCGCGTTGTGCCTGGCGCATGAGGATCCCTTCATCCGGCGGGCGTTCGCCAAGCCGCGCGGTTATGCCGGCGACGCCGTGTTGCTCGATTTCATCTATCACCATCCCGCGAACCGTGCCTGGGTTGCCACTGCGCCGCCTCGCGGACGGGCCGCCCTCGGCTTCAGCACCAACACTCCCGCTCCGCGCGCGGTGCGCAACCGGGCATGGCTGCTGGCCAACGAAATCGACGCCGTCTGCGCGCGTGCGCCGCGCGCCGCGATTCTCTCCATGGCTTGCGGTCACTTGCGGGAAGCCCGCGACAGTTGCGCCCTGGAAGCGGGAGCCTTCGGCCGCTTCGTGGCACTCGATCAGGACGTGGAAAGCCTGGAGGTTGTGCGCCGCGACGCGGGACCGCTGGGCGTCGAGGCAATGGAAGGGTCGGTCAAGACGGTGATTGCGCGCGGTCCGCGCCTGGGAAGCTTCGACTTCATCTACGCAGCCGGGCTGTTCGATTACCTCAACGACCGGGTCGCCGCCAGGTTGCTGTGCACGCTCGCCGGCATGTTGAAGCGCGGAGGGAAGCTCTGGGTCGCGAATTTCCTGCCGGGCATTGTCGACCGCGGCTTCATGGAGTCGTTCATGGACTGGTGGCTGATATACCGCACGCCTCGGCAGATGCTGGAAATCGCGGATGCCCTTCCTCCGGGCGGGTATTCGTCCCGCCGGACGTTTGTCGAAATTGAGTCCAACATCGTCTTCCTGGAAGTCCGCCGCTGACAAGTTGCTGCGCGTCGGATTATTCTTCGTCGTGCTGCGCGGCCAGCCGCGTGACCACCGACAGATCTTCCAGTGTGGTCACGTCTCCGCCGACCGATCCCGAGGTCACGATCTCCCTCAGCAGGCGGCGCATGATTTTGCCGCTCCGCGTCTTGGGCAGGGCGTCGGTGAAGCGGATCTGCTCGGGCTTGGCGAAACTGCCGATCTCGTGCGCCACCCACTTGCGCAATTCCTCGGACAGTTCGTGGTGGTTCGCATAGCCCTTCTTCAGCGTGACAAAGCAGGCCACCGCCTGTCCGGTGATCTCGTGCGGCTTGCCGACTACGGCGGCTTCGGCGACGGCCGGGTGGCGCACCAGCGCGCTCTCCACTTCCATCGTGCTCAACCGGTGTCCGCTGACGTTCATCACGTCGTCAATGCGGCCCAGGATCCAGAAGTAGCCGTCTTCGTCGCGCCGGGCGGCATCGCCGGCCAGGTACACGCCGGGCAGCCGCTCCCAGTATTGCGCGCGGTAGCGGTCCGGCTCGCGCCACAGCGTGCGCGCCATGCTCGGCCACGGACGGCGGATGATCAGGAACCCTTCCCTGTTGTCCCCCACCGGGTTGCCCTGCAGGTCCACAATATCGGCGATCACCCCCGGCAGCGGCACCGACGCCGAACCCGGCTTGGCCGGCACCGCGCCCGGCATGGATGTGATCATGATCGAGCCGGTCTCGGTTTGCCACCACGTGTCCACAATCGGGCAGCGCTCCTTGCCGATCACTTTGTGATACCACTCCCACGCCGCGGGATTGATCGGCTCCCCCACGCTCCCCAGCAGACGCAGGCTGGACATGTCGTGCCCGTTCGGCCACTGGTCGCCCTGCTTGATGAAGGCGCGGATCGCAGTAGGCGAAGTGTAGAAAATGTTGACCCGGTACTTGGCCACCAGGCGCCAGAACCGGTCGGGTTGCGGAAAATCGGGTGCGCCCTCGTACATCATGCTGGTGGCCCCGGCGGCGAGCGGTCCGTACACGATGTAACTGTGGCCGGTGACCCATCCGATATCGGCCGTGCACCAGTAGGTGTCCTCTTCCTTGAGGTCGAATACCCACTTGACCGTCATCATGGCCTGCAACAGGTAGCCGGCGGTGGTGTGGACGATGCCCTTGGGTTTGCCCGTCGTACCGCTGGTGTACAGCACGTAGAGCGGGTGTTCGCTATCCAACTCTTCGGCGGGACAGACTTCTCCGGCGTCCTGGTCGAGTTCGTGCCACCAGTGGTCGCGGCCTTCCTTCATGACCACGGCGCCGCCCGTGCGGCGGTAAACAATCACGTCCTTCACTGTCGGGCAATCCGTCAACGACTCGTCCACCGCGTCCTTGAGCCGGACCTCGTTGCCGCGCCGCCACGACCCATCACACGTGATCACCACCTGAGCCTCCAGGTCCTGGATACGGGCCTTCAGGGCTTCGGCCGAGAAGCCGCCGAAAACCACCGAGTGGATGATGCCCAGCCGCGCGCAGGCCAGCAGCGCCACAGGCAACTCCGGAACCATCCCCATATACACGATGGCGCGGTCGCCCGCCTTCAGTCCGCGCGATTTCAGAACGTTGGCGAAGCGGCACACCAACCGGTGCAACTCCTGGTAGGTGATCATCCGCTGGTCACCCGGTTCGCCTTCCCACAGGATCGCGACCTTGTTCTTGCGCGCCGTACCGAGGTGGCGGTCCAGGCAGTTGTAACTGGCGTTGATTTTGCCGCCGGGGAACCACTTGGCGAAGGGCGGATCCCATTCGAAAACGTGCGTCCATTCCCGGAACCACGACAACTCCCGTTTGGCGAGGTCTCCCCAGAACTGTTCGGGGTCCTCCGCGGCCTGCTGGTAGAGAGCGCGGTACTCCTCCATGCCCCGGACGTTGGCCCGGGCAACGAATTCGGAGGAGGGTGGATAGACGTTAGGATCGGCCATAACGTGGATCTTAACAAAGTTGGCTCGCGGCACGTCCGAAAACCGCGCGACGCTCCTTTTGAGCGAGCCAAGACTCTTGGCGCGGGCGCACTGCTACGCGGTCAGCACTCGGAAAAAGGGTGGGGCTTGCGTGTGGACAGATCCGAAATCCGAGGTCGGGACCCTACGCCGACTTCCGCCGACGGGCGCGCAGCACCGGCAGCAGACCGGCAAGCCCAAGGATTCCGAGCACGTTCGTGGCCGGTTCCGGCGCGTCTGACAGACGGACGTTGTCGAAATCGCCCTGGGCAGTGGCCGAGGAAAGCTGGATCGTGATGGACTTTCCGGCGTCGCTTGCGGTGGCCTTGTAGGTCGCCCGGTACGTCGACCATCCCCCGGTTGGGGGTGCAGCACCAGTCGCCGTGACGACCGTGTTGCCGATCACCAGTTCAACAACCGGTGCTCCTGGAAACCCATCGTTGCGGAGACCGACATCCACCAGAAGTGTATACGTCTCCCCGGCTTGCACGGTCGCGCTCACTGTCTGGTAGATCGTTCCCTGGTCCGTGTAGGCAACCGTCGTTCCATCGGGCACGTAATTGAAGTACGCAAAATTGCCGGCATTGGTGCCCGGTTGAAGCTGTCCGGTGATCTGCCCCACATTCATCAGGTTCCATCCCGGAATTGGGGTCGAGTAAGAGTAGTTGCAGCCAGTCGCTACGACACAGGTGGTCGTAAGGCCCGCCGCAGGGAGCGTTTCAAAGGAGAAGTTGTTGACGAAAATGGGGTTTGCCGCACCGATTCCAACACCGAACCCAAATGCAATTAAGGAACTGAAAAGTCTCATTGTGCGATTGCCCCCC
>JAFDVU010000045.1 GCA_018268835.1 Acidobacteriota bacterium | reverse complement strand
GAACAAACCCGGCGATGGCGCCTTCCAGTTCCTGTGCGCGCAGCCGGCACTCCCAGCAGCCGGCCAGATGCCGGCGGAGGCGTTCCGCCCGGCCCCTGGACAGTTCGCCATCGGCCGCAAGGACCAGTTCCCGATCGGAAGGATGAGCATCACGAAGTTGCATGAGTCACCGTTGGACAGCGCGCGTCAAGCGCATCAGAGACCGTTCGAGCGACAGAGCGACGGCCCCCAGGGAAACATCGAGAACCTGGGCAATTTCCCTGTACCGGAGACCTTCGGCGCGCAGGACCAGGCAACGGCGGTCCTGCTCGGAGAGGGCCGCGACAACGGCTAACAGTTGCCCGCGCCTTTGAGTAGCGGCCGCCTGGTCTTCCGGATTCGGGTCGGGGTCCGGAAGCAAATCCGCCAAGGCGGCCCCTTCGTCCGCGAATGTCAGGGACGCGGTATGGACATGGGTCCTGCGTTTCAGAGCGAGGTTGTGAGCCACCCGGAAAATCCAGGCGCGGAGATTGCTGCGCGAGCGCCCGCTCCGCAGGTGACGGAACAAGGCAAGGAACACCTCCTGCACGATGTCCTCCGCATCCTGAACCGGGAGGCTGAAACTGAGCACGTAGCGGAGCAGGCGGTCGCGGAACCGATCGAAGAGTTCGATCACCTCTTCGGCGGGTGTGGAGCCTGTCGAAGAGCCGCCCGCGGCTTCGATGGCATTCGTAACCGCTAAGTTCCACGCTGCTTGTGGCGGCCGGCCGGACATTGGAAACATTATCGAACATGGCGGGCACCGTCAAAAACTGAAGCGCATGCCGCCCCACACTCCAATGGGAGCGCCTGGCGCGTAGAACGTCGCGTGCACGAGCGGGTAGTTTCCGTCAACGGATGGAAGCGGCCGCGCGATAAAAGTGCCCTGACTGGTGAACCCGGTAGGCCCGAGCTGAGCGGCGGTGTAGTAACGATGGTCGAGCAGATTATTGATCTGTACGAAAAGCTGCAGGCGCTTGCGGAGCTGATACCGCGCTCCCAGATTCACCACGCCGTAACCGGGAGAGGTTCCGGGCCCGAGGTAGTAGACTCCGTCCGGCCGGCTCTGGTTATTCTCGTTGCCGCGCGCGAAGGAACTGGACACCGCGATGAAATCAAGATCGGCGGAGAGCTTTCGCGTGATCTGGGCATCTGCATACGCCTTGAGCAGGTGCTGAGGGATGAGGGGAATCCGGTTCCCGGGCTGAATCTGAATCACGCCGTCCATGCCTGGAGATCCGCCGAGGGCGGAATCGTTGGTGCTGTTGCTCGACCCGTCGACCGCCTCCGGGCTCTCGTAGGTCGCTCTCAGAAAGGTGTAGTTCCCGCCGAGATTGAAGCGGCCGATGCGGCCACCGAGATGAACCTCGGCTCCCTGGCGCAGCGTCCGGCCGAAGTTCTTGAAGTACCCGTTCCCGGTCACGTCGGAGGTGACGAAGAGAAGGTCGTTGTCATTGGTGCCGCGGAACCATCCGGCACTCCAGTTGAGGCGGCTCTCTCCATTCGCGCTGCGCGCGCCGGCTTCGAACGTCCGCGTCACGACCTGCCGCAGCGGCGGATCGCCGGCCAGGGCGTTGGGCAGATTGCAGGGATTATTGGGATCGGCGCACCCGAGTTCGATCGATGTAGGCGCCCGGCTGCTCTCCGCGTAATTTGCGTACAGATTCATGAAGCGCGCGGGACTGAACGTAAGGCCGAGAGCGGGATTGAGCCGGCCGAAGACATATTGCCCGTCCAGCGATCCAGGCCCGCCACCGGGGTCGATGCGATCCCGATTATCGATCGTCGTCCGGTTGTAGCGTCCGGAAACCGTGAGCGTCCAGGACTTACTCAGAGATAGAGTATCCATCGCGTAGAGGCTCCAGGTTTGAGGAAGGCCGCGCAGATTCACACGGGTATCCAGGGGCGCTCCATTACTGTTCGTGGAGCCGTCCTCGAATGAATTCACCGGGGTAATGGTATGGTCCGGGTTGATATAGCCGAACTGGGCTGCCTGCAGAAACGTCAAGCTACTGCGATCCCAACCGGTGCCGGCGATGAACTGGTTGCGATGGCCGCCCGGCGAAGCCGACCAGGTAAGTTGCCCGGACAGGCCGTAGTTATTCTGCTTAGTGGACGATCGGAGGTTGACGGCGTCGCACGTCGCGATCGGCTCGGCGAATTGCAGGCCCTGGGCGATGCAGCGCCAGTACGGAAACGGGGTATTGCCGGCGTTCGCGCCACTGGTTGGGTATCCGGAATAGCCGGCCGCCTTCAGCGCCGCCTGGTCGGCCGCGGTTGGCTGGTACACGGCTTGATCGAGCGAGTTGGTGTTGAGGTTTGTGTTGAGGGTATCTGCCCGGATGTACCGGAAATAGGCGATCCCGGAAAAGGCCAGTTGGCTGCTCGGCGCGTGACGAAGATTGAGGGTCAGGAAGGGTGACCGGTTAGCGGTTGTATCGCCATAGGTGTAAGCGCCCGAGTAATCGCTCGCAAGAAAGCGTTGTTCCTGCAGGCCGTTGCCCGTAAGGTAATTGTCGGCATCGGTAAAACTGAGGCTTACGGCGGTCTTTGCGCCTTGCCAGCCGAATTTGCCGAACGCCTGGCGGACATCGGAAGGAGACATGATGCGCCAGCCGTCCTCGTGCAGGAGATTGCCCGCGAGATACCAGTTGAAGCCGCTTGAGCCGGCGCCGCCATACTCCGCCTCAACGGCGCGGCGGCCGAAACTGCCGCCGGACACGGAGAGCGATGCGCCGGGGTGGCTCAAGCCGTCCTTGGTTTCGATGGACACAGCGCCGCCGAGCGTATTCATGCCGAAGATAGGATTCGAGCCCGGCACGAGCGCAACCTCCGAGATGGCGATCCGGGGAATCAGATCCCAACTCACCACGTCGCCGAACGGCTGATTCTGGCGCACGCCGTCCATGTAGACGGAGATTCCCTCGGGTGTTCCCAACAGCGGCGAGGCGGTGTAGCCGCGATAGTTCAAGTCCGGTTGATACGGGTTTTCCTGGTTCTCATTGAGGTTCACACCGCTGAGGCGGCGATTCATAAAGTGGGAGAGATCCACGGCGCCGCTGTTGTTCAGGTCCTGCAGCGACACCGCCTGGACCGGCGAGGGTATTTCCTGAAGCGAGAGATCGCTTCCAGCCAGAGGCGTGGCGGCGACTACATCGATTTTGGCGGATGCGGCGCCGAGCGGCATCCCGATCGTACGCGAGATCGGGGTCGCGGATTGCACGTCGATGACGAGGGATTGCGTCGAGAAGCCCTGGCTCGACAAGTCCAGGCGGTAGCGGCCGTAGGGCACGCCCCGGAGGGTGTATTTCCCCTGTCCATCGGTTTTGAAGCTTCTTAGCGCGCCGCTTGAGAGGTTGCGCAGCGTGCCGGCGGCTTGCATCGCGGCGCCGGAAGGGTCTTGAACTTCCAGACGGATTTCGCCGCCCGCGCTCTGAGCGTGCAACAGGATCGGGAAGAAAACGACCAGCGCCGGCAGCCATACGCACGCATTCCGCCTCCGTCCGGAGGAAACCCAGTTCATGCTGTTATATTCCGTTCGGAAGCATTTTGTTCAACCTTTGTTCCGCCGGTGATCGGCCGCCCCGCCGGGCGGAGGCGTGTCGGAAGGGCTGAGGCGGCACGGGTCTTATCATTGGAGATGAACGGCTGGAGGGCATGTGAAGATCACGCGGAGGACGGCGGTGGGGATTCTGGCGAGCACGCCACTGGCGGCGGAGCCGCAGTCGCAGGCGGCGCAAGCGCAGCCTGGGGACGGAGCGATGGTGGACTGGCTGGACCGTGCGGCGCCGGGGCGCGTGGCGGGGGTGAGTTGGGGCGTGCCGTGGGCGCGCGGCACGGTGAAACGCGAGCAGACGTTTTCACTGACGGCGAACGGGCAGGCGCTGCCGCTGCAAACATGGCCCCTGGCGTACTGGCCGGACGGGAGCGTGAAGTTTTCGGGATTCGCGACGGTGACGAACGCGGCAGGTCCGCTGCGGCTGGCGGCGGGCGCGGCGGCGCCGCCGGCGAGCGGGGCGGCGGTGACCGTGACGGAATCGGCGCAGACGATCGCGATCGATACGGGAAAGGTGCGGGCGCGCGTTGGGCGGTCGGGGGCGGCGGTGGTGGAGTCGCTCACGGTGGACGATCGGGTGGTGGCGCGGGACGGCCGGCTGGTATGCCGGCTGGAGGGCGGCGGGGAATTCACGGGCGAGATACGCAAGGCAACGGTGGAGCAGGCGGGGCCGGTGCGCGCGGTGGTGAAGCTGGAGGGCGTGCACAAGAACGCGTCGAGGGAGTGGCTGCCGTTCGTGGTCCGGCTGTATTTTTACGCCGGGCTGGACGCGGTGCGGATGATGCACACGATTGTGTTCGACGGCGACCACGAGAAGGATTTCATTCGCGGGTTGGGCGTGGTGTTCACGGTGCCGATGCGGGAGCAGGCGCAGAACCGGCATGTGCGTTTCGCGGGTGAGGACGGCGGATTGTGGAGCGAGCCGGTGCAACCGATCAGCGGGCGGCGGCAGTTGCGCGGGGCAAGCTACGCGGATCAACTGGCGGGCAAGCGGGTTCCGAACAAAGAGACGTTCGACCGCGCGGGGCAGAAGCTGCTCACGGATTGGGCGGTGTGGGACGACTACCGGCTGATGCAGCCGAATCCGGACGGGTTCACGATTCAGAAGCGAACGAATCCGCGGAGCTGCTGGCTGGACGCGATCGCGGGGCGGCGGTCGGCGGGGCTGGTGTTCGCGGGCGATGTGACGGGCGGGCTGGCAGCGGGGCTGCGGAACTTCTGGCAATCGTACCCGGCGTCGCTGGAGGTGCGGCACGCGACGGCGGAGGCGGCGGCGCTGCACGTGTGGATGTGGTCGCCGGACGCGCCGGCAATGGATCTGCGGCACTACGACACGCGCGCGCACGACCTGGATTCGTCATACGAAGACGTGCAGCCGGGGTTCAGCACGCCGCACGGAGTGGCGCGGACGAGCGAGATCGCGCTGTTCCCGTCGGGGGCGGTGCCGGCGAAGGCGGAGACGGCGGAACAGGCGAGGATGGCGCAGACACCCCCGGTGCTGGCGGCGCCGCCGGCGCACATTCACGCGGCTGGCGTGTTCGGCATCTGGAGTCTGCCGGACGGGAGCACGGCGGCGAAGAAGGCGATCGAGGATCAGCTTCAGGCGGCGTTCGAGTTCTATCGCAAGGAAGTGGACCAGCGGCGCTGGTACGGCTTCTGGAACTACGGCGACGTGATGCACCAGCACGACGGGCCGCGGCACGAGTGGCGGTACGACATCGGCGGGTTCGCGTGGGACAACACGGAACTCGGCACCGATATGTGGCTGTGGTACACGTTCCTGCGGACGGGACGGGCGGACGCGTTTCGCATGGCGGAGGCGATGACGCGGCACACCAGCGAGGTGGACACGTACCACCTGGGGCGGTTCGCGCCGCTGGGGTCGCGGCACAACGTGCGGCACTGGGGGTGCGGGGCGAAGGAACCGCGGATCAGCCAGGCGGCGTATCGGCGGTTCTACTACTACCTGACGACGGATGAACGCACGGGCGACATCATGCGGGAAGTGCTGGACGCGGATGTGAAGACGATCGAGATCGACCCGATGCGGCTGGCGGCGCCGCTGACGAAGCCGCTGGGGTATCCGGGGCGGGTGCGGGGCGGTCCGGACTGGCTGGCGTTCGCGGGCAACTGGATGACGGAGTGGGAGCGCACGGGCGATGCGAAGTGGCGGGACCGGATCGTGGCGGGGATGGATTCGATCGCGGCGATGCCGTACGGGTTTCTGACGGGGCCGAACCAGTTGTACGGGTACGATCCGAAGACGGGGAAGCTGTACGCGCTGGCGAACGAGGTAGGAACCTACAACCTGGCGACGATCATGGGCGGGGCGGAGGTAGTGTTCGAGTTGAACACGCTGATCGAGCACGCCGGCTGGAAGAAGGCGTGGGAGCGGTACTGCCGGTTGCACGGCGCGCGCAAGGACGTGGTGGAGCGCGACCAGGCGAACGGCGGCGAGGGGGCGAACGCGGAGTACGCGCGGCCGGGGCGGCTGGCGGGGTACCTGTACATGGCGAACCGCAACGCGGCGTTCGCGCGCAAGGCGTGGAGCGGGGTGCGGATTCCGCGGCTGAACGCGCGGCACCTCGCGGGTCCGGACGTGGTGAATCCGATCGACGACGTGGCGGGTTTATCGACGAACAGCGTGTCGCAGGGCTGCCTGGAAGCGATCGAGGTGCTGGAGATGACGGGCGGAGCGGAAATGTAGGGGTCCCGGGCGAGTTCGCGCTCGCCCGGGAGGTGGGAGGAGCGCGCTACAGCCCCTTGATGTTCCAGCCGGCGCGGTACTTGCGGCGGACGAAGGCGTTGGCTTGCGGAGAGTTGCGGAACTTCATCCGGGCCGAGTTCCATTCGAGCGTGGCCTTGGGGAAGTGAGTGGCCAGGGGGCCGAGCAGGACGGCTTCGGTGAGCGGGCCGGAATATTCGAACGGGGCCGACGCCTTGCCGTTGCCCATGACCGCGTCCACCCATTGGAAGTAGTGGTTCACGGGTTCTTCGACGGGCATCTGGTAGCCGGCGAAATCTTTCTCCGGGAGCAGCACGGGCATGCCGATGTGGGGGAGCAGCATGACGCCCTTGGTGCCGACGAAGATGGAGCCTTGTCCGGGCACGCGCACGCTGCCGAGCAGAGAGAGGATCTCCTTGGGCGGACGCTCGTCGCCGTCGTACCAGTTCACCGGCAGCGTCTTGCCCTCGGTGTAGGGAGTGGCCGGGAAGACGTAGTGGATGATCGAGTTGAGCGCCCAGCTTTGCGAATTGGGTGCGGGGCCTTCGCTGCGCACGGAGATGGGCGCGGTGAGGGCGAGGGAATCGAAGACGGGGTCGAGGATGTGGCAGCCCATGTCGCCGAAGGTGGCGGTGCCGAAATCGACGCGCTTGCGCCAGTTGGAGGGATGGTAGGCGCCGTCGATGTAGGGGCGCGGCGCGGCGATGCCGATCCATTCATCCCAGTTGAGGGTGGCGGGCGGAGTATCGGTGCGGGTGGGCAGGGGGTCCATGTCGCCCCACTTTTTCTCGCTCCAGGAGTAGACCTCTTTCACCTTGCCGATGGCGCTGGCGCGCATGAGCTTGACGGCGGTCTTGTACTCTTTCGCGGAGTGGATCTGAATGCCCATCTGGGTGGGCAGATTCTTCTTGCGCGCGTACTCGGTGAGTTTGCGGACTTCGTAGATGTTGTGGGCGAGCGGCTTCTGGCAGTAGACCGGCAGACCCATGCGCATGGCGCTCATCGCCATGGGAGCGTGCATGTGGTCCGGGGTGCCGACGCAGGCGGCATCGAGATTGCCCTTTTCCTTGCGCAGCATCTCGCGCCAGTCCTGGTAGAGCTTCGCGTTGGGATACTTCTGCTTGACCTTCTCCATGCGCGCCGTATCCACTTCGGCGACGCAGGCGATGTTCACCTTGGAGTGGCGCCCGACGCCGTCGAGCGTGTAATAGGCCATCCCGTCGCCGCCGAACGCGGCGATGCGCAGCGTGCCGCTGGGAGGCTTGGAGAGCAGGTCACGGACGAAGAAGGGCGCGGCCAGAGCGGCGCCGGCGGTCTGTCTGAGGAAACTTCGACGGCTGGAAGGCATGAGTGTGGTTCCTCCGGATATTGTGTCATGATCGGAGCCATGAAATGTTTGCTATTGGTTGCCGCGGCGTTCGCGGTATGGGCCCAGCAGCCGGAGGGCGCGCCGGCGCCGTCCAATGTGCGCGGCGCGGCGTATCCGCGGATCCTGCCGGATCACCGGGTGGCGTTTCAGTTAAAGGCGCCGGAGGCGCGCAAGGTGGAGGTCATGCCGGGCGGCGGGGTCAACGGCATGGGCAAGGGTCCGTTCGAGATGCAGCGCGGCGAGGACGGCACGTGGAGCGTCACGATCGGAGGGGTGGCGCCGGGTTTCCACTACTACTGGTTTCTGGTGGACGGCGTGGCGGTGAACGATCCGGGCAGCGAGACGTTCTTCGGCTGGGGCAAGCAATCGGGCGGGCTGGAGGTGCCCGATCCGGCGCTGGATTTCTACGATTTTCACGACGTGCCGCACGGGGAGGTGCGGGTCCACTGGTACCGGTCGAGCGTAACCGGGCAGGCGCGCCGCGCGTTCGTCTACACGCCGCCGGGGTACGACGCGGCGGGGCGGACGCGGTATCCGGTGCTCTACCTGCAGCACGGCGCGGGCGAAAGCGAGCGGGGCTGGACCAGCCAGGGACACGCGAATTTCATCCTGGACAACCTGATCGCGGCGAAGAAGGCGGTGCCGATGATCGTGGTGATGGAGAACGGCTACGCTACCGGCGGAACGTTCGAAGACGTGGTGGTGAAGGATCTGATTCCGGAGATCGACCGGGCGTATCGCACGGAAGCGGACCGCGCGCACCGCGCCATCGCGGGGCTTTCGATGGGCGGCGGGCAGGCGATGAACATCGGGCTGGGCAATCCCGCGCTGTTTGCATGGGTGGGCAGTTTCAGCGGAGCGGGATTGGGGGCGCGCGATTTGCAGACGGTATACCGCGGCGCCTTCGCGGATCCGGCGGCGTTCAACCGGCGGATGAAGCTGCTGTGGATCGGGTGCGGCACACAGGACCGGTTGATCGAAGGCGCGCGCGCGCTGCACGAGGCGCTGGACCGGGCGGGGATCCGGAACGTGTGGTGGGAGGGGCCGGGGCTGCACGAGTGGCAGGTGTGGCGGAAGCACCTGAACGCGTTCGCGCCGCTGTTGTTCCGCTGAACGGCCCCACGCCTGTTAACCCTTGCCCGCCGGGCGCGTATATACCGGGCAGAGGAGCTTCACGATGACGCGGACACGAATTGCACGGATCCTGATCCCGGGTTTGGTGGCGGCGGGAATGTGGGCGCAGGCGCCGCGGGCAGGCACGGCGCCGCCTGTCGCGCCCGTGGAGCAGCCCGACGCGCAGCGGACCCGCGCGGACCTGACGAGCCTGCTGGAGCGCTATCCTCCGTCGCTGAAGAACGCCCTGGCCAGCGATTCGAGCCTGCTGGGAAATGCGCAGTACCTGGCGGCATTCCCGGCGCTGGGCGCGTTCCTCGGGGCGCATCCGGAGATTGCGCGGAACCCCGCGTTCTACATCGGCGACGGTCCGGGGTACCGGCCGCCGCAGGATCACGCGTCGCAGGTCACGGAACTGTGGCGGGACGTGATCCAGGGGATGGCGGTATTCGCCGGCTTCGGGATGGCGATCGGGCTTTTGGTGTGGCTGATCCGCACGTTCATCGACTACCGGCGATGGAGCCGGCTGGCGAAGGTGCAGACGGATGTGCACACGAAGCTGCTGGACCGCTTCACGGCGAACGAAGACCTGCTGGCTTACATACAGTCTCCGGCCGGGTCGAAGTTTCTGGAATCGTCGCCCATCAAGCTGGACGCGGGTCCGCGGAGCGTGGGGGCGCCGCTGGCGCGCATCCTGTGGTCCGTGCAGGGAGGCGTGGTGCTGGTGGCGGGAGGCGTGGGACTGCACGTGATCAGCGGGCGCGCGGGGAACGATGCGGCGCAGCCGCTGCAGGCGCTGGGCATCCTGGCGATCGCGCTGGGCCTGGGCTTCCTGTTCTCGGCGGCCCTCTCGTTCCTGATCTCGCAGCGGCTGGGCCTGATCGAAACGCCTCCGGGCCCGCGCGCGGAAATCCCGGGCGGCGAAGGACACGGGATACTAAGGTGACGGCACACACCAGCTATGTCGCGTGACATTCCATTCCTGCTGGGCAAGGAAATCGCCAAGGACGCGTGCGCCGATTTCGTGATCGACGAGGAGACATTCCGGGCGTTTTACGAACGGACCGCGCGCGGCGTGTGGGCGTACCTGGCGCGGGTGACAGGCGACCGCCAACTGGCCGACGACCTGCTCCAGGAGACCTACTACCGGTTCCTGCGCGCCAACACGGCGCACGAGAGCGAACAGCATCGCCGCAATTCGCTGTACCGGATTGCGACGAACCTGGCGCGGGACGCGCGGCGGAGGAGCGCGGTGCGGTCGGGTTCGGCGGCGGTAGGCGACGAGATCGAGCGCGCATCCGGCGGCGATCCTTCCGTCGCCACGGAGCGCGCCGCGGACCTGAGCAGCGCCATGCGGCACCTGGAACCGCGCGAGCGGGCGATGTTGTGGCTGGCGTACGCGGAGGGCGCTTCGCACCGCGAGATCGCTTCGGTGCTGGGGCTCAGCCCGGCGAGTCTGAAGCCGATGCTGTTTCGCGCGCGGCGGCGTCTGGCGGGGCTGCTGCGGGGAACGGGAGGCGGGAGCGAATCATGAGCGCGTACGAGTGCGAATTCGAATCCGAGGTACTCGCGCTGACGCTGCAGGGACGCTGGCCGGATGGCGCCGAACCCCAACTGCGGGAGCACGCGCGGGAGTGCGCGATCTGCGGCGATGCGGCGGCGATTGCGGGCGCGATGGAGGATGCGCGGCAGGAGAGCTACGCGGCGGCGGCGCCGGCGGACTCGGGACGGGTCTGGCGGCAGGCCCAGCTTCGCGCCAGGCTGGAAGCGGCCGAGGCGGCGAACCGGCCCATGGCGGCGGCGCAGGTCCTGGCGCTGGTGTGCGCGGTGGCGGTGCTGACGGTTTCCCTGCGCGCCTCGGCGGCGTGGTTGGGAGGAGCGCTCGACCGGGTCGCGACTGCCGCGTCCGGCCTCGACCTCGGCGCGTGGCTGGCTCCGGCGGCGAAACTGGCGGGCGAGCATGTCGCGCTGGCTGTGGCGGCGGCCGCCGTGCTGTGCGTGATTCCGGCCGCGGCATACCTGGCGATGGGCCGCGACTGACCCCGTATATCGGACAAATCGATCTGATATACAATCGGCACATGCGGAAATGGATTGCCTGGCCCGCCATGCTCTGGCTGATTTGCCTGACCGGCATGCTGGCACAGGAAAAGAAGGCCCCCACACCTCCGGCGAAGTTGGTGTTTGCGGCCAAGACGGGCAACGTCACGTTCGACCACGCTCTTCACGCCAAGCGCGAGAAGAACGACTGCAAAGTGTGTCACCCCGCGTTATGGCCGCAGGATGCGAAGGCTCCGCTCAACTGGAAGGCCAACATGCACAAGACCGCGGAGGCGGCGAAAACCTCCTGCGGAAGCTGCCATCGGGCCGGAGGCACGGCTTTCGAAAGCAAGGGCAACTGCACCACCAAGTGCCACGTGAAAGCGGCCGCGAAGAAGTAGGCGCGCGCCGCCCGCGCCGGCGGACTGGCAGCCCGCGAGTTGCTAGATGACGTACGCCTTGTGGTTCAGGCGCGCCATGTACTGGTCGTAGATCCAGGCGTACGTCTTCTCGAGGCCGTCGCGCAGCGTGATGTTGGGCTCCCAGTCGAGGAGTTGCTGGATCAGCGTGTTGTCGCTATTGCGGCCGTTGACGCCCTTGGGCGCGCTGAGGTCGTAGCTGCGTTTGAGCTTGATGCCGGCGATGTCTTCGACGATGTCCACGAGTTGATTCACTGAGACCATCTCGGAGGAACCGAGGTTGATGGCATCGACGATGTCGCTGTTGAGGATCATCTGCACGCCCTTGAGGCAATCGTCGATGTACATGAAGCTGCGGGTCTGGGTGCCGGAACCCCAGATGCTGATTTCGTGCTTGCCGGAGACCTTGGCTTCGATGACCTTGCGGCAGATGGCGGCAGGAGCCTTTTCGCGGCCGCCGTCCCAGGTGCCGTTGGGGCCGTAAACGTTGTGGAAGCGGGCCATGCGGGTGTAGAGGCCGAAGTCCTCGCGGAAGTGGCGGCACATGCGCTCGCTGAAGAGTTTCTCCCAACCGTAGCCGTCTTCGGGCATGGCAGGGTAGGCGTCCTCTTCCTTCAGCCCCGGGTTGTTCACGTCGCGCTGCTTATCGGCGTTGTAGACGCAGGCGGAGGAAGAGTAGAAGTAGCGCTTGACGCCGGCCTGCTGGGCGGCCTGCAGCATGTGGGTATTGATCAGGACGGAGAGCATGCACAGGGCCTTGTTGTTTTCGATGAAGCCCATGCCGCCCATATTGGCCGCGAAGTTGTAGACATCGGCGGCGCCCTCGGCGCTGCGTTCGCAGTTTTCCTTGACGTTGAGGTCGAGTTGCAGATTCTCGACATCGGGGAAGCGCTGATACCATTCCGCGAAGGGCTTGATATCGACCGCGCGGATGCGTGTATAACCCTGACGCCGGAAATCGGCGACCATCGAACCGCCGATAAAGCCACCGGCGCCGGTAATCAGTACGAGTTCGTCCTTCTTCATGCCAGCGCTTATGGTAACAGGGTTGCGGCCGGCTATGGCTCCACCGTGAAGTCGGTAAACTGGGTCGCGGCGGCGGCCACGGGAGAGAGTTCGTCCTTGACGGAGAGGTGCAGGATGTAGCGGCCGGCGCCGATGGTGGAGTCGAGGTTGATGCGGCCGTTCACCTGGCGCCGGCGCGTGCCGGCGGGGGGCTCGAAGGTGATGGTAAGGGGTTGTCCGGTGAAGACGGTGCGTCCGCCGGCGAACAACTGCGCGCGCACGGTCACGCGGGAGCGTCCTTCTTTATCGGCGGCGGCGTTGTAGATGTTGTAGACGAAAGTGACCGAGGCGCCGGGGCGGAAGGCGCGGACAGCGGGGCTTTCGCTGACGCCGGCGGAACCCTGGAGAGCGATGCCGGAGAGGAACAGGGTGCCGGAGAGGAAGTCGCGCGTCTCGACGAACGCGGCGGCGCCGCCGGTGCGGCCGGAGCGGACATCGGCGACGGCCGCGCGGACGTCGCGGGAGCCGCTGCCCCAGGCAAGCCGCAGGTTGACGACGACGCCTTCCCGGAGCGCGCGCTGGTATTCCGCGGCGGTGAGGGTGAGGGCCTGGTCGCGCATCGAAGAAAGGCGAGTGACGCTGCCGGACAGGATCGTGGCCGCGGCGGCGCCGGCGACGAACTCGAGGCGGTAGCGGCCCTGTTCGTCGCGCAGGTAGGAAAGGTCGCGGACATCGACGTGGCAGAGCACTTCGACGTAGGAGCCATCGGCGGCGGTGTTGTTGAAGAGGGTGGTGACGGCCAGCCCGATGGCGTTGCCTTCGAAGGGCGAGTCCGCGGCGGCGAGGAGGGCGGCTTCGGGAGCGTCGGGCGTGTGCAGCAGGTTGACGGGGGCCAGTCCGGCGGGAAGGGCCCGGGTCCGCAGGGTGATGCCGGGACGGCGGACGCGCACCTCGATGGCGGCGGGTTTGCCGGGGAAGGCGAGGACGTAATAAGCGGCGGTTTCGGCGGCGACGCGTCCGGGTGCGGCACCGGCGGCGCCGCCGGTGGATTCGGCGAAAGAGGGACGGGAGGGCGACTCCTGGTAGAGGGCGGCCATGGCGGTGGCGGCGCGGCGGGCGATTTCGGCGGCGGCGTTGACGGAGGGTTGCGGCAGATCGCCGGAGAGCAGCACGACGGATTTGCGGCCGTGGAACGGAGCGAGTCCGCCGAGCGCGTAGCCGACGGCGGTCCACGCTGCGACGGCGCAGGTTTGACGCGAGATGCCGCCGCCGAGGTATTGGATCTCCGCGATGGAGCCGGCGAGGCGGAGGCGGTCCGCGGTGAGTTGGCGCGAGCGTGCCGTGCCGCCGCTGGTGCGCAGGACGGCGGCCACGTCGCCGCTCGCGAGGCTGCCGGCGACAAAGCCGTCCAACTCTTCGCGGATGCGGGCGAGTTCCGCGGCGGGGAGGCAGAGATCGTCCACAACAAAGACAGTGGTGCGATGGATCTGGTCCGGGGTGAGTTCGAGCGCGGGCAACTCGGTGGCGGTGGCGGCGGTGTGACGGAGGGTATCGAAGTAAGACAGGCGGATGACGGGGACGGGCTGTCCGGCGGCGGTGATTTCGAAATCGGCGGGCGTGAGGCCGGAGACAGGACGTCCGGCGGAGTCGAGCGCGACCGCATCGACCAGCGAGACCGCGCCGGGTTGCTCGGCCGCGGCTGCCGGCGAGGCGGCGAGCAGCGCGGCCAGGAGAACGACCATGCGATTCCCAGTGTAGTGGGCCATCGGCCGGGCGGCAATTCCGCTTGGATCCAAGGGCCGGCCGGCAGGCCCGCGGCAACCGGCTACCGTTTCTGCGTGCCGAGGCGTTTCTGCATGTCTTCGAGGGTGATGCGCGCGGTTTCGGGGAAGACCAGCCAGACCACGAAGAACTGCACCACGGTGATGGCGGCGAAGACGGCGAAAGGCGCGGGACGCGACATGGCGGCGAGCTTCGGGAAGACCGCCGAGATGATGGCGTTCATGATCCAGTGGGTGAAGCTGCCCAGGCTCTGGCCCTTGGCGCGGACGAGGTTGGGGAAGACTTCGCTGAGATACACCCAGATGACGGCGCCCTGGGAAAACGCGAAAAAGCCGATGAAGCCCACCAGCAGCCAGACCAGGAGGGCTTCGCCTTTGCCGGTGGTGAAGATGGCGGTGACGCCGGCCAGGCACAGGGCGGTGCCGGCGGCGCCGATCAACAGGAGGGTCTTGCGGCCAAGACGGTCGATGACGCTCATGGCGATGATGGTGAAGACCAGGTTGCTGAAGCCGATGGCGACGGTCTGCAAGTCGCCGGACTGTTTGCTGAAGCCGGCCTTTTCGAAAATATCGTTGGCGTAATAGAGGATGGCGTTGATGCCGGAGAACTGGTTGAAGACGCCGATTAAAATCGCCAGCAGGATGGGGAATTTATAGCGCGCCTGGAAGAGCGGCTCGTTCGCGGTATGCCGCTCGCTTTGCAGCGATTCCTGGATGTCGCGCACTTCTTTATCGGGCTCCGGTTCGCCGATCAGGGCGAAGACTTTGCGCGCTTCCTGGTTGGCGCCGCGGCGGACAAGCCAGCGCGGGCTTTGCGGAATGCCGTGGAGAGCGAAGTAGAAGAGGGCGGCAGGGGCGGCGGCGACGCCGAGTTTCCAGCGCCACTCGGCGGGGCCGAAGGAGGCGAGGCCGATCAGGTAATTGGAGAGGTAGGCGAGAAGGATGCCGGCGACGATATTGAACTGGAACATGCCGACGAGACGTCCGCGTTTGGCGGCGGGGGCGATTTCGGCGATGTACATGGGGCCGATGACGCTGGAGCCGCCGATGGCGAGTCCGCCGAGGAAGCGGAAGAAGAGGAAGCTGTACCAATCCCAGGCGAACGCGCAGCCGAGCGCGGTGAGGACGTAGAGGACGGCGAGGGCCTGAAGGGACGCTTTGCGGCCGTAGCGGTCGCTGGGTGCTCCGGAGACGATGGAGCCCAGGACGGTGCCCCAGAGGGCGCTGGAGACCGTGATGCCGAGCATCACGGGGGTGAGGGAAAAGATGGTTTCGAGGGAGCGGGTCGTGCCCGAAATGACCGCTGTATCGAAGCCGAACAGCAGGCCGCCCAGAGCGGCGACGATGGCGCTCCTCAGCAAGTACCGGTTCATGCGTGTGGATTCTCTCCGAGTAATTCGCGCCCGCCCAGCGAGCGCCGGAACGCGTACACTGCGATTCCCAACAGTAGCAGGAATCCGGCGAGTCCGCGCGGCCGGGGAGGGCGGATGACGCGGCGGCGCCGGGCGCGGGGCGCCGCGGATCGCTCAGGCCTTGATGATGACTTCGCGCAGGCGTTCGCGCGTGAGGAAGAACTTGACCGAATCGAAGTTGCCGAAGAGTTTTTCCAGGCTGCGGTTGTTGAACAACTGCGCCGGTTTGCGCTGGCCGTGCTGCGCGATTTCGAGCGTGCCCAGGTCGGCGATGCGGAAGCTATAGTTGGGTACGCCCTGCAGTTTGTCGTCGGAGTGGAAGACGGCGAGCATGTAGCTGCGCGGCGATACCACGTGGTGCAGGCGCTCGATCACGGCGTTGAGCAGCACGGGCGAAAGGTATTCGAGCACGTCCCAGATGAGGACGCCGTCGAAGTGGCCTTCCGGGTAATCCAGGGTCTGCTTGAGGAAGTAATCGATGCGCCCGGGATTGGATTGCTCGGGATCGTCTTCCCCGAAGGTTTCGCGCAGGATGGCGAGGAAGTCCTCCGAGTAGAGGCGGTGGCCGAGTTCGGTGATGAACGTGATGTTCTTCTGGGAAGCGCCGCCGAGATCGAGGATGGTCAGCCCGACCTGGTCGCGGATCTGGCCGAAGAAGGCTTCCAGTCCGCGGCTGGGACGGGTTTCGATGTTGGCCGATCCGTTGGAAAAGGCCGAGCCGGGACGTGCCGCGCCGGGAGGCGGAGCGGGGGTATAGCCTTGCGGCCCCCCGCGGCCTCCACGGAACAGATCCTTGAGCGGCCCGAGCATCCCACCGCTCCGCGTCAGCGCCTGTTATCCTGCGCGCCGGCCGGTGCCGGACTGGCCGCGGCGGCGGCCTGGGCTGGCGCGGCGGAAACCTGGGCGGCCGGCTTGACCTTGGCCGGTTCCGGCTTCACGATGTCGATGGCGCCCTTGAAGTAAGCCCCGTCCTCGATGATGATGCGGGCGGTTTTGATATCGCCCACCACCTTGGCGTCCTTGCGGATCTCGATCTTGTCGGCGGCTTCGATATTGCCCTGCACGGTGCCCAGGACGGCGACTTCGCGAGCCTTGATACCGGCGCGAATCCCGCCATGGGGGCCGATGGTGAGCTTATGTTCGAGCGCTTCGAGAGTGCCCTCGACCTCTCCGTCGACAAACAGGTCTTCCTTACTGAAGATCTGGCCTACCACCTTCACGGCCTTTCCGATGGTGGCGGCGCCTCCACGAACATCCGGCTCGAATCTGGCCGGCGGCAAACTGGACACGGGCGTCTCCTTCCTGGTTTCGACGGGTTTGGCTGCCGGCGCCGGGTTAGCCGGCGGCGGGGGCGGATTGTATGAAGGGCGAGTCGGTGATGGCTCCTCGTCCCGTTTCTTACCCCACATCAGGACCGCCTCCTCGCGTCAAGATAAGATTGCGTCATCGTACTACTCCTCCTAGGATAAGGGGGAAGCCAGCGAAAGGCAACGACAGGACTAATCCTTCCCCTTTTTCTTCGCGCGAGTCTGCACCAGTATGGGTGTTCCCTTGAACCCGAATCGCCGCCGCAGTTGGTTGACAAGGTAGCGCTGGTGCGAAAAGTGCAGCGGGCCGCCCTTATCTGTGAACACGGCGAATGCCGGCGGGCGGATGGAATGCTGGGTGATGTAGTAGATCTTGCGCTCCTCAAACCGCAACTGGTCCACGAAGCGGTTCAACTCGCCGGTGGAGACACGGGTGGATGCGGCCTGGAAGACCTCGCGGATGAGCGGAAACAACTTCGGGATGCCGATGCCGCCCTTGGCCGAGAGGAACACAACGGGCGCGTAATCGAGGAACTTGAAGGTGTCGCGGATGTCGCGCTCGAATTTGCTCCTGGGCGGCGCGTCGGGGCCCTTCATCTCGTCCCACTTATTGACGCAGATGATGACGGCGCGCCCGCCCTCGTGGGCGTAGCCGGCGATCGTGGTGTCAAGCCCGACCATGCCCTCGGTGGCGTCCAGGAGGAGGAGCACGACGTGGGCCATGCGGATATTGCGCCGGGCCATGACCACGCTGAGTTTCTCCGCCATATCGTGGGTCTTGCCCTTGCGGCGGATGCCGGCGGTATCGACGAAGATGTACTCGGTGCCTTCGTGGAGGACGGTTTCGTCGACGGCGTCGCGGGTGGTGCCGGCGATGGGGCTGACGATGGCCCGCTCCTTGCCGGTGAGGGCGTTGAGCAGGGTGGACTTGCCCACGTTGGGGCGGCCGATGATGGCCACCTTGATGCCGCCGGGGGCGCTTTCTTCGGCGGCTTCGGCGGTGGCGGCGGGTTCCCCGCGGGGGATGCCGGCGGTGACGTGGTCGAGCAGGGCGTCCACGCCGGTGCCGTGTTCGGCGGAGATGGGATAGATGTCGCCGATACCGAGTTCGTAGAAGCCGTGGACGAGATCGCGCTGAACCTGTGAATCGACCTTATTGACGGCCAGGGCGACCGGCTTGCCGAGCCGCAGGAGCATGCGGGCGAGGTCGCGGTCGCTGCCGGTGATTTCGGCGCGCCCGTCCACCAGGAAGATGATGTAGGAGGCTTGCGTGAGCGCGACCTCGGCCTGGCGCAGGATCTGGGCCGGGATGTACTCCTGGTCTTCGACGACGATGCCGCCGGTGTCGATCAACTCGAAGTGGCGGCCGTCATGTTCAGCAGACCCGTGGATCCGGTCGCGCGTAATGCCCGGCTCATCACCGACGATGGCCCGACGCGTTCCGGTAATCCGATTGAAAAGGGTGGACTTTCCTACGTTGGGCCTGCCCACGATGACCACGGTGGGAATGGCGCCTGACATGAACTTTTTATGATAGCAGGCGCGCCGCGCCGTGCTACATTTCGGGATTGAAGCACTATCCGGTTTTTCTCGATCTCAAAGACCGGCCCGTACTGGTTGTCGGCGCCGGCAGAATCGCACTCCGCAAGACCAAGGGCCTTGTCGAGGCCGGCGCGCGCGTCACGGTGGTGGCGCCCGAACACGAACCGGAGTTCGACGAACTCCCGGTGCGGCTGGTGTCGCGGCGTTTCCGCGCCACCGATCTGGCCGGGGCGGTACTGGTCTTCGCGGCCACCAACGACCGCCTGACGAACCACCGGATCGGGATCGCGGCCAAGGGGCGCGGCATCTTCGCCAACATCGCCGACTCGGCCGGGGAATGCGGCTTCGTGGTACCGGCGCGCATGGCGCGGGGCAGCGTGCACGTGGCGATTTCGACCGGGGGCGATAATCCGCGGCTCAGCTCGGAGTTGCGGAAGAAGCTGGAAGAGCTTCTCTAGCCTAACGGCCCGTGACAGAAGTGCCAAAGCACCGCTTACTAACGTGCGCGGCTCCGCGGTTTCAGCTAGCTGCCGAGCCTCGACGGTAAAGGGGGCGACTCTTGCTGTAGGCTGCCGGCCTGCTCCACGGCGGCGGCGAGGCCCTGGAGCATTTCGGCCATGTTCACCGGCTCGGTGAGCACTCCGTCCATGCCGCACGCCAGACATGGATCGTGTTGCTGGCGGGAGGCGTGCGCGGTGAGCGCCAGGATCTTGGAGAGGTCGGGGATGTCGTTGAGAATCGTGACCAGGGACTGCCCGGCGGTCCGCGCTACTTCCAGGGTTTTTCGCGGGTCTCCGGGTCGGTAGCGAATTTCGTGGCTCATGTCGGCCGGAAACGCGTGCCGCCGCAGATTGCGGCGGTCCAAGGGCCGGCCGCAGGTCGACGCTACCATGCGTCAGCGCGGCCGGGAGCGGGCCAGCGGCGTGCCGTACGCCGTCCCGGCGGCGTAAGCCGGCTCGGCTAGAGGATACATATGGTCGGTCTTGCGCCATGCCAGGCGTTGCCCGCGCCTCCGGGAATCGAAGAATTCCCATAGAGCGATCGCGGTGGCGGCGGAGTTCACGAGGTTGCCCCACAGGACCCGCACCGGCGCCAACGCGGCAAACCGCCACCCGTAGACCGTCGCCGCGGCGTATATGCGGAAGGCGGTCTGCACGGCGGCGATCCCACAGGTAAGGGTACAGATCGCAACCACCCCCGGATCCAGCCGGGCAGCCAGGTTCACGCCCGCGGCCCAGCGCACCCCGCCGTAGAAGAACAGGAGATTGGCGAAGGGCGAGATCAGGTTGCCGGCCAGGCCTTTGCGGTCGCGCCAGAACCAGAAGACCTGTCCGAGAGGCCAGCCATGGTGCTGCCACCCCTGGAGGGCGATGCCCGTGACCCAGCGGGTGCGCTGCGAAATGGAGGCGCGCAGGCGCCGCGGGAAGAACTCCCGGGTGGCCACCGGAGCGGACTCGTCCAACCGCAGCGGGACGAAGACCTGCGGGTACCCGAGCGCGTGCAGGCGGTAGCCGGTCTCGTAATCCTCGGTCAGGCAGGCGGGATCGAAGGGGCGTCCGTGGCGGGTGTCGGCCAGATGCTCGAGCGCGCCGCGGTCGAAGCCGGTGCCGACCCCGTTGGAGGGCAGGAATCCGCCCAGCGCCTGGCGGACCGGGATGTCCTTGCACTGGTATTCGGCGAATTCGTCGCAGTACAGTCCGTGGGTGAGTTCGCCGGGTGCCGTGGGCAGCGGCAGCACCGGAATCTGCACCATCGCGTAACGGCGCGAGAAGCAGTTGATGAGCGCCAGCGAATCGGGATGCACGAGGTCTTCGGCATCGTGGGTCACGACGATGCGGAAGCGCGTGCGGTGGCGGGCTTCGGTCTCGCGCATGCGCCGGTAGATGGCGTTGAGGCAGTCGCCCTTGGAGGTGGGTCCTTCGTGCGGACATACCGCGATGTGGATGCGCGGGTGCCGGCGCGCCTGCTCCTGCACGGCGTGCAGGGTGGGCACGTCGTTGGGATAGACGCCGACGAAGATGTCGTAATTGCGGTAACGGATGGCCTCCAGGTTGCGGGCCAGCATGCGCGAGATCACCGCGTGCTCCCGCCACAGGGGGACGAAGATGGCGATGCGGCGCTCCGGCGTGGCGCGCAGGCGTTCGGGAGAGGGAAAAGGAAACCGGCGCCGCGGCAACAGCGCGACCAGGGTGATGAACAGGTCGTCGATGCCGCTGATCAGGATCCAGAAGGCAATCGGGACCAGGCACAGCAAGGCCCAGCGGTCGGGGAGGTCAAAGAAGGAAGTCGTAACGGGATACAGTGGGCCGGGGCCGGACAGGCTCTCATCAAAAGTTGTCCGGAAGATCGGGCGGCGCCGGGTGTCGCCTCCCTATAATGAATGAGAATGCCCCAGGACCGCGCGATCGCCATCAGTGCCACCTTCACCGCCGAACCCATCAGGGACGCACTCGCATTCTGGATGCGCGAACTGGAGATGGATTACGAGATACGCTTCGCCGGCTACAACCAGGTTTTCCAGGAACTGCTCAATCCGGCGGGCCTGTTCGCGGGTAATACGGGCGGCGTGAACGTGGTCCTGGCGCGGCTGGCGGACTGGCGTGCGGAGGGCTGGGGGGAGTTGCAGGAGGCGGCCGCGAAATCGCCCGCCGCGGCGCCGTTGATCGTGGTGGTCTGCCCTTCGCCCGGCGCTGCGCCGGTGGAGGAGGGGCCGGCGGGACTGCCCTACGTGATCCTGCCCGGGGAGGTGGCCGCGCTCTACCCCGTCGCCGGCATCCACGATCCCCACGGCGACGAACTCGGCCACGTGCCCTACACGCCGGAGTATTTCGCGGCGCTGGCCTCGGCCATCGCGCGCAAGGTGCACGCCCTGCGCATGCCGCCCTACAAGGTGATCGCGCTCGATTGCGACGACACACTGTGGAGCGGGATCTGCGGGGAAGACGGTCCGCAGGCGGTGGTGCTCGACGCTCCGCGCCGGGCGCTACAGCAGTTCATGGCGGCGCGCCGCGCCGAGGGCATGCTGCTGGCTTTGTGCAGCAAGAACAACGAAGAAGACGTCGCGGAAACCTTCCGGGCGCATCCCGACATGCCGCTGCAAGCGGGCGATTTCGCGGCTTCCCGCGTCAACTGGCAGTCCAAGGGCGCCAACCTCGTGGAACTGGCCGGCGAACTCGGCCTCGGGCTGGATTCCTTCCTCCTGGTCGACGATAACCCTAAGGAGATCGACGAGGCGCGGGCCGGCGCTCCGGAGGTCCTCGGGCTGGCGCTGCCGGCCGACGCGGGCGACATCCCCGAGTTTCTGCGCCACGTGTGGGCCTTCGACCGCGCGCGGGTCACCGAAGAGGACCGCAAGCGCGGCGATTTCTACGCGCAGCAGGCGGCGCGTACGCGCGCCGCGCGCGGCGCCGGAAGCCTGGAAGAGTTCCTGGCCGGGCTGCGGCTGGAGGTGCGGATCGCGCCGCTCGAAGCGGGACAGATCGAGCGAGTGGCGCAGCTAACCCAGCGCACCAACCAGATGAACGCCACCTGCCTGCGGCGCACGGCGGCGGAAATCGCGCGGCTTTCCGCGGAGTGCCTGACCGTGACCGTCAGCGATCGCTTCGGCGGGTACGGCCTGACCGGGGCGATCCTTTTCCGCGCGGAGGAACGGGCGCTGGCGGTGGATACGTTCCTGCTGAGCTGCCGCGCGCTGGGACGCGGGGTGGAGCATCGCATGGTGGCGCGGTTGGGAGAGATCGCGCTGGAGCGCGGGCTGGCTCGGGTGGAGATTCCGTTTCTGGCGGCACAGCGCAACCGTCCGGCGCGGCTGTTTCTGGAATCGATCGCCGCGGCGGGAGCGGACGGGGTCTTCCGGCTGCCCGCGGCGGAAGCGGCCGGATGCGTGTACCGCCCTCCGGAGGCGGCGCCGGCGATCGGCGGCTCAACGGAAGAGGGCGGGCGCACGGCGCCACGGCGCCCCGACTACGGGCGCATCGCGCGCGAACTGCGCACGCCCGCGGCGGTGATGGAGCGGCTGCGCTCCGCCGCCCGCGTGACGGCGCGCCCGGCGGATCCGCCGCGCACGGCGCTGGAGCGCGATCTCGCGCAATTATGGAGCGAGCTGCTCAACGTCACCGGTGTCGGGGTGCACGATAATTTCTTCGAACTCGGCGGCCACTCCCTGCTCGCCGTGCAGTTGCTCTCGCGGGTGCGCCAGATCTACGGAATCGAACTCTCGCTCGAAGTGGTCTACTCGGGCGAATTCACCGTCGCGGAACTGGCCAAGGCGATCGAGTTGAAGGAGATCGAACAGGCGGGCGGCGATTACCACGAACTGCTCGAGGAACTCGAGGGCCTGAGCGACGAGGAAGTGCGCACGCTGCTGGCCGAGGAACAGGACGCCACCTAGAGAATGCGCATACTGCTTGCGGCAAATGCATCCTACGTGCCGCCGCGCGGCGGCGCCACGCGCAGCAACCTGATCTGGCTGGACCACATGGCGGGCGCGGGCCACGCCTGCCGCATCGTGTGCGGCGCCGCCGGCGAAGGCGCCGAACTGCGCTTTCACGCTTCCATCGCGGTCTTCGCGGTGGAGGAACCGGCGCGGCGCGTGCACCTGCTGCGCCAGCAGATCGCCGAATTCGCGCCCGACTGGGTGCTGGTTTCGAGCGAGGACCTGGGCCACGGGCTTTTGCGCGAGGCGCAGCACTCGGCTCCGGGGCGCGTGGTCTATCTGGCGCACACTCCGCAATTCTTTCCGTTCGGCGCGGCGGCGTGGAATCCGGATGCGGCCGCGGCGCGGATGGTGGCGCGGGCCGCGGGAGTGGTCGCCATCGGGGAGCACATGGCGCGCTACATCGAAGAGGCCCTGGGGCGGAAGGCCGAAGTGATCCATCCGCCGATCTACGGGGCGGGGCCGTTCGCAAATCGCGCCAACTTCGATTCCGGCCTGGTCACCATGATCAATCCCTGCGCGGTGAAGGGGATCTCGATTTTCCTGGAAGTGGCGGCGCGCATGCCGCGCACCGGGTTCGGCGTGGTGCCGGGCTGGGGCACCACCGCCGGGGACCGGCGCGCGCTGGCGCGGGCGGGCAACGTCGAGGTGCTGCCCAATGCGCGCAACATCGACGACGTGCTGGCGCGGACGCGCGTGCTGCTCATGCCGTCGTTGTGGTACGAGGGCTTCGGCCTGATCGTGATGGAGGCGATGCTGCGCGGCATTCCGGTGGTGGCGAGCGATTCGGGCGGCCTGGTGGAGGCCAAGCGCGGCACCGGCTACGTGATCCCGGTGAGGACCATCGCCAGCTATCAGGCGGTGTACGACGAGCACGCCATGCCCCTGCCGGTGGTGGAGGAGAACAACCCCGCGCCGTGGGTGGAAGCGCTGGAGCGCCTGCTCGGCGACCGGGACGAGTACGAGCGTGAATCGCGCGCTTCTCGTGCCGCGGCGGACCGCTTCGTGGCCGGGCTGGACGCCGCGAACATGGAGCGGTATCTGACCGGGTTGGCGCGCGGCGCGGCCAACGGAGGCGCGGCGGCGACGATCGAATCGCTTTCGCCGGAGAAGCGCGCGCTGCTGCTGGAACGTCTGCGCAGGCGAGGCGCGAAATGAGTAGCGCGGGGGGCGGGCGTGGATGGGGGATTCCGGTTCGATCCAAAGGCAGGCCGGGAGGCCTGCGCTACCCGTGCCGCGGCGGCGACGATCGAATCGCTTTCCCCGGAGAGGCGCGCGCTGCTGCTGGAACGTTTGCGCAGGCGAGGCGCGAAATGAGCGATGCGGGGGGCGGGTGTGGATGGATGGGTTCCGGTTCCATCCGAAGGTCGGCCGGAGGCCGACGGTACCGGAAACGGTAAACCATGAAGATTCTGCTGGCACAGAACTCGCTCTACTACCCGGCGCACGGCGGAGGCGACAAGTCCAACCGCCTGCTGCTGGAAGCCCTGGCGGCGCTCGGGCACGCGTGCCGCGTGGTCGCGCGCATCAGCGTCTTCGGCGAGAAGGAACACGCCCGCTACCTCGACGAGTTGGCCGCGCGGGGCGTGGCCGTGGAGGGCAGCGATGGCGGCGTGGTCCGCTTCACGCGCCACGGCGTGGGCGCCGCCATCGCGACCCGGGGGAACCTGCGCGCCACCTTCGCGGCGGCGATCGACGAGTTCGGTCCGGACGCGATCCTGGCTTCCACGGACGATCCCGCGCAACTGCTGCTGGAGGTCGCCCTGCGCTCCAGCGCGCGCGTGGTGTACCTGGTGCGCGCCACGCTCGCCGTTCCCTTCGGACCCGACTGCGCTTTCCCGAGCGAAGCCAAGACCGCGCGCCTGCGCGCCGCCGACGCCGTGGTGGGGGTCAGCCGGTACGTGGCGGACTACGTCCGCAAGCACGCGGGCATCGACGCGGTGCACGTCCCCATCTCCCTGATGGAGCCCGGGGAATGGCCCGATCTGGGCCGGCCGGAGAACGAATTCGTCACCTTCGTGAACCCCTGCGCGGTGAAGGGCATCGCGATCTTCCTGGCGCTGGCCGACGCGTTCCCCGAGGTCCGCTTCGCCGCCGTGCCCACGTGGGGCACCAACGCGGAGGATCGCGCGCAACTGGAGCGCCGCCCCAACGTCACGCTGCTGCCCCCGGTGGACGACATCAACCTGCTGCTGGCGCGGACGCGCGTGCTGCTGGTCCCGTCGCTGTGGGCCGAGGCGCGCTCGCGCATCGTGCTGGAGGCGATGCTGCGCGGCGTGCCGGTGATGGGCGCCGACGTGGGCGGTATTCCGGAGGCCATGATGGGCGTGCCGTACCTGCTGCGGGTGACTCCGATCACGCGCTACCAGACGCGGCTCGACGACCAGATGGTGCCGGTCGCGGAAGTGCCGGCGCAGGATATCGCCCCGTGGCGGGAAGCGCTGGCGCGGCTGCTGGGCGACCGCGCGCACTGGCGGGAGGTCGCCGGCGCCTCGCGCGCGGCGGCGCTCGGCTACGCCGCGGATCTGCACGCCGGCCACTTCGAGGGCGTCCTCAGGCAGGCGATGGCGCGCGCGAAGAAAACCCTTGCCGCGGAAGTTCCCAAGGCGCCCGAACTCTCGCCCGAGAAGAAGAAACTGCTGGCCGTGATGCTGCGCAAGAAGGCCGCGCCGGCGAGTTGGTTCCCGGACATCGGAAAGGCGGCGGGGGATCGCGTCTTCTGGTTCCCGCATGCCGGAGGCGGCGCCGCGGCCGTGCCGCGGGCCGAGGGCATCGTGGCGGTGCGCCTGCCGGGACGCGAGGCGCGGCACGCCGAAGCGCCCTTCGAGCGCATGGCGCCGCTGGTGGACTCACTCGCCGGCGCGATCGAGCACTACCTGGATCGCCCCTTCGCCTTCTTCGGGCACAGCATGGGCGCGATCGTCGCCTTCGAACTGGCGCGCGAGTTGCGCCGCCGGGGCGCGCCGCTACCGCGCGTGCTGATCGCCTCCGGCGCGCGCGCGCCGCAGTTCCGGCGCGGCCACGTGCCCCCTTCCCCGCCCTCCCGCGAGGAGTTCGTGGAGCAACTGCGCCGGCTGGGCGGGCTACCCACGGACGATCCGGCTCTTCTGCGCGGCGTGCTGCCCGTGCTCGAAGCCGACGCCACGCTCTACCGCCATTACGTCTACAGCGAGGGCGATCCGTTCGCCTTCCCCATCCGCGCCTACGGCGGCGCGCAGGACCCCAACGTCCGCGGCGAGCACCTGCAAGGCTGGAGCGAGCAGACCACCGCTGGTTTCCGCGTCCGCACGTTTCCCGGCGGACACTTTTATCTCAACTCGTGCCGCGAAGAGTTTCTCGCGGCGCTGGCGGAAGACATCCAATGATCGAGGTGTGGCGCGTGGATCTGGACACGGCGGCGGTCCCGCCCCCTTCGCTCGGGGAAGCGGCGCGGGCGGCGCGCTTTGCCCGGGCGGAACTCGCCCGCCGCTATCTGGCCGCGCATGGCGCGCTGCGCGCCGTCTTGAGCCGCTTCACCGCCAAGCCGCTGGAGTTCGCGCTGCTGGAAAAGGGCAAGCCCTACCTGCCCCTGGCGCCGGAGATTCGCTTCAACCTGTCCCACTCGCACGGCCGGGCGCTGATCGCCGTGGCGCGCGGAATCGAAGTCGGGGTGGACATCGAACACCTCCGCCCGGTGCCGCACTATGCCGCGCTGGTGGAGCGGTACTTCCCGCCGGGCGAACCCGAACCGGCCGGGGAACTGGAATTCCTGCGCCGCTGGACGCAGCTTGAAGCGCTGTGGAAGGCGCGCGGCGCGGGCCTGTACGGCTCCGGCATGCCGCTTGAAGGCGGATGGAGCGTGGCGCCGGTCGACGTCGGCGCCGGTTACGCGGCGGCGATCGCTTGGGAGGGCGCGGCGCTGCCGGTAACGATTCACGATTTCGGAGAGGACCAATGAAGATAGTCGTACTGGACGGTTACTGCCTGAATCCGGGCGATCTTTCCTGGGACGCGCTGCGCGCGTTCGGCGAAGTGGAGATCCACGACCGCACGCCCGCCGCCGAGGCCGAGGCGCGCGCCCGGGGCGCGGCGATCGTACTCACCAACAAGACGCCGCTACCGGCCGAAGTACTGGCGCGCCTGCCCGAGTTGCGGTACATCGGGGTGCTGGCGACCGGGTACAACATCGTGGACGTGGCGGCGGCGGGCGCTCACGGCATCACCGTGACCAACATCCCCACCTACGGCACCGCGAGCGTGGCGCAGTTCGTTTTCGCGCTGCTGCTCGAATTGTGCCACCGCGTGGGCGCGCATTCGGACGCTGTGCGCGCGGGCGAATGGTCGCGCAACCCGGACTGGTGCTTCTGGAACTCGCCGCTCACCGAACTGGCCGGCAAGACCATGGGGATCGTGGGATTCGGACGCATCGGGCGCGCCACGGCGCGCATCGCCGACGCCATGGGGATGCGGGTGCTCGCCAACGACGCGGTACGGGAGAATGCACCGGCTTACGAAGGCTTCCGCTGGGCGGAGGTCGAGGAGGTGCTGGGGGCGAGCGACGTGATCAGCCTGCACGTGCCTCTGTTTCCGGAGACGAAGCACATGATCCATGCGGGCACGCTCGCGGCGATGAAGCGCTCGGCATTTCTGATCAACACGTCGCGCGGTCCGTTGGTGGTGGACCAGGACCTGGCCGATGCGCTCAACGCCGGACGCATCGCCGGCGCGGGGCTGGATGTGCTCAGCGTGGAGCCGCCGGCGGAGACCAATCCGCTGCTTACCGCGCGCAATTGCATCGTCACCCCGCACATCGCGTGGGCCACTTTGGAAGCGCGCGCGCGGCTGATGGACATCGCCATGGGCAACATTTCGGCGTTTTTGGCCGGAAATCCGCGGAATGTGATAAAGTAACGGCCAATACCGGTAAATTCCCTATGGATCGCAGACACTTTTTCATGAGTACCGCGGCCGCGGCAGCCGCATCCCAAACCGTTTTTGGAAGCCCCAACGACACCCTTCGCGTGGCCACGATCGGCCTGCGCGGCCGGGGCAAAGATCACATCAAAGAGATCACCGCACAGCCCGGCGTGGAACTCGCCGCGGTGTGCGACGTGGATCAGAAGGTGCTGGCGGCGGGCGCGAAGGACGTCGAGAACCGCACCCAAAAGGCGCCCAAGACCTACACCGATTACCGCAAGCTGCTCGAGGACAAGTCGATCGACGCTATCTCGATCGCAACCCCGAACCACTGGCACGCGCTGATGACCATTCAGGCCTGCCAGGCGGGCAAGGACGTGTACGTGGAGAAGCCGTGTACGCACAATCTCTTCGAGGTGAAGCAGATTGTGGCCGCGGCGCGCAAGTACGACCGGATGGTGCAGCAGGGCAGCCAAAGCCGCTCCAGCGAAGCGCTGCGCGACGGCATCCAGAAGATGCGCGACGGCCTGATCGGCGATCTCTACCTTTCGCGCGGGCTGTGCTACAAGTGGCGCGACACGATCGGCCACAAGCCGGTGAGCGATCCGCCGTCTTACGTGGACTACGATCTGTGGACCGGTCCGGCGCCGAAGAAGCCGTTCACCGAAAACCGCTTCCACTACAACTGGCACTGGTTCTGGGATTTCGGCAACGGGGACCTGGGCAACCAGGGGATTCACGAGGTCGATATCGCGCGCTGGGGCCTGGGCGTGAAGTATCCGACAAAGGCTTCCGCGGTGGGCGGCAAGTTCATGTTCGACGACGACCAGGAGACGCCGAACACGCTGAACTGCGCCTTCGAATTCCACGAAGAAGGCAAGAAGAAGATGCTGGAATTCGAAGTGCGGCACTGGATGAGCAACCACGAAGCCGGCATCAACGACCGGCCCCGGGCCGGCGGGCGGGTGGATTCCAACACGATCGGCAACATTTTCTACGGCTCGAAGGGCTACATGGCGATCGACGGGTACACGAAGTACTCGTTCTTCCTGGGCCGGCAGGCGGAACCCGGACCGACCATGACCAAGGGCGGCAGCCACTTCGCCAATTTCTTCGGCGCGGTGCGCAGCCGCAAGCGGGAAGAGTTGACCGCGGAGATCGAGGAAGGCGCCGCCAGCACCGTGCTGGTGCACCTGGCGAACATCTCCTACCGGTTGGGCCGCACGATCAATTACGATCCCAAGACCATGATGATCACCGGCGACGCGGAAGCGGTGCGCATGATGACCCGCGAATACCGCAAGCCGTTTGTGGTTCCGGAGAAGGTCTAGGCGCGCCGAGTGCGGGCCGGGAGCCTTTGCTCTCTGGCCTGCGCCACTACAGCCCGCGCAGCGCGACCACAGTCACGTCGTCGCTGCGCGAGGCTGCGCTGAACTGATTCACGTCCCCCACGATGGCTTCCACCAGTGCCTCGGCCGGCAGGGCGCGGTTGGCGCGCAGGGTGTGCGCCAGGCGCGCCTCTCCGTATTCGTCGCCGGAATCGGCGCCCGCCTCGGTGACTCCGTCGGAGTAGAGCAGCAGCGTATCTCCGGGGCGCAACTCGGCCTCGGCCTCGGCGCACTCCCATTGGGCGAAGGCGCCCAGCATGGTGGCGGTGGAATCGAGCCGCTCCAGTTCGCCGGAGGCGCGCAGCAATAGCGGCGGGCAGTGGGCGCAGTTCACGTAGCGCACGAGCCGGGCGGCATCGTCGTACACCGCGAAGATGAGGGTCGCGAAGTGTTCGGCGGCGGTGGATTCGAAGAAGTGGTGGTTCACCGCGGAGAGCAGCGCCGCGGGATGCGCCAGCGCCTCCGCCGTCTGGCTGCGGAAGCAGGCCTGCAGGTTGGCCATAAGCAGCGCCGCTGGGACGCCCTTGCCGGAGACGTCGCCCAACACGAAGCCGAGCGCGCCCGCGGCTACGTCCAGGAAGTCGTAGTAATCGCCGCCGACCTCGCGCGCCGGCAGGCAGTGTCCGGCGTAGTCGAGCGTGCGCAGCCGCCGCGTTTTGCGTGGGAACAGCTTCTGCTGAACGTTGGCGGCGATTTCGAGTTCGCTGCGCCGCCGGCGCAGGGGCTCGGCCTGTTTGCGGATCGTAGCCAGCAGGCGATTGTTGTCCCACGGCTTCTGCACGAAATCGCAGGCGCCGCGGCGCATGGCTTCCACCGCAAGATCCACGTTGCCCCACGCGGTCATCACCACCACGGGGACGGCATTGCCCTGCGCCTCGAGCGACGCCAGCAGGTCCATGCCTTCGCGTCCGGAGGTGGTGTCGCGCGTATAGTTGAGGTCGCTGAGGATCAGGTCGAAATCGCCGGCGCGGGCCAGTTCCAGCAGCCGCGCCGGAGAATCCGCCGTCACCGCCTGCCATCCCTGCCCCTTGAGCAGGAGGCGCAGGGCTTCGAGCACGTCGGCCTGATCGTCGCAAACGAGCACTCGGTACGGTTTTTCCTGGGCGGGTGTAGCCACGGCTATTCTCATCGTAATCGACGTAGCAGGCGCACGCCGGTTACCACGGCGGCGCGTGGAGGGCAAAGGGCCGGGTACGGGCGGCCACTGTCCGCGGTGTCCGTTTGCGGGACGTGCGCGTCCCCTCCCGGGACGCTAACATGGTATTTACCCCCGAAAAAGATGGATTCTCAAAACGTCGACCTCAAGCAGACAGTCAATCTGCCCAAAACCGCCTTCCCCATGAAGGCCAACCTCCCGGTGAGCGAGCCGAAAACGCTGGCGCGCTGGTACGAGCAGGATCTCTACGGCCGGATCCGCACCGCGCGCGCCGGACGTCCGCGCTACGTCCTGCACGACGGTCCGCCCTACGCCAACGGCCGGATTCACCTGGGAACGGCGTTCAACAAAATCCTCAAGGACTTCGTGGTGAAGTCCAAAACCATGGCGGGCTTCGATTCGCCCTACGTACCCGGCTGGGACTGCCACGGGCTGCCCATCGAAATCAAAGTGGATAGCGAACTCGGCGCGAAGAAGGCGCAGATGCCCGCGGTGGAAATCCGCCGCGCCTGCCGCAAGTACGCCGAGAAGTTCGTGGACCTGCAGCGCAACGATTTCAAGCGCCTCGGGGTGCTCGGGCAGTGGGACGACCCGTACCTCACGATGAGCGCGCAATACCAGAGCTTCATCGCCGGCGCGTTCGTGGACTTCCTGGACAAGGGCTACGTCTACAAGGGCCTCAAGCCGGTGCACTGGTGCATCCGCGACCGCACCGCGCTGGCCGAAGCCGAAGTCGAATACGAGAACCACGAGAGCCCGTCCATCTGGGTGCGCTTCGCGCTCAAGACCGATCCGGCGCGGATCCACCCCGCGCTGGCCGGCAGGCGCGTCTACGGGCTGATCTGGACGACCACCCCGTGGACCATCCCGGCCAACATGGCGATCGCATACAACCCGCGCTTCGAATACGCCGCGGTGGATGTGGCGGGCGACGTCTACGTGGTCGCCGCCGAACTGCTGCGGGTGACGGCGGAGAAGTGCGGCTGGACGAACCCCGCGACCATCGCCACCTTCACCGGCGACCTGCTCGAAGGCACCGTGTTCCGGCATCCGCTGCTGGAGCGTGATTCCATCGGCATCCTGGCCGATCACGTCACGCTGGAACAGGGCACCGGCGCGGTCCACACCGCGCCCGGGCACGGCCACGAAGACTACATGATCGGGCAGAAGTACGGCATCCCCACGTTCTGCCCGGTGGATGCGGGCGGCCGCTTCTTCCGCGCCGAGGGCGCAAGCGGCCACCTGCCCGGCGAACTGATCGGCAAGACCGTGTGGGAAGGCAACCCCATCGTCATCGAGTTGCTGAAGGGCGCCGGCGCGCTGCTCGGCCTGGAAAAACTCGCCCACTCCTATCCGCACTGCTGGCGCTGCCACAAGCCGGTGATCTTCCGCGCCACCGAACAGTGGTTCATCGGGATGGAGCGCAACAACTTCCGCAACGATGCGCTGGAAGCCATCAAGCGCGTGAAGTGGATGCCCTCGTGGGGCGAGGAGCGCATCTCCAACATGATCGCCGTGCGCCCGGACTGGTGCATCTCGCGCCAGCGCGTGTGGGGCGTGCCGATCATCGTCTTCTACTGCGAAAGCTGCCGCGAACCGGTGACCGACCGCGCGATTCTCGACGGCGTGGTAAAGCTGATCGGCGAGCACACGGCCGACGTGTGGTACGAACGCGGCGCGGCCGAACTGCTGCCGGCTGGCCACAAGTGCGCGCGCTGCGGCGGCGGCGAATTCAGCAAGGAAACCGACATCCTGGACGTGTGGTTCGATTCCGGATCCAGCCACCTGGCGGTGCTCAACCAGCGCTTCGGGCTGGAGTGGCCGGCGGACGTTTACCTGGAAGGCGGCGATCAATACCGCGGCTGGTTCCACAGCTCTCTGCTGGTGGGCACGGGGCTCAAGGGCGGATCGCCTTACCGCTCCTGCGTGCTCAACGGATGGGTGCTGGATGGCGAAGGCAAGGCGATGCACAAGTCGCTGGGCAACACCATCGAGCCGGAGCAGATCATCAAGGATCACGGCGCGGACATCCTGCGCCTGTGGAGCGCATCGGTCGAATTTAACGAGGACGTGCGCGTATCGCCGACCATCTTGACCCGCCTGGTGGACGCCTATCGCAAGCTGCGCAACACGTTCCGCTACATGCTGGGCAACCTGGACGGCTTCGACCCCGCGAAGGACGCCGTGCCCGCGGAAGAGATGGCGGGCATCGACCAGTGGATTTTGCTGCGCGCCGAAGACCTGGCCGCGCGCTGCCGCGGGTGGTACGACGAGTTCGCGTTCCACAAGGTCCACCACTCGGTGTATGCCTTCTGCACCGTGGATCTGAGCGCGGTCTACTTCGACATCCTGAAGGACCGGCTGTACACCACGGCCACGAAATCGCACGCGCGGCGCAGCGCGCAGACGGCTCTCTACCGCCTGCTCGACGCGCTCGTGCGGCTGCTGGCGCCGCTGGTGAGTTTCACCGCCGAAGAAGTCTGGCAGCACATGGGCCGGGTGGACTCGGTACACACCGCCTACTTCCCCGCACCGGGGGAACTGGCGGGCGGGATCGGCGAGGATGCGCGGAAACGCGCCGCGGCCTGGGACCGTCTCATGGAAGTGAGGGATAGCGTGCTCAAGAGCCTGGAGGCGGCGCGCAACGAAAAACGCATCGGCGCTCCGCTGGAGGCGCGCATCGTGCTCTCGGCATCGGGCGAACTGCTGGCGCTGCTGCGGGAATACGCCGCCGAACTGCCGGGGATCTTCATCGTGTCGCAGGTGGAGGTGACCGCCGGCGCGGGAGACCTGGAGGTGCGGGTGGAACGCGCCGCGGGGCAGAAGTGCGAGCGCTGCTGGAAGTACACGCTGGATACCGGGGGCGACGCGCGGTTCCCCACCATCTGCATGCCCTGCGCCGCGGCGGTGAATGAGATTCTGAATGGCTGATCCGCGCGCCAGAGCGTACGGACTGGCCGCGCTGGTGCTCGCGGCCGACCGCTTCACCAAGTGGCTCGTGGAGAGCTTCGTTCCTCCGACCGGCACGATTCGGATCATCCCCGGCTGCTTCGACATCATCCACTCGCAGAACCGCGGCGTGGCCTTCGGCATCCTCAACGATTCCACCAGCGAGTGGCGCACCACCGCGCTGGTCGTGCTCTCCGCCGCGGCGGTGATCTTCATCGGCGTACTCCTCTGGCGTCCGGAAAAACTCGACCGGCGCTCGCTCTGGGGACTGGCGCTGGTGCTGGGCGGCGCGGCGGGCAACCTGTTCGATCGCATCATGTGGGGCCGGGTGACCGATTTTCTGGAGTTGTACGCCGGCGATTACCACTGGCCCACCTTCAACCTCGCCGATTCGGCGATCGTGATCGGCAGCGGGCTGTTGATCCTGGACATGCTGCGTCCCAAACGGCAGGCGGCGAATGTACCCTGAGATTCTTCACATATCGTTTCTGCACACGTACGGCGTGCTGGTGGCCGCGGCGTTCCTGGCCGCGCTGTGGCTGGCGGCGCGGTTAGCCAGGCCCGCGGGATTGAACCCGGAAACCATTACCAACCTGGGCATCTACTGCGCGCTGGCGGCTATCGGCGGGGCCAAGGTCATGATGTTCATCGTCGATCTACCGCACTATGCGGAGAATCCCGGCGAGATCTTCACCGTGGCTACCCTGCAGGCGGGAGGCGTCTTCTACGGCGGCCTGATCGCCGCGCTCGCGGTCGCCTTCTGGTACATGCGCAAAGCCAGACTGCCCGCGCTGAAAACGGCCGACGTTTTCGCGCCGGCGATCGCGCTGGGCCACGGCATCGGGCGCCTGGGCTGCTTCTCGGCGGGCTGCTGCTGGGGCGTGGAGTGCCACCTGCCCTGGGCGGTGACGTTCAGCAATCCGGTGGCGCGCGATCTGGTGGGAGTGCCCCTGGACGTGCCCCTGCATCCTACGCAACTTTACGAATCCTTCGCGGAGTTCGCCATCTTCGCGTTCCTCTACTGGCGTGTGCGCAAGCCCCACGCCACGGGCGCAATACTCGGGCTCTACCTGATGCTGTACTCGACGGCGCGCTTCATCGTGGAGTTCTTCCGTTTCCACGAACAGGGCCTGTTGTGGGGCACGCCGCTCGATACCTCGCAGTGGATTTCACTCGGCCTTTTCGCGCTGGGCGCGTGGATGTGGCGGCGCGCCCGCGTGGAGCCGCCGGTGGCGCCGAAGCCATCCCGCAAGACCGCCTGAGGGGGAATCAGGCCGTCCGTTCCATCAGCACCGGTTCCATCGCCGGCGCGGGCTGCTCCCTGGGGGTTTGCGACAGTACCATCATGACGCTGGCCATGTCGCGGCGGAAGAGGTCGCGTTCTTCATCGCGCGTTCCCGGAGGAGCCAAAATTCCGGTGAGTTCGCGGTGGTTGAAGCTCAGGAAAGCAGCGCGCCCCTCGGGCGTGGCGAGATAGCCGCCCAGGTCTTGACTCTGGTGCTCCACAGACATCGCCAACCACTCACGGAACGTAGTCGTGTGTAGAGCGGTGAGCGTGTGCGTGGTCTCTTCGGGAGTGTAGTCGCACTCCGAGGCGATATCGCGGTAGCCGCCCGACTCGCGGTCGCGGAAGGACGCCAGGTAGGCCATCCGTCCGAAGCGCGTCGGAATGCCGGCGGTGCGCTGTTTCCAGTAATCGATGCAGGGGGTGAGGGGAGAGCGGATGATCGCGCTCTCCACGACCGGGGCCTCGTCCTCCTCCTGCAGGAAGCAGCTTTCAAAAGCACGGTCGAGCAGCTCGCCCGTGATCTCCGGCTGCAACTTCTCGAAGTGGATCAGGTTGAGCGCGTGGGAGAGCACGTCGCGCGGATGGCAGCGCCGGAACGCCTTGCCGCCGCGGTTGTAGTGTCTTTCGATGAAGCGTTCGATCACCTCACGGCGGCACGGTATGTGGTTTGCCGAGCAGAACTTCTCGAAGATGGTGACGAACTCGGCTTTGGACGGCCCGCGCAGCAGCATCTTGTACTGAATGCGGCGCAGGAACGCCTCATCGCCCAGATCGGCCGGATTGAGGTTGGTCGAGAAAACGAGGAAAGCCTCGAAGGGAACCGTCATTTTCCCGCCGGTGATGAAGCTCAGGTAATCCACCCGGCGCTCCATCGGCACGATCCAGCGGTTCAGCACTTCGGCGGGGGTGGCTCGCTGCCGTCCAAAGTCGTCGATGAGATAGATGCCGTTGTTGGCCTTCAACTGGAAGGGCGCTTCGTAAACCTTCGAGATATCGTTGAAGCGCAAGTCGAGCATGTCCAGCGTGAGTTCGCCTCCGCTGACGATGAAGGGCCGCCGGCACTTGACCCAGCGTGCGTCGTGTTTGGCCTCGCCGCCGACCGCCTCGAGCACGCTCTCCTCGGGCTCTTCCGGGTCGAGGCGGTGATGATAGACCGGGTCGTAGACCTGAACGATGTTGCCCTGGCACTCGATCGCGTGCGGCACGTAAATCGGTGCGGCGTCCAGGTTGTTCAGTGATTCGATGAGGAACGTCTTGCCGTCGCCCGGTTTTCCGTAGAGGAGCAGGGATTTCGCCGAACTCACCGCCGGGCCGATCTGCGAAAGCAGTTGTTCGGTGATCACCATCCCGCGCAATGCCCGGTTCAGGCCTTCGCGGGTGAGCCATCCCTTTTTGGGGCACTGCTGCCGGACCACTTCGACGTACTGTTCCAGCGGCACCGGCGCGGGTCCGGAGTAGCGGTTGCCTTCCAGGGCCTCGCGCGCCCGCTCCCGTCCGGTCTCCGTCAGGGCCAGGACCGCGCCTACGTTACCGACGCCCAGCGACCTCTTGATCTGCACATGGTGCCGGAGCTTGAGCAGTTCGACCACGTCCTGGATAACGCTGAAGCGGAGCCCGATGGCGATCGAAAGATCGCGGCCGTACAGGTCGCCCCGGGCGTACAGGATCTTCAGGATCAGGGTCTCAACGGTGGATTCGGCGAGGCCGGCTTCCTCGAGAGACTGCGGTTCACGCGGCGCCGAAACCAGCGGCGTTTCGACCGCTTCATCCACCGGCTGTACCCGCCCCGCAACTTGCAGACTGGCCATAGGAAATACCTTGTGAAACCCAGTATGAATCATGAGCGTACTAGAGCGCCCAAGTGCCGGGTACGGGTTAGGGGTGGTTAGTACTGGTTAACAGTAACTGGCGATGCCGATCGCCTGGTTGCCGGCTACACTGTCGCCGGCTACACTTGCACCGGATTGCGCAGGGTGAAGCGCAGGATGGTTTCCGCCGGGATGCCGACCTGCAATTTCCCGGTCGCCGCGGCGCCCGCTGTGCCGGCGGCCGCGCCCGCTCCGGCGCCGATCAGCGCGCCCTTGGGTCCGCCGGCGATGGCGCCCAGCAACGTACCCAGACCCGCGCCTCCGCCGATCAGGATCCCGTTGCGCTTCTTATGGGAATTGCTGGCCCGCTCCACGTTGGTGGTGCTCACCCGGTAGCGCCGCCCCTGGAGTTCGAAGGAATCGAGCGCTACCCCGATGTAGGCGCGGCCCTTCAGCCGCCCCGAAGAATCGGCCACCGTGACGTGTCCGGCGAAGCGCGTGCCCGCCGGCACCACCATCTGCCCGTCGATCGAGATCGGCTCGTACAGGGTCGCGGTCACGGCGTCACCCGCGCGATTTCGCCGCGTGTCCACCGCCTGATCCAGCCGCACCCGCACCACGGTCCCTTGCGGGATCACCAGCGGTGCCGGTGCGGGTGCAGCCGCGTCGGGCCCCGGCCCGTTCGAGGGGAGCGGTTGGGTTTGGGATGGACTCGACCCATCGGGCGCCGGTGCCGCGGCCACCGGTTCCGGATTTCCCGCCGGACCCGCGGTCTGCGCCACCGACGGGTTGGTCGCACTTCGCGAACAGGCCGCCAGCAGAACGATCGGCGCCAGATAGAACCATTTCTTCATGTCGAATCGATCCTCCTAGGATCACCTTGCACGGAGCTTGCCAGCGTGTAACTGCTTTGGGATCTGTCCGTACCGTCCCGTACCATGTAAGAACTACATACGCGGGTACTATCCGGCAACGGGTGTAAGATGGAGGTATGGAGACCACGCCCTCCATCTCGCGTCCCGGCCTCTTCGGTTCCGATTAACTCCTTGCCGCACCCCTGCGGCGCGCGCCGTGAGACGCGCTGGTCCTTCACCCGACAACTGAATAAGAGGAGTTAAGCCATGGGTACGACTCTGGAACAAGTCCGCAGGGACCTTCCGGTTTTGAACGGTCCCCTGCCCGGTCCCCGTGCGCGCGCCGTAATGGAGCGCGATGCGCGAACCGTGTCGCCTTCCTACACGCGCAGCTATCCGCTGGTGGCGTCGAAGGGCGAAGGGGCGATGGTCGAAGATGTGGATGGGAACCGCTTCCTGGATTTCAACGCCGGGATCGCGGTGGTCTCCACGGGCCACTGCCATCCCGAAGTGGTGCGCGCCATCCAGGAGCAGGCCGGTCGCCTGATCCACATGTCGGGCACCGATTTCTACTACGAAGCGCTGCCCGCTCTGGCCGAAGCGCTGAGCCGGATCGCGCCGGGCACGGAGGCGCGCCGCGTCTCCTTCGGCAACTCCGGGGCGGAGGCGGTGGAGGGAGCCATCAAGCTCGCCCGCTGGTCCACCGGGCGCGAGAAGATCATCGCCTTCCTGGGCAGCTTCCACGGGCGCACCATGGGCGCGCTCTCGCTCACCGCCCGCAAGGCGGTACAGCGCGCCGGATTCGGCCCGCTGGTCCCGGGCGTGATCCACGCGCCCTACCCGTACTGCTACCGCTGCCCGTACGGGCAGAAGCCCGACACGTGCGCCACCGAGTGCGTGCAGCACATCGAAAAGACGTTGCTGAAGACCATCGTACCCGCCGAGGAAACCGCGGCGATCGTGGTGGAACCGGTGCAGGGCGAAGGCGGCTACATCGTGCCGCCGCGGAAGTTCTTCGATGAGTTGACCCGCGTCTGCCGCGAGAACGGCATCCTGCTGGTGGCCGACGAGGTGCAGAGCGGCATGGGCCGTACCGGCAGGATGTGGGCCGCCGACCACTTCGATCTGGTGCCCGACATCTTCACCGTGGCCAAGGGGATCGCCAGCGGCCTGCCGCTCGGGGCCACCGTGGCGCGCGCGGACCTGATGACCTGGCCCCCGGGCGCGCACGCCTCCACCTTCGGGGGCAACCCGGTGGCGTGCGAGGCCGCGCTGGTCACCATCCGGCTGCTGGAACAGGGCCTGGTGGACAACGCCGCGCGCATGGGCGCCCGGATGCGCGCCCGCATGGACACGTGGCCGGCGCGTTTCCCCATTGTGGGCGACGTGCGCGGCCTCGGGCTCATGATCGGCCTCGAACTGGTGCGCGATCGGGAAAGCCGTGAGAAGGCGCCCGAGTTGCGCGACCGCGTGGTCCAACTCGCCTTCGAGCGCGGCATGCTCATCCTCGGCGCCGGCGACAACACGCTACGCCTGTGCCCGCCGCTCATCATCACGCGCGACCAGTGTGATTTCGCACTTGATACCCTGGAAGCGTGCCTGACGCAAGCGGGGCGCCCCGCCTGAGAATCCTCGACGTCGGCTGCGGGATCCACAAACAGCCCGGCAGTATCGGGCTCGACCGGAATCCCGCCAGCCGCGCCGATGTGCTCGCCGATCTCGACCGCTTCCCGTACCCCTTCGCCGACGGCTCCTTCGACCGCGTGACCGCGATCCACGTCATCGAGCACGTGGACGACGTGATCCGCAGCATGGAGGAGTTCCACCGGCTGGTGCGCAACGGAGGCACGGTGCGCATCGAGACCCCGCATTACACCGATTTCAGCTCCTTCTGCGACCCTACTCACCGGCATCACCTGAACAGCTTCAGCTTCCGTTACTTCGGCGAGGACCACGGCGGCTTCGGCTACTACTCGGGCGCCCGTTTCCGCGAGCTCTCCGTGCGGGTGAAGCTGCTGGCCTTCTGGCGCTGGCTCGGCTTCGAATTTCTGGTCAACACTTTTCCGCGATACCGGCGCTTCTGGGAGCACTATCTCTGTTACGTGGTGCGCGGCAAAGTCATGGAGTTCGAGTTCGAGGTCTTGAAGTGACCGGCCTGTTGTGGCGCGCGGCGGACCGTCTGCGCCGCCTGCGCTACCCCGCCGATCACGGTCGCATCGGCGAGGACATGGCTCACCGCTACCTGCGCCGGCGCGGCTGCACGGTGGTGGCGCGCAACTACCGTCCGCGGGCGGGCGGCGGCGAAATCGATCTCGTGGTGCGCGATCGCGGCCGGCTGGTTTTCGTCGAAGTGAAGACCCGCGCGAGCGAAGACTTCGGCGCGCCCGGAGACGCGGTGAATGCCGAGAAGCGCACTCGCCTGCTCCACGCCGCGGGCGACTACGCGCGGCGAGTGGACGCGCGGCTGGATGAAGCGCGCTTCGACATCGTGAGCGTGGTTCTGTCAGCCCCGCCGAAAATCGACTGGCAGCGCGGCGCGTTCGGAGCAGCGCCGGACTCCCGGCCGGCAAGAGCGAGCAGAGTTCGCTAGCGCCTTTCCGTTCACCTTCAGCCAGGTTCCGGGCATCCGCACAGCGATTCGTTCAGGAACCACTACCGTGCTCCATCGGGAATGCGGGCCATCGGTCTCCCCTTGAGGCCTTTTCAGGGCTCGTCAGCGGGGCCCCGTCAAGGTTCTTATGTAGCACTTTGGTAGCCTCATAAAAGGGTGATATGGTCAACCTCCTCCATCCCCCTCTTTATCCTGGATACGTGCCACGGCAGCGCAACGACGAACCTGCTCTACGAAAAGAGCGGAGCCTCACCCGGCAGGCGCTCGCGGAGTTGGTCGAGTTGGGGATCACGCAGATGAAACGCTATGAGGCCGGAACCTCGCAGCCCACCTTGGAGGTGATCCGCAGGCTGTCGTAGGCGCTGCGCGTCAGCGCCGACGAACTGCTCTTCGGTAAGAGCGGCCGCGGACCGGATGAGGAACTTCGTTTACAGTTCGAAGCCATCGCGCGTTTCGACGAGGAGGAGAAGAAAGTATTCCGTTCCGTGCTGGAGGGACTGCTTTTGACCCATGAAGCGCGCCGCTGGTCCACCGGCGCGGCCTCCAAGGAGAATGCCCGATGAGCGAACGCGAACACGCCCACGAGTTGATCGACCGGCTTCCCGATCCGCAACTTTCCGCGCTGATCGGCCTGCTGGAAACGATTGTCGATCCGGTGGCTGCGGCGCTGCGCAACGCGCCACTCGACGATGAAGAGGAAACGGAAGAGGAACAACGCGCGACAGCCGAAGCCCGCGAATGGCTGCAGCGCAACCGCGGCCAAGGCATTCCTCACGATGGGGCGATGCGCCGGCTGGGGTTGGAGTGAAGCAAGTCCAGTGGGCCGGGCCCGCGCTGGACGACATGGCGGCGCTCGACAAGGGGATCGCACGCCGTGTGAAACGCGCCATCGAGCGCTTTGCCGGGAACGGCGCCGGAGACGTGAAGCGGTTGCAGGGCATCGATCCGTCGGAGTACGGGCTACGCGTCGGCGACTACCGCGTGTGATTCGAGCAGGACGCCGAACCCCCACCTCGACCCGACCCCGCCCGGCATGCAGTCCCTGCGGCCCACCGGTGCCCGGCCCGCGCCCACCAGCGGTAACGCCGAGCAGCAGTTGAACGCCATGGCCAAGCAACTCGCCGCCGCCCGCCACATCCCATTCGCGCAGGCCTACGTCCAGGCGCTGATGGAAAACCCGCAACTCTACACCGCCTACCTGGCCCAGCACCCCCGCCAGACGGGCGCGAGCTGATCCTATGCCGCCTTCACGGTCAACTTCACGCCGGCTCTCTTCTGCAGCACCTGGAGAAGGGCGAAGAAGTTGGCCGTGCTCGGGTTGCCGCTGGGGCCCAGCATGCGATGCAGGCTCTTGGCCGGCTTCCCCAGTTCCGCGGCCAACGGCTCGAAGCCCACCGTCGCGTTGATCACGTCTCGCAATACCGTTTTCCCTGTCGCCTCATCGCCGCCAAGATAGGCGTTCACCGCCTCCGTCAGCGCGCCTTGCGAAACGCCCCGTCCCGCTGCGCTCGCAGATAAACCGTCTCCCGGAATGCCCTTGTCAGCGCCATTGCCTTACTCCTTGCCGCCCTTGCGGCGTTTGTACTCGGCCCATGCTGCCTGAGCGGCTGCAACTGCGGCGCTCTGCCGCTTTTTCGAACTGCCACCCAGCAAATCACGAGCCGCTCGCCATCCTTGCCAAAGTAGACCCGGTATCCCGGTCCGAAGTCGTTCTTGATCTCGCACACCCCGGCGCCCACGCCTTCGACATTCGAGAAGTCCCCCCGGCCCAGCCGCGTCAACGCAATCGTCACCCGCGCCGCCGCAACTGCATTCAAGCCCTCGAACCAGCGCGCAAACGGCGACCGGCCGGAGGTGTCCAGGAATTCCCGCGTCTCGATTTCCTTCACCGTCTCAATGGTAACACATACGTTACTATGTGCATCCCGCCATCGCGCCGCGTCGTATCAACCTATCAACCTGTTTTCGGTAGTTCCCGCTGGCCCCAGCGTGCCATCCGTCCACCCGCCGCCCAAGACCCGTTGTACCCGAACGTGTGCGCCACCCCGATCCCCGTGTTCCCAGCCGTCGCCAGCGTCCTCACCGAACCGTAGTTGCCGCCCCACCATTCGCACGCACGCTCCCCAGCCGGTCCGTCACCACCGCCACGCCCTTCGACTTCACCAGCTTCCCCCCGAAGTACACGTTGTACGCGTCCGTGCAAACCACCCCGC
>JAFDVU010000044.1 GCA_018268835.1 Acidobacteriota bacterium | reverse complement strand
CCAACCGGCGCGAATTCCGCAGCCCCGGCCAGCCACTCGCTCGCGTAGTCGCCGTCGCTGATCTTGACCGGCGGCCGTTCCCAGCGCTGCGTCAGATGGCGAGACGTGATACGCCAACTTGGGTCGGAAACAGCCCAGGCCTCAAAGTCAACGGATTGAAATGGCCGTAGATCCTCGAATCCGCGACTCCGGAATTCCGCTACAATGCGCTCACTCGCGCTCCGGCAATGAATGCTGATCGCCGCCGATTTGGGTATGTTTTCGAAGAGGAGCTGCCGAGCGCGTATATCCGTCGTCGGCATACTGTATCCATGGATCAAGACCTCGTTCGCCGCACGAAGACGTTCAGCGGCGCCATTCCATAAGGGCTCCCAAAACGGTGCCCAATAGAATCTCTTTCTCGGATCAGGAAGAATCAAGGTACCGGACTCTTCAACACCCATTCCGTCCCCGCCGACCTTTCGGTCGACGAGATCCTTGTATCCCAGCAACTCGAGATCTCGCGTGAAGATAACCGGAGGTGGTGTGTTGTTAATAGGCTCTTTGAACCAATTGACGCTGCCGTGCAGTTTGTACACCGTAACCCCAGATGGGAGCCGGTCGGGCAGGAACTGGAATCCGTAGCCATCTCCGATGTCCCACTTCCCAGCCTTCGCCAGGGCGCGCTCAAGCGCGATGTCGTAGTTGAAGGTGATCACGCTCGAATGGGGACAAGCTTTGCGCACGGCAAAACTCTCATACGCATTAGGCTCGGTACGAAGTTGCTCCGTCTGATAGAAGAACTCCCGAAGCGCCAAGATCAAATCGCTTCGCAGGTACTGCGGGTAAAAGCCGCCTGTATCCGCATCTCCGACGCCTCGCAGCCCTTCGGTATAGTCGTGCAAGATGTCCTTCAGGTCCTGACGGTATGTTGTGGGCCCGGGAGGGCTCACTCGCCGCTGTCCGAACTCTTCGAGCTTGCCGAGAATTCCTTCAAAGTCATCGAGGGAGCCAAACGTCTCACGAACCTGAACGATACGGTTTCGCGCCCACGGAACCCAATGCACGGAAGTGTCGCAACGATCGAGCCATGCCGACAGCCCATGCAAGAGCTGAGATGCCAGCGGGTAACCGGCGCTCACCGATGCTCCCGCTCCGAAGATGTAAGCTCTCATCTTTCCATAGGATATTCCGGAAGAAACACTCCCGGCTTCGCGAATTCAGTTGGACGGGAAGTCGCCGTCGCTGATCTTGACCGGCGGCCGCTCCCAGCGCTGAGTCAGTCGCCCGGATCATTCTTCGCGCAGAGCGATGGACGGATCAATTTTCGCAGCGCGGCGTGCGGGGAGATATGCTGCGCCGGCGCCGGACGCCAAAAGGAGGAGGAGCACGGCCGCGAACATGGCGGGGCTCCAGGGATCCACGCCAGCGGGAGCGAGGTTCGCCACCGGGTGAATGGCGGCGATGGCGAATATGATACCGGCCGCGCCGCCGCACAGCAGGACCGCTATGGAATCGCGCACGGACGCCCAAACGATGCGGGCGGGCGTTGCGCCGAGCGCCACCCGAATCCCCATCTCGCGCGTGCGCCTGCCAGCCGAATCGGAAACAGAGGCGTACAGTCCCACCAATGCCAGGGCCAGCCCGAGACCGCTGAGGGAGGCCAGAAGAAGCGACGCCATGCGGATCGGCCAGATGGCGCCTTCGGTAGCGTCGCGCATGGTGCGGATATCGAGGGCGGCCTCGGGATCCACCACGCCCAACGCGCGACGTAGCGGCTCGATCCATTGTGCCGGGTCGCCGGCCACGCGCACGACCAGTCCGGTATCGAAGCCGGGAACGAAGAGCGCCGGGGGGTTCTCCTCGGCGAGCGTGCGGACACGTGTATCCTGGCACACCCCCACAATTTCGAGGACTTCGCCGGCGTCGCGGCCCATGACCAGGCGCCGGCCAACCGGATCGTCCGCGCCGAACAACTCGCGGGCCAGACTGCGGTTGACGATCGTGGGCAGCGGGCGGCGAGTGCGGTCGCGCGCCTCGAAATCGCGGCCCCGAAGCACAGGGATGGCGAATGTCGTGAAGTATTGGTCGCCAACACCGGTACGGTAAACTTCACGGAAATCCGAAGACGGCTCGTCCTCGCGGCGCACAGGCAAACGGGCTCGCTCTCCGGCAAGCGGGATGATCGTGGTCGAGCTGGCGGCGGCCACGCCCGGCACCGCGCGCACGGCGTTCAACAGTTCCCCGCGCCAGGTGAAATACTCGTCGCCCGTGTGCGCCCCGCGAACGGGTTGCACGCCCGCGAACAACGTGTGGGCTATCTCGAACCCAGGTTCGGCCGTGGCCATACTAAGGAATCCGCGAGTAAAGAAGGCTCCCAGCGCCAGCAGGACCACCGAGAGCGCCATCTGGACGCCGACGAAGCTGCTGCGCAGGCTCCAGCGGCGGATGGAAAATGCAGGCGGCGCCTGGCGGATGGCCAGCGACAGATCCGCGCTCGCGCCGCGCATCGCGGGAACAAGCGATGAGACGAGCAGCGCCGCCGCGCCCAGTGCCGCGGCATAGAGGACAAGCCCGGCATTCGTTTCGAAGTGGAACTCGTACGGCTGCCCGTACGCGCCGGGATACGTCAGCAGACGGAGGCGCGCGGCGATGGCGGTGTGTAGCATGTAGCCGAGCACGGTGCCCGCGCCCGTCATCACGCACCCTTCGGCTAGCAGGTGTCGAACGATTTGCCACCGGCCCGCGCCGATGGCTTTGCGGATCGCGATTTCGCGCTGCCGGGCGGCGCTTCGCGCCAGGAGGAGACCGGCGGCGTTCGCGCAGCCGATCAGCGCGAGAATGCCGGCCACAGCGTAGAGCGCCATCAGGACAGGAAAGACCGGATCGCCCCGGGCTGCCGCATGCCCGGCGAAGCCGCCGACCGGGTAGAGATTGGCGACGCGGCGACCGAGCTCCGCCCCGCCCAGTGCCGTCGCCTTGGCCAGCAGCGATTCGCGGGTCGCCGCCTTGGAAGTGCCGGCCGCCAGCCGTCCGAAAACCAGGAAGCGTCCGGCGTCAGGGACTCGAGGCACGTAGACCTGCGGCGAGAAATCGTTGCCGTAGATGCTCCGGTAATTGCGGCCCAGAATCGCCGTGATGGTGTAGATCCGCCCGTTCAGTTGGAGCGGGCGTCCGATCGCTGCCGGATCGCCGCCGAGCTGTTTGCGCCAGAATGAGTAGCTCACAACGGCCAGGTCGCGGCCCTCGTCCGACTGTGTATAGAGCCGGCCGGCAAACGGCGTCACTCCGAGGACGTCGAAGAAATTGGCGCTGGAGCGGATGGTCCATGCCATCTCGCTATGCGCGCCATTGCGCCAACTCCAGATCGTCACGGAGTGGTAGCAGGCCATGTCCTGGAAAATACCGGCGCGGCGAAGATCGCGATAGAGCGGATAGGAAACATCTGCATTGATGTAAGCGAGACGCTCCGGGTGCTCTGCCGTGACGTCGTCGAATACCAACTCGCGGACGATGCTGAATGCGGTGACGTTGACGCCGATGCCCAGCGCTATGGAAAGGGTACCGACAGCGGCAAGAGACGGCGATTTGCGCAAAGTCCGAAGCGCGTACTTCAGATCTTTCCAGAGTGACAGCATCTTACTCGTCTTGACGCGCCCTACGACCGAAACGCGCAAACTTATGGTACAGGATACGCCTCAAGAAGCGGCGCTGTCCTCACCGTTCGGTCAACTTGACGGGTTGTCCCCCCGAATCGCCGCTCTAGCCCGACACGCCCAGCACCACACCACGCATGACCATGGCTCGCCTCCCCCATCACATCCCCGCCCAAATCCGCTCCACCGCCTCCTTGCACCGCCGCGTCGCCTCCAGGCTGAAGTCCATGTGGGGCTCGAGCGACACCGGCCCCTCATACCCGATCCCCCGCAACGCGCGAAACTGCGTCGTGTAATCCACGATTCCCTCGCCCGCCGGCACCCACTCCGGATCCCCCTTCACCGGACGAATGTCCTTCACGTGTACATTGGCGATGTATGGCGCCACCACGTCGAACTCGCCCGCCGGATCGCTGTTCGTCAGCCACGCCACGTTCCCCGGATCGTGATTGATCCGCACGTTGCCGAGTCCGCTCAGCAGCGCGACCGTCGCCCGCCCCGTATCGCACCAGCAAATCGGCTCCGGCTCGATCATCAGTGTCAGCCCATCCGCCGCCGCGCGCCCCGCCGCTTCCTCCAGCCACGCGCGAATCTCCGCCGGCGGATGCGCGCTCGGAAATTCGGCCGCGTTCGCCTCCGTCGCTCCTGCTTTGTGAAAGCCGAATACGATCAGCCCCGGCAGGCCCCACCGCTGTGCCCACTCCGCCGCCCGCGGATAGATCTCCGCCATCTCGCGCCGGAACGCGCTCTCGGTATCGGTGAACTTGAACAACCCCGGCGAGAGCGCCGTGATCATCACGCCCTCGTCCCGCGCGATCTCTTCCGCCTCCGCCATGGCCCGGTCGCCGCACATCGGCGCGCGACCCGCGGCCAGGTTCCGCACTTCGTAGCGCCGGATCCCGAGCGATGTTCCCACCCGCACCGCCTCGCGAAAATCGCGCGTGATCTCGTCGCTCACAATCCCCAACGGCGTCATGCGACCTCCACCGCGCGCCCCGTGCGCGCCGCTTCGTACAGCGCCATCACGATCCGCAAATCGCGCACGCCGCTCGCGATCGAAACCGGCGCCGGACGCCCGTCCCGCACCGCCTCCAGAAACTGCCGGTGCTGGTTCAGCGGATTCGTCACGTCCGCGAACGCCGGCGGCCGCACCTCCATCTGCTGCTCCTCGCCCTGCGGCCCGCCGAACGCGGGCACCTGCCCGCCGTCGTACCGCGCCACCCGCCCCGCGAACCGCCCCGCCGTGGACGCCAGCGCCAGCTTGTTGTCGCGATACGTGAAGCGCCCCAGCGTGCCGTGCACCGCAAGCTCCTCGCCGTTCGCGCACCACGCCGTGTCGATCGTGATCATCGCCCCCGAATCGAGCTGAAACACCGCCGCCGCCAGGTCCTCGCCCTCCAGCCCCGGACAGTGCAGTCGCCGCGTGAACCCGGTCGCGCGCGCCACCCGCGCCCCCGTCGCCCACTCGAAAATGTGCAGGTAGTGCACCGCGAGCTGAATGAAACAGCCGCCGCCGGTCTCCGCCACCCGTCCGCGCCAGTTCGCGTTTCCTTGCAGCGCCTCGCGCGACCACATCATTCCGCCCTTGTGCATCAGCCGCGCGTAACAATGCACCACGTCGCCCAGCCAACCGCCCGCGATCATGTCCCGCAAATCGTGAATCAGCGGCTGATCGAAGTAGCTCATGTAAAGCCCGATCGTGCGGTCGCTCCGCGCCGCCGCGGCTTCGATCGCTTCTGCATCGGCCATGGTATTGGCCACCGGCTTTTGCAGCAGTACGTGCTTGCCGGCTTCGATCGCCGCCACCGCCTGCGCGCGATGCAGATGGTTCGGCGTCGAAATCACCACCGCGTCGATCTCCGGCCCGAGCGCGTCCGCGAAATCCTTCGACGCGCCTTCCACCGCCGGATCGATCCGGTTCGCCAGCCGCGCGTAATCCAGCGTGCGGTAGACGTCGATATAGTGCGCGGCCATGCCGCCGCAGCCCACGAACGATACGTTGATCATGCCGTCTTCGCCCTCGTGGCGTAGAGCGCCGCGCTCATCCCCGCCAGCGTCGCCGCCACTACCGCCAGCGCCTGCGCCAGCGTCAGCGGCAGGTAGAGAATCAAGACGCCGCAGAACATCACGCTGGCCGCGATCACCTGGTCCGTGATGCCGCGCTCGCGGAAAAACAGCCAGCCCGCGAACACGCTGAGCACGATCCCGGCGCGCTTGATGCTCACCGTGATCACCACCGCCAGGTACGTGTACGAGGCAAGCTGAAACAACAGGCTCACCGCGTCGAACAGCCCCGCCATCGCGATCCACTTCCCGTTGCCGCGGGCTGCCGCCAGGAAGTCCGCCTTCTGCGAGCGCGCCAGCAGGTAGAACGAAATCACCAGTCCGGTGCCGTACGCAACCGCTTCAATGTAAACATCGCTCATGTCCACCAGCTTCTTATCCAGCGGATTGGTGAGCGAAAAAATAAACGCCACCAGCAGCATGTAGCGGCTGCCCTTCTCCTGAATCACCGCCTTCACCGGCGCCAGCCACCCCACCGCGAACAGCGTACGGTGCATGGCTAGCGACCCGGCTACGATCAGTGCCACCCCGAGCAGTTTGACCGCCTGCGGCCGCTGCCCCAGCAGCACGCACGTCGTCGGAATCAGAAACACCGGCGTGAACGCCAAAAACGGAATGCACATCGAAAGCGGCGAGATCTGTAGCGCGCGAAAATACAGCCACATCACCACCGTGATCAGCGCCACGTCGATTACCAGGTACGCAAGGAACGTGGGCAGCGGCGCCAGTTGCACCAGTCCGAACAGCGGACCGGTGTCGCGAATCGCCAGTGGAGTGCCGCTCGCCATCCGCGCCAGTTCGATGGCGACGAACAGCACCGCCACCGCCACCCGCATCCAGAACGTCACCGGAAACAGGTCGCGCTTGTCCAGCGCGCGCTTGCGCCATACGTCGGTGAGCACGTTCGTCACCGACATCGCGGCGGCCAGCAGCAGGCCGAAGGAAGAAAGTTGAAGGCCGCCCATGAGTCAGTGTTGGTGCGGCTTCAGCGCGATTCCAGCTTCACAGGCCCCATCATCCCGCTGGGCAGCGCCTGCACACTCTGCATGTCCTGCGCCTGGAAGCGGTCGCCGTACTTCGCGATCAGTTCCTTGTAGTCCGGCAGCGGACCCTTGGCCAGCAGGTTCAGCGCCGTGTTCGCCACCACAACCCGGATCGAGTTCTCGCCGGCCTTGAGCAGCCCCGTCACCTCTACCTGGTACGGCGGCTTCCACACCGCGCCCGCGAGACGGCCGTTCACGTACACCTGCGCCGCTTCGCGCACCGGGCTCTCCATCCACGCGCGCATCCCGTTCGGCGCGCGCCGCGTGGAGTTCGGATCCACCGGAGTCCCCTCGCCGAAGTCGATCACCAGCCGTGCCGCCTTTACCACTGATTCCGGCGCGTTGAACTTGCGCTCGTACGTCGCCGTGCCCGAGTAGTACTTGCGCGCCTCGTCGTCGGTCCACGAGCGCAGTTTCTCCATCGGCGCCGGCTGCGCGCCTGGGAAGGTGATGGTCCACCCGCCGCTCAGGTCCTCGGATACGCTCCGCGAACTCGCCGGCGCCGCCGGAGCTTTCTCCTTCGAAAACACGAGCACGCGGGATTCGTAAGGCGCCAGTGCCAGGTTCAGGTCCGCGCGCGTGACCTTGCCGGTGTACGGATCCCACCATGCCGGCTCCAGGTTCTGCACCCGGAAACTCGCCGCGCCGCGCGCGGGCTGATTCGTCGTGTTCGCCAGGAAGTACACTTCGGCGTAGGGCAGCGAGCGATGGACCACACCCACGCCCACCGGCACCGTCGCGTCCGGCGGCAGCGCCGCGTGCAGAGCCTCCGCCAGCGCGCCTTGTCCGATCGCGCGATACCTCCCGGCGATCGCCTGGATCTTCGCCGCGTCGCCCGCTTCCTTGAGCCCCGGCGCCAGCGATGGCATGCGCCGCGTGAAAATCACGTGCCCGCCCTTGGCCGCATACGCGTCGATCTTCTGCATCGTGGTCAGCGGAATCCGCTCCACGTTCGGCACCACCAGAATGCGGTACGGGATCCCCACCTGATCGATCGCCCCGTCGTCGATGAAGTCGAAGTTATACCCGGCGTCCAGGATCGCCGGGACCAGTTCCGGCCCGAGCAGCCCTTCCATCGCCTGGTTCACGCTGTCGCGCCCCAGTGTGAAGTGCGCCATCGCGTCGGCTTCCGGCAGGTACACCGCCACGTCTTCCACCGGCTTACCCTGGCGCAGCATCCAACTGATCCGCTGGATGTAGGTGGTGATGTCCGGCATCACGATCCACCACGGGTTGTGATTGTTGAACACCGCCGAGGCGTAGAAGCGCCAGCCCGGCTCGCCCGCTTCCGGCGGCGAATACGGCCAGCCGTGCGCCACAAGCTGGTTCACGCCTTGCAGAAAGTGCACGTCGGCTTCGGCCTTCACATCCAGCGGCGTGGCACGGAATACCGGCGAGTGCAGCCACGTCCACGTCTCCGTGGAGGTGATGTTGCGCCCGTAGAGATGGTTTGCCGACGTGGCCCAGCGCGTCGTGGAGAAGTGGCGCCACTGCGCGCCCTCGCCCTCGGCCAGGTCCACCAGCCGTTCGCTCGAAAGCCGCACCGGCGGGATGCCGTACGTCTGCGAACGGAACTGCGTGTTGTGCTGCTTCGCCCACGCCGTGATGACCTTCAGGTAATTGTCCTCGCAGAGTTCGCTCAGGGTCAGTCCCCAATCGTGGCGGATGGCGCCGGTATCCGGACCGATGTCGCCGGCCAGCGCCGGCAGCAGCGGCTTCAGATCGTAGCCGCGCCGTTTCTGGAACTCGCTGAGAAAATCCGGCGCCCAGTCCGAGCCGTAGACTTCCAGCGAATCGCTGAAGATTGCGTACGGCGGCGTCTTCGCCAGCGCTTTGAGCAGCGGTTCGCCGACGTATTTGAAGTGCTGCTCGATCGCCGCGCGATCGTAGTGATCCAACACGAACCCTTCGGCGCCCACCGCGGCGCGCTTCACCATCTGCCGCGTGAAACTCGAAATGAAGTACTCGGCCGGTCCCGCCGAAGGGTCGGGCTTCTCCACCAGCTTGCCTTTCTGAAAGACCGCGATCAGTTTTTCACCCTCGCGCAGTGCCGGGTCCGTCGCCACTCGCAGTCGCGGCGAGGCCAGCGCCTGCGTGATGTGCGGACCGCCGAACGGCCACCCGCTGCCCAGCGTGAGGTCCATCCGCAGCCCGATCTCGCGCGCCTTCTGGCCCGTGAACGTCACCATGTCGAGGAACTCCTTCGACATGTACGGCAGGTTGCGAATCCCCTTCGCCGCGTTGTCCAGTTCCAGCGGATACGTGGGCTGCACCTCGAAGCCGCCGATGCCGCCCTGCTTCATGGTGCGCATCTCGGTCTCGAGTTCGGTCCGGGTCACCGCCGGGCCGAACCACCACCAGCGCACCATCATGCGCGCGCTGTCCGGCGGGCGTTCGAAGCCCTGTCGCAGTTGATTCAGACTCGCCGGGTCGGCGGCCAACGCCAGGCCGGCCGCGAGCAGCAGCGGCGCACCAAACCTACAGATCGGGAATGACATTTGCTGACCATGTTAGGCCCTTTCCCAACGCTCCGCCACCGCTTTCCACGCGCGCGGCCGGAGTTTCAGAAAGAAAAACACCGTCGCGCCGCGGCGGTCTGAGCGAGATTGCCTGCTTTCATCGGTTTCCAGTCCTAAATACCGCTAACTGCGCCACTTCCAGCGGACGTGCGGGGCGGCGGATGTTCTGGTATATGAAACGCATTGAAACGATTCAGCAAGGGTTTGACGCGCACCGCCCGGAACGGAGATGATAATCACTTCCAGGGGTGGGCATTACCGAATGGAGACACTGGCAAAGACCAATGGGGCAAGCGTATCCGAATGGACGCACTTGCCGCGCTACGCTTTCAACCTGCGCATCAAGGCCGACTGCATCGAAGAGTACGAACGCGAGCACACGCGAGTGTGGCCCGAGTTGCTGGCCAAACTCAAAGAGGTCGGCATCCACGACTACTCGATCTTCCGCCGCGGACAGGACCTGACCCTGGTGCTGCGCTGCGCCGACTTCGACCGCGCCTGGGACGAACTCGCGAAGGATCCCGTCAACCAACGCTGGCAGGAGTTCATGAGCCGCCTCTTCGAAGCCGTCCCCGGACACCAGCCCGGCGAGCGCTTCGCCATGTGCAAGGAAGTCTTCTACCTGCCCTGATAAAAAGCTGATATATCAGCTTGTCTTCATTGCGTACGAAGCAGATATATCAGAATGCCAGTTTCAGCCGCGTGAGCGCTTCGACCGGCGCCAGATCGCGCGCCGATCTGACGTCGAACTGCACCCCTCTCCCTTCCGGATACTGCTTGCCTTTCTCGATCAGGCGCAGCACGCGCGCGGAGACTTTGGTGTCGCGCGCCGCCTGCACCGCCTTACCGCCGAGGATGAACGCGGCGCGAAAGCTTCCCGCGCAGGGCACGAGGTACAGAATGTTGCGCTTGCCTTTCCTCACCCGCACGGACCAGCCGTACTTCGGCGAGTAACTGTGCCACTCGAATTCGTTGAGTCCGAAACCAGCCGCGAGCGCGGCCTTGAGTTGATCCCACAACGGGCGCGTCGGACCGAGAGCGGCGCTCAGTTCGTCGTCGGACGGCGCGAGGGTGCGTCCGAGGAACGCGTTCGGTTTTAAGTCTTCGCCCATCGCCAGCAACTATAGCGCGGCGATACACTCTTGTCTGCCATGCCCCGAACCCTCTTTCTATTGCTCGCTGCATTGCCGCTTGCCGCGCAATCCGCCGCGCCCGAAGCGTGGGCTGTGGCGACCTTCGAGAGCCTTGGACTCTATTACAACCAGGCCGCGCCGTCGGCCTCGTGCACGGTGCGCTATCGCGCCGCGGGCGCCAGGGAGTGGCGGCAGGGATACCCGCTGGTGTACGACGCGCGCGAGCACCAGTACCGCGGCTCGCTGGTGGGGTTGAAGCCGGACACCGCGTACGAGATCACGCTCGATGCCGGAGCGCATCAGGCCACGGTGGAAGCGCGCACGATGAGCGAGGAGTTCCCGGTGGGCCGCACGACGTTGTTGCCCGGCGGCGTCACCGATCGGACGGTTTACGTGCGCGAGGCAGGCAGCGAATCCGCGTGGCACCTGGTGACGCCGGCTCCGGGCACGCGCTTCGTCAGCGACGTCTTCAATCTCTCCGACTACAACATCGTGGTGGAGGCCGATTACGTGATTTTGCGAGGGCTGGACCTGCGCAACGCGGGGATTCACGGGGTGCTGATCCGCCGCGGCGTGCAACATGTGGTGGTCGAGGACTGCCACATCACGGGATGGGGACGCATGGGCGGGGCGCGGTCGTGGGGCGTGGTGACCGGGCAGGACAGCGGGGTGTATGCCGAGGAGGGGGCCGGGCGGCTGGTGATCCAGCGGAACCTGATCGAGTATCCGCGCAGCGGCGCCAACGACTGGGAGAGCGGCCATCCCGATGGGCCGCAGGGCATCTCGCTGATCAATTCGCGCGGCGGCAACGTGATCCGGTACAACACGATCCGCTCGACGGAAGATCACGGCTTCAACGACGGCATCGGGGGCGCTTCCAATTTCAGTTTTCAGGGCAGCCCGTGCTGCGATTCCGACATCTACGGCAACGAGATTTCCAACTGCTGGGACGATGCCATCGAAAGCGAGGGCGCCAACCGCAACGTGAGGATCTGGAGCAACTACATCCACCACACGTTCGTCCACATCGCCACCGCGGCGACCTCAATGGGACCGATATACATTTTCCGCAACGTGTTCGGGGAGAGCCGCATTTCGCACCAGGACCACACCGGCGGCTACATGATCAAGACCGGGATGAACTACATCGAGATCAACGGGGAGAAGGTCTCGACGGGGCTGGGCTACCGGTTCATCTTCCACAACACGGCGCTGCAGCCCAATGGCGCGCTGGACGTATTCAGCGGGCACGAACTGCATCACGCGGTGACGCGCAACAACATTTTCTACGCGCGCGGACAGACGTACCCGAAGGACTCCGGCGAGCCGGGCAACGATTTCCGCAACGATCTGACGGGCGGCTACCTGGGCGGTGGATTTGTGCAGTCGATGTTTCTGCCGGACGGGGAGAGGCAGTGGTTCCTCGCCCCCACCGTGAAGAAGATCCAGTGGGGGCGGGTGGAATCCGAGCGCAACGGGAAGCGGGTGGCGATCACGGACCCGGTGGTGGACGCGCCGAATCCGGCGATCGACAAGGGCGTGCGGCTGCCCGGCTTCAACGATGAGTTCACGGGCGCCGCGCCCGACATCGGAGCGTATGAAACCGGCCTGCCGCCGCTGCGCTTCGGGCGCGAGGCAGCGCCCGGCTTCACGCGCGCGCCCTGGGAGCGATACTGATCACGCGCGGACGAGTTCGAGGTCGAGTTGGATGTTCACGTCGTCGCCGACGAGGACGCCGCCGGTTTCGAGGGCTACGTTCCACACCAGGCCGAAGTCCTTGCGGTTGATTTTGGTTTTGGCCGAGGCGCCGGTCTTGAGGTTGCCCCAGGGGTCCTTGACTTCGGGTCCGGGACCTTCGACTTCGAGGACGACCTCTTTGGTGACGCCGTGGATGGTCAGGTCGCCGGTGAGTTTGTACTCTTCGTCGCCGGTCCTGACGACCTTCTTCGAAACGAAGGTGATCTCGGGATATTTCTCCACGTCAAAGAAGTCGGCGCTCTTGAGGTGGGCGTCGCGCTGCTCTTCGCGGGTCTGGAGGCTGTTGACGTCGATGCGGGCCTCCACCTTGGAGTTGGCCGGGGTTTCGGGGTCGAACGCGACCGTGCCGCTGACCTTGGAGAACTCGCCGCGGACGTTGGCGATCATCAGGTGGCGGACCTTGAAATCGGCCGTGGAGTGGGAAGGATCGATGTTGTAGGCGATCATGGAAGTAGCTCCTTATCAAATAGTCGTTTAGAACAAATATAGGTGCTAAAAATCACGCTTCGATCCGGATCTCTTCCAGGATCGAAATCAGGGTTTCGAGTTTCGCCGGGTCGATGCCACGCATGGTTTTGCGGTGCAGTTCACGTACCGGGCGGTCCAGTTCGTTGACCAACGCGAGACCTTCTTCGGTGAGCCGGTGGGCAACGACGCGGCGGTCCTCCCTGGCGCGGTCGCGGGTGAGGATGCCGCGCTTTTCCAGACGGTCCATGAGGCGGGTGACGTCGGGATCGCGGGCGATCAGGCGGCTGCCGATGTCCTTGCAACTGGCGCCGTCCTTACCGGCGCCGCGCAGGATGCGCAGGACGTTGTACTGCGTCGGGGAGAGACCGTAGGGCTTGAGCAGGTCCGAGATGCGCTGCATGAGCTGGTCGGCTTTGCGGACCACGGCCAGCGTCGCTTCCTCCTCGATTTGGCTGGTTACTCTGGCTGCCACGTCTTCATAATAGTCGTGTACAACGAATATTGTCAAGGACAATATTTGAGATGTGGGCAGGCCGGGAGGCCCGCGCTACCAGGCGAGGCGGAGGCCGAGCTGGAGCTGGCGCATTTCGCGGGCGCTGGTAATCCTGCCGAAGCTCGAGGAGCTGAGCGCGGCGTTGGGGGCGTTGAGGCTCACCATGTTGAAGAAGTTGGTGAACTCGGCGCGGAACTGCATCTTCATGCGCTCGTGGATGGTGAAATCGCGGAACAGCCCCATGTCGATATTGCGGAAGCCGGGGCCATCGAGCAGGTTGCGGGCGGAGGTGCCGTCGGTACCGATGGGGTTGGGACCGAAGGCAGCGATGTTGAACCATTCCGCCGCGACGGCTGCGCGGCTGCGGTTGGGATCGAGGTACGGATTGCCGATCAGATTCGCGCGATCGTTGCTCTGGCCGTCGTAGTTGTTGTCCTTGCCGGTGGTCACGGTGAAAGGCAGGCCGCTGCCGAGGTTGACGATGGGAGAGACGGTCCAGCCGTTGAATAGCCAGCGTATCGCCTGGTTGGAGCCGCGATAGTAACTGACGTCCCAGATGAGGGCGGCCACGAAGTTGTGGCGCTGGTCGTAATCGCTGCGGCCGTGTTCGAGGGCGAGATTGCGGAAGTCCTGGGCGCCGCCGTTGGTGCTCTGGCCGTCCATCTGCGCGCTGGCGAGGGATTTGCTGAAGGTATAGAACGCGGTCAGGCTGAAGTGGCGGGCCATCGACTTCTTCATGTTGAGTTGCAGCGCGTGGTAGGAGGCGGTCCCGTTGGACTGCATGAGGTTGATGGTGGAAAGCTGGCCGTTTCCGTAGGGGCGGCGGCTGTTGTAGTTGGAACTGGTCGCGTTGGCGGTATAGAAGGGGTAATTGATGTCGGGCGAAAACGCGAGGTGGTGGCTGAGGGTGCCGACGTAGCCCGCAGAGACGCTGAGGTCCTTGAGTACCTGCCGCTGAATGGTGAAGTTGAACTGGTAGCTACGCGGCCAGAGGAAGTTGAGGTCGATGGGGAGCAGACCGGCGGGCAGGATGAAGCGCGCGGTCGCGGGCGTGTACACGTAGGGGAAGGGCGACACGCCGCCGGGGAGATTGGCGTAGGGATGGGTGAGGGAAGCCGGGCTGGCGAACTGCTGGCGCACGGCGAAGGGCTGCGAATTTTCGACGGTGCCCCAGCCGTTGCCGGAGACGCTGCCGTAGAAGATGCCGCCGCCGGCGCGAATGGAAGTCTTGCCATCTCCGAAAGGATCCCAGGCGAGGCCGATGCGGGGGGAGACGTGATTCTTGCGCATGGTGACGACGCCGCGCGCGACACCGGGGTCACCGACGACGAGCACGCCGGCGGGCGCGCCGGGGAGCACCTGCGACTGGGCGCCGGGCACGAAAGTCTGCTCGCGATTCTGCGGGTCGGTGGGCGGCGTTTGCAGGTCATACCGCAGGCCGAGGTTGACGGTGAGGCGGGGCAGAAGTTTGACGTCGTCCTGGACGAAGATGCCGGTCTGCCAGAAGTTGTAGAGGGCGGTCTCGGGCGCGTCCTGGTTCATGGTGACGGGAAGGCCGAGGAGGAAGTCGGCGAAGCCATCGCCCTGGTTGGTTTTGGGGCCGGTCTTGGCGCCGGTGAAGCTGAAGGTGCCGTAGTTGTTGAGCAGGGTCTGCTGGATGTCCTTGGAGAGGCTGAGTTCGCCGCCGAAGCGGATTGTGTGGCGCCCGCGAGTATAACTGGTGACGTTGCGGATGCTGTAGACGTTGTCGCCGGCGACGGGTCCGGAGATGGACTGGCCGAAGGTGAAGTATCCGGTGACGGCGATTTGCGGCAGGTTGGGGGGACCCTGAATGTTGAAGTCGCTGCCCAGGTCGTGCAGGGAAATGGCGGGCAGGTTGAGGCGCCCGCCGAAGTAGCGGGTGTAACTCAGCCAGGTCTGGTTGACGAGGGCGGGGCTCATGGTCCAGGTGTACTGCATGTTGGCGTTCTGCTGCCGCCAGTTGAAGGTCTGCGTGGACCAGGGCAGGTTACCGCCGGGAGAGATGGTATTGGTTCCGGCGGTGGTGTAGTAACTGGCGGACAGACGCTGCGAATCGGTGACGGAGTGATCGAGTTTAATGAGGAATTCGTCGGTGTTATACGGGCTGGGCACCTGGCCCTGGAACGTGTTGTTGGTGAAGTTGGCCAGCGGCAGGTGCTTATTCATGATGTTCAGGGCGGTGGGATCCATGCGCGAAACCGGGATCGCATTGCCGGGGAAGGGCTGGCCGGTTGTGGGATCGACGATGGCCTTGGCGATGGCGGAGAAATCGCCGGAGCGCTGCGCGGCGGTGGGGACCACGGCGGAACTGAGGAAGGTGGTGGTCTGCTGGCGGAGGCCGGAGTAAGTACCGAAGAAGAAGGTCTTATTGCGGATGATGGGGCCGCCGAAACTGCCGCCGAACTGGTTGCGGTGCAGCGGCGGCTTGGAGAGGGCGTTGTAGGTGTTGGCGTTGAGATCGGTATTGCGCAGGAATTCGAAGAGCGACCCGTGCAACTGGTTGGTGCCGGAGCGGGTGATGACGTTGATGACGCCGTTGCCGAAGCGCCCGTATTCGGCCGAGTAGTTGTTGGTCTCGACGCGGAACTCCTGCACGGCATCCGGGTTGGGCGGAGTGTTGCCGGTGTTGCGCAGCGAGGAGACGTTGCTGCCGCCATCGAGATAGTAATTGACCGAGCCCATGGTGGCGTCGGAGCCGCCGTTGATGAACGTGCGCTGAGCGGGGAAGCCGAGGGTGATGGCGGTGCTGGTGTTCTGCACGCCGGGCGTGAGGTTGAGCAGGGAGTAGACGGAGCGGTTGACGATGGGGAGGGTGGTGATCTGCTGGGTATCGACGGTCTGGCCGACTGTGGCGTCGGTGGTGTTGACCAGCGGGGCCCCGCCCTCGACGGTGATGGTGTTGGTGGTCTCGCCGATTTCGACGTGGGCATCGACGCGGGCGAACTGCCCGACGGCGAGCGAGACGCCGGTCTGGCGGAAGGCGCGGAAGCCGGCGGCCTTGACGCCGATTTCATAAGTGCCGGGCGGAAGGAAATCGACGCGGTATTCGCCGTGATCGTTGGTGGAGGTGGACCGGCTCAGGCCGGTGTCGGTGTTGCGGACTTCCACCGGGGCGCCGACGACGGCGCCGCCCTGGGCATCGATCACGCTGCCGAGGATGCTGCCGGTGGTTTGTTGCGCGAATGCGCCGGCGGAAAAGATGGCGCCGAGGAGGGCGAGGGCTAACGGAGCGGGGAGGAATCCACGTGGACTTCGCATTAGGACGGACCTCTTCTTTCGACCCGCCGCGCGCCCGGGAATACGCAACAGGGCACGCGCGGCTGAATCAGCGATAACCGAAGAATGGCCGATTTGCAATCGTTTGTCAAGATGTTTGAATTTTGGTCTCGTGAGCCTTCCCGGCGGTGCCCGCGCGCGCGAATCGGCGACTCCACGCGGACGGGACGTTTCGCGCCTATGATGTTGGTTGGAGGTCGCACCATGAAGATCTTCTTCGCGGCTCTGCCGTTGGTGCTTGCTGTGCATGGCCAAAACATTTCCGTCGAGCCGAAGTTCGAAGTGGCGTCGGTGAAGCGGACGGACCGGTGCGGAGGGGGCGGCTCCATCGACCCCGGGTCCGTGGCTTTAAGAGGGATGCCTCTTAAACCGGTGTTGATGGAAGCATTCAAAGTGAAGATGGAGCAGATCGAGGGACCGCCGTGGCTGGAGACGGACTGCTTCGACATTTCGGCCAAGATACCGGAAGGCGCGACGCGCGAGCAGGTCCCCGCCATGCTTCAGGCGTTGCTGACGGAACGGTTTCGACTCGCCGCGCGCAAGGAGGAGCGGCGGCGTTCCGGCTTTGTGCTGGTGGTGGATAAGGGCGGGCCGAAATTCAAGGCGGACGATCCGAACGGCAATTTCATGGGCCGCGAGAAAGGCATGATGCTGTATAGCAGCGGGCTGTCGCCGGTTGGCCGGCTGAAAGGCGCCATGACGATGGCAACGCTGGCGGCGAATCTTTCGACCAAGGGATACGGTCCGGTGCAGGATCTTACGGGACTCGCGGGGAAGTACGATATCGATCTCACCTGGGCGAACCCGGCTTCAGCGGCCACACCACCGGGCGCGGACAGTCCGGTCCGGTCCGAGGCTGATCTTCTCACGGCGGTTCGGGAGTCGCTGGGGCTGAGAATGGAGCGCCGGGATGTGCTGGTCCAGTACCTGGTGATCGACCGTATTGAGCGGGTTCCGACGGAGAATTGATGGGGGGGCGTGCGCTGGCGCGGGGGGGAGTTCGGTTGGGTCCAAAGGTCGGCCGGAGGCCGACGGTACGGTCGGGAGGCCTGCGGTACCTGGTGTTTAGCGTAAGTTTTCGATGAGGACCAGGCTGGTCTGGTCGCGGTCCACCTTGGCGTAGACGATGTACTTGCCGTCCGGTGAAATGTTGAAGGAGCCGCTGGAGCGATCGAGGCCGCGCGACCGCAGCACGACGGTGTTCTTCTTGGTCGCGTAATCGAAGAAGACCACTCCCATGCCGCGCACGCTGCGTTCCCAGACCGGGTAGTAGACGCCGGTTTTCACGGCCTGGATGCCGGTCCAGAACATGTCCTGGTCGGGGACGATGAACTCTTCGGGTTCGCCGCCTTCGGGGGAAACGCGGTAGATGCCGCGGTGAGAGCGGAAGAGGAGCCACTTGCCGTCCGCGCTCTCGACCGGCGTAGATCCGCCCGAGGGCACGAGATCCTTCGCGTGGGAGCCGTTGGTGGCGGCCTTCCAGATTTCGCCGCGCGACACGTAGTAGATGCTGTTGCCATCGCGGGAGAAGGAGGGTTCGCCGGCCTGCGGGACCACGCGCGCGGGCTGCGCGCCGGGCACGGTGCCGATGATGTAGACGGCCCAGCCCTGTTCCGAGGCGGCCGAGAAGATCAGCCACTTGCCATCGGGAGACCAGCGCGGGCGCTCCAGGCGCGGCCGGTTCATGCGGGTCAGTTGCACGCGGTTGGCGCCATCGGCATCCTGCAGGAAGATCTCCTCGGCGCCGGACTCGGCGGAGAGGGTGGCGATGCGGGTACCGTCGGGCGAGTACGCGGGCGCGCTCTCGCGGCCGTTGGAGCGGATCAGCGGCTGCTCTCCGGAGGTGCCGGAAGCGGTGAGCGCCGCGCGCCAGATGATCGAGGTCTCGGGGCTATCGGTAAATACCAGAGTGTTCCTGGCGAGGGTGGGATAGGAGGCGCGGTCGCCGGCGATGGCGATCTCGCGCTGGCTGCCGCCGGCGGCGGGAACGCGCCACACCTGCCAGCCGCGGCCGCGATTGGCGGAGTAGACCAGGTCGCTGCCGTCGCGGGTCCAGGCGATGCCGCGCACGCCGTGATCGTCGAAGGTGACGCGGCGCAGGTTCGCGCCTTTGAGATCGCAGGTCCAGATATCGCCGCGGTCGTCGCTGGTGGCGCGCACGAAGGCCAGAGTGTCGCCGGCGGGAGAGACGGCGGGGGTGGAATCTCCGGCGGAAGAGGCGGGCGGTTTGGTGATGGACTCGACCTTTCCCGTGGCCAGCGTGACCAGGGCGAGAGAGGGGGGCTGCTCCTCCGCCATGCGCACGACGACGAGGCCGGCACCGTCGGCGGTCCACGCCACGGCGGGTTGCGGGCGATCGCTTTCGGGCGCGCCGGGGAACTCGGCGGCCTTGCGTTCGGCGCCGCCATCGGCGGGGATCACGAAATACTCGACCTTGTCCTCGCCGATGCGCTGGAAGGCGAGGGTGGCGCCGTCGGGGGACCACACCGGCGCGATGTCGCTCTCCTCGCCGCGGGTAAGTGCGAGCGGCGTACCGGAAGGCAGCGCGCGCACGAAGACATGCCAGGCGCCGGAGGCGCCGCCTTCGCGCGCGCTGTAGGCCAGCCGTTTGCCGTCCGGAGAGAGCGCGGGATAGGACTGCACGGCGACGCCGCCGGGTAGAGGGACGCGCTTCTGCTGCCGCGAGGTGCCGCCCGCGAAGTGGCCGAGGAGAGTGACGACGCCGGAGACCGATGCCAGCGCGAGCACCAGCAGGACAGCCGGACGCTGAAGAAACGAGCTTTGCGCCATAGCGAAACCGTATTATGACAGGACGCGCCGGGGGCGTCCTTCTTAGCAGAACGCAAAAGCCCGCCGGATTGTTCCGGCTAGTCTCCGCCGATGCGGTGTAGCTTCATCAGGTTGGTGGTGCCGGGGCGGCCCACCGGCTGGCCGGCGACGAAGACCACGAGTTCGCCGCGTTTCATGTAGCCGCCGCCCACGAGCACGCGGTCCAACTGATCGAGCATTTCGTCGGTGCTGGAGACGTCCGGGGCGAGCATGGGGATGGCGCCGTAGCTGACGCAGAGTTGGCGGGCGGTGGTGTCGTGGGGAGTGATGGCGAAGATGGCCACAGGCGGGCGGTAGCGCGAGATCAGCCGGGCGCTGGAGCCGCGGGAAGTGAAGACCACGATGGCCTTGGCGCCGGATTCGCGTGCGGCATGGTGCGCGGCATCGGCCAGCACTTCGGCGGTGGTGGGTTCGGGGAAGTGCGGCAGGTCCTGAAATCCCTTGCGGCGGAGGGAACCTTCGGCCTCGCGGGCGATGCGGGCCATGACCTTCACGGCCTCCACGGGGTACTTGCCGACGCTGGTTTCGGCGGAGAGCATGACGGCGTCGGTGCCGTCGTAGATGGCGTTGAAGACGTCGCTGACTTCGGCGCGGGTGGGGGTGGAGTGTTCGATCATCGACTCCAGCATCTGGGTGGCGGTGATGACGAATTTCGCCTTGTGACGCGCGCGCCGGATGATGGATTTCTGGATGCGGGGCACGCGCTCGAGCGAGGTTTCGACGCCGAGATCGCCGCGCGCGACCATGACGCCGTCGGTCACGTCGAGAATCGGCTCGATGTGATCCCAGGCTTCGGGCTTTTCGATTTTGGAGACGATCAGGACGGGGCGTCCGCCGAGGCGGTCGCGCAGTTGTTGCACGTCCCCGGCGCCACGCACGAAGGAGAGCGCGACCATATCGACGCCGGCGTTGAGGCCGAAGTGGAGGTCGGCGAGATCCTTTTCGGTGAGCGAGGGAATGCTCACTCTCACGCCGGGGAGGTTGATTCCCTTGTGGTCGCTGATGGGCCCGCCGGTGACGACTTCGGTGCGGACGCTGGTGCCGTCGGTGGAGACCGCGCGCAGTTCGATGGCGCCGTCGGCCAGCAGGATGCGGTCGCCCGGCTGCAGGTCGCGGGCGAAATGCGCGTAGCCGGTGGAGGCGCGTTCGCAGGTGCCGAGCACTCTTTCCGTGGTGATGGTGAATTCGCGGCCGGCGGCGAGGGTGCATCCGCCGTTTTCGAAGGCGCCGAGCCGGATCTTGGGGCCCTGGAGGTCGAGCAGAATTCCGATGTGGGCGCGGGCTTCGCGCGCGGCGGCGCGTACGGCATCGATGCGGGCGGCGTGGTCGTCCTGCGAGCCGTGCGAGGCGTTGAGGCGAAAGACATCCACGCCGGCATCAATCATCTGACCGAGGACACCGGGGGCGTCCAAGGCGGGTCCGAGGGTCGCTACAATTTTGGTATTTTCCATCCCGTACTTACTATCTTGCCAGACGCGGCGGGGCTTTCGCGGCATCGGGAAGCACGCGGCGCGCCAGGTCCTGCATTTCGGCGAGGCTGGGCGGGTTCGCGGGCGGCGCGGCGGGGGCGGGCAGGGCGCGCAGGGCGGAGACGCGCGCGGCGCGAGGCGGCAAGGGCGAGCGCGCATCGGGCGGATCGGCGTCCGCGGGCTGGGTGCGCGCGATGTAATCGGCCAGGCGCGCGGGCGCGTATCCGGCGGCGGCCATGAGGCGCGCGCCGAGCGAATCGGCATCGAGTTCCCAGGCGCGGACCGATTGCAGCCTACCGAGCGGGACGGTGAGCGCGGCGTTTTGACGGACGGCGTATCCGGTCCAGCCGCCCATGAAGACGAGCGGGACGGCCGCCTGGTTGGCGAGTTCACCTTTGGTCGCTGCCTTGGTGCCGTGGCGGGCTTCGACGTGGGCGATGGCGTGCGCCATCATGCCGGCGAGTTCGTCGATGTCGCGCGCGGCGAGGATGAGGGCGGAGGGGACGAAGATGTAGCCGCCGGGGAGCGCGACGGGTTCGTGCAGCGCGGTGTCATCGGCGGCGACCAGCGCGAAGGTATACGTGAAGTGGCTGCTGGCGGGCACCAGCGCGGCGCCGAGGGCGTCGATGCGGCGAAGCAATTCGGGGCTATCGATGACGGTGGCGCCGCGGCGGTATTCGGCCGCGAGTTGCGCGCCGAGCGCCTTCTCTTTTTCGTAGGAGTAGAAGTTCACGCCTCGGCCGGGGTCCTGTGCGTGGAGGGTGAGGGCAAGGAGAAACAGGGTGATCGCCCGCATGCCCGTAGTCTACGCCCGCGGTGGGGACGGTGAATAGGGCCGGGTGCTTAGCAGATCCGGGGGGACACAGCGCTCGCTTACGCTCGCGGCTCCGAGAGGGGTGAATCCCAGGAGTAGCAGTTCACGCCGCGGCCGGGTCCTGTGCGTGAAGGGTGAGGGCAAAGGGACACAGCGCTCGCTTACGCTCGCGGCTCCGAAAGGGTGAATCCCTACTTCATGAAGCCGCTCTTGCCGCTGCCGGTGGCGCTGAGCTCGTCGTTGAGCGGATCGTCGAGGGCCAGGATCTGGCGCGTTTCGGGGGCCAGGCGCGCCCGCACTTCGGCGGAGAGCAGCCGCTTCTGATACTGTTGCTGCGGCTGGTCGAAGCGCGTGTAATAGGCGTGCATGGCGCGGCGCGGCGCGGAGGTGCGGTTGGCCGTGCCGCCGTGCCACATGTGCGCGTTCATCACCACCACGTCGCCGGCGCGGCCGAGGACGAGTTGCTGCGCGGGATGGGGCGCGTAGAACTCCGGGTCAGGCAGGCGGCGCCAGCGGTGCGAGCCGGGCACCATGCGGGTGGCGCCGTTGTGCGGCGTGAAATCGTCGAGCATCCAGATGGAGTTGCAGACCGAGTAGCCGAGTTCGTCGGCGATGGCGCCGCTATCGGCGTGCAGCGGCTGATCGGCCTCGCTGTGGGGATTGGTGGAGCGCGCGTTGAGGCTGCTCAGCTTGAAGCGAGGGCCGAGCACGGCTTCCACGGCGGCGAGCACGCGCGGGGTGACGATGACTTCCTCGAAGACGCGGCCCTTGTCGACCAGGTTGGCGAGGCGGCGCGCGCCGGGCTCCTGTTTGAACTCGCTGCCGGCACTGGCACCTTCTTCTTCGAAGAGGTCGTCGATGCGGCGGCGCAGGGCGGCCAACAGGTCCGGCGACATGAGCCCGGGCAGTAGCAGGTAGCCGTCCTCTTCCAGGCTGCGCAGTTCGCATTCGGTCAGCATGTTCGATCTCCCCCGAGTTCGCGGTACAGCCGCGCCTGGGATTGCGCGACCACGTCCCAGTTATACGACGATTCGACGCGGGCGCGGGCGGCGCGTTCGATGGAAGCGCGGCGAGCGGCGTCGGAGAAGAGTTCTTCGATTGCGCGCGCCATCTCCTCCGCGTCGCGCGCGAGCACGAATTCTTCGCCGGGGATGAGGTCGAGCCCGTTCACGCCGGCGGGCGTGCCGACCACAGCCTTGCCCATGGCCATCGCCTCCAGCACCTTAATATTGGTGCCGGCGCTGGCGATGAGCGGCGCCACCACGACGGCGGCGCGGCGGTACGCGGGACGCACGTCGGCGACGAAGCCTTCGAGATCGATCTCCGGAAGGCGCAGGTCCGCGGCCACGGGGAAACTCTGGTGGCGGGCACCGGCGATGATGTGCAGACGCGCGCCGCGCAGGCGCGGCAGCGCCTGGTTGACGAAGAACTCGATCGCCAGCACGTTGGGGCGGTGCGCGAAGCTGCCGATGAAGAGGATGCGGCGCGGTTCGGGCGCATCCGTGCCGGGACGGAAGCGATCGGGGTCGACACCGTTGGGCAGGGCGATCGCGGGCGCGCCCTCGACCATGGCGCGGTCCCTTTCGCTCATCACGGCGACGCGGTCCACCTGGCGCCACGCGGCGGTCTCGAAGCGCCGCCAGCGGGCGTGCTCGCGGCGCAGGTCGGGCGTGCCGGAAAGGTGCAGCATCTGGGCGGCGAGGTCGAAGGTGATGTCGTGCTCCACCAGGATGGTGCGTGCCGGAGCGCAATCGGCGGCGTACTGCGCCATCTGGGTGAATTCGAGTTGGGCGACGGCGGGGCGCCACTGGCGCACGGTCTGGCGCAGTGCGGCGCGGAAGGCGGGCGACGCAAACTCTTCGACGGCTTCGGGGCGGCCGGTATCGGGCACGTCGTGGGTGCCGGGACGGTGCACCAGCACGATCGCGGCGAAGATGGCGGTGAGTTCGGGCGGCGGGGGAGTGGGGCTTTCGGTGAAAGCCACCAGCACCTGATCGAAGCCGTCCGCGGCGCGGCGCATCAGGTTGTACATGCGCACGGCGCCTCCGTGCGAAAGAGGGAAAGGCACGTAGGGGCTGGCGATCACGACGCGCGGCCGGTTCGCGGCGGGGCGTCCCGGGAACACGCTCACGCTGCCGTTGGTGAGGGCGAGGAAGGAATCTTCGGGCTCGGTCCGGCGCGGCGCAGGACAGCCTTCGAGCGCGATGCGCGCGGCCAGGCGGAGAGGTCCCCTGCGCAGGAAGAGGCGGCGGAGCGCCTGCTTCCACAGGCGGCGGAAGAGCGCGGGGTCGCTCACCGAGCGGGCGACGAAGCGGAGGTAGTTGCGCTCCAGGATCCGCTCCAGTTCGGCGTCGCTGTAGTAACGCGAAGTGGTGGCGCGGTGGCGGTGCTCGACGACGGCGCCGGCGGCGTACACGCTGGGCCAGCCGCGTTGCCAGGCGCGATAGCCGAGGTCGAGGTCCTCCACGTAGGCGGGCTGGTAGATCTCGTCCACGTTACCGAGGGCGGCCAGTTTCGCGGCGTCATAGAGCGAGCAGCCGCCGCTGCCGTAGAGCACCCAGGTGCCGTCTTCGCCGGGATGGGGCAGGTCGCAGCGGACCGGAAAATCCTCGGGCGTCGGTTGGGCGAAGACGGTCTTGCCGGTCTCCTCGCGGCGCTGCCCGGGGGGAAACTGAATCTGTGCGGAGGAGCAGAACAGGTCCGGGACCTGCTCGAACGGGCGCAGCAGGGCGGCGAAGAAGCCGGGCTCGATCCGCATGTCGTTATTCAGGAGGCAGACGTGGGCATGGCGCGCGCGGGCGATGCCGCGGTTGACGGCGCGGGCGAAGGAGAGGGGCTCGGCGGAGCGCTCGATCTCGATCGCTGGGTAGGCGGCGGCGAGCCACTCCGCGGTGCCGTCGTCGGAGCCGTTGTCCACGATCACGATTTGCGCGGGGTTCTGCGCGGCAATGGCGGGCAGGTGGGTCTGCAGCAGTTCTTTTCCGTTGCGCGAGGGGATCACCACGGCGATGCCGGGCGCGCGCGGCGCCGGCGGGGGCGCGGCCACGGGCGGGTTACGGCGCGGCCGCATCCAGCCGGCGACGGTGGCGGCGGAGTAGTGGAACAGGCGCGGCCAATCCAGGCGGCGCAGCCAGCGCGCCAGGTTCTTCGCGCGCCAGGAGGCGTGCCGCAGGATGGTGGGCAGTTGCGCGGGGCGCAGCATGAAGTGCTGCAGGTGCTCGTTGAACGCGATGAAGCCGCGCGGGGAGAGCGCGAGCGCGACGGCGCGCATGCCGCGGAAGGGCACGTTGGGCACCAGCATCACGGCGGCGAGACGAATGGAGCGGCCGCGCACCGCCTCGCGGCAGCAGCGGAGATTGTCGAAGAAGCCGCGGCTGACGCGATAGCGGATCCAGGGCAGGGCGGGATCCTCGGGAGGAAAATCGCTGACCACCCACAGCGGCAGGTCGGGATAGAGCGCGCGCATGCGGAGGAGGAGTTCCCGGTTGAGCTCCGGGGTGCCGCTGAGGAAGGCGAGCTTGATTGGGGAGTTCAACGCTAGATGAGGAGTTGGCGCGGCGCGAGGTGTCCGTGCCAGGATTCGAGCGCCTGCGCGGCGAAGGCGGTGGAGACGGGGTTGGAGAACGGCAGCCACTCTCCGGCTTTGCGTCCGAACCAGTAGCCGCCGTCTTCGCGCTGGAATCCGGCGAGCTGCGCGGCTTCCCATTCGGCGGCGGCGCGGTCCAGGGGCACGGCGCCGCAGTGGCCGGCGTAGAGGCGCGCGCGGAGCAGTTGTGCGAAAACGTCGGAGCGGGCGAATTCGGGGGCGAGGTCGCGCAGGTGATGGGCGACGAGCGCGATGCCGTCGGCGAGGGCGGCGGCGCACCGGGCATCGAACGGGGCGCGGGGGAGCAGCCCTTCGAGGAAATAGCTGAAGGCGTGGAGGCGGTCCATCACCTTGAGGCGGTCGGGATGGCCGGGGAGGAAATCGCGGTAGGTGGCGAGCGAGGCTTCGAGCACGCGCTCGTAGGGTTCGCGAAAGCGTTCGTCGCCGGTGGTCTCGAAGAGGTCCCACCACGCCATGGCGGACTTCAACTGGTAGCAGCCGGTGGCGCGCGACCAGCGCAGAGGATCGCGCTCGAGCGGGGCGCGCGAGGGCAGGGTGAGGATGGGGTGGCAGCCGTCGCGCGGGGTGGCGAAATCGCGCAGCATGAATTCGCCGGTGGCGACCGCTACATCGAGCGCTTCCTGGTCGCTGGCGGCGTGCCAGTAGGCCAGCAGGCCGCGCACGATGATGCCGCAGTCGAAGAAATAGGCGTACGCGGCGGGCGCGATTTCAAACGGCATGACGCGCGCGGCCGGATCCCAGGCGTGATGCGTGAGGAAGCGCGCGGCGCGGCAGGCGGCGTCGAGGTAGCGCGGGTCGCCGGAGCGGCCGTGCAGGTAGACGAGGGCGCTGAGGGCGTACCCGGTGATCTCGGTGGACACGGGCAGGTTCCGGCCCGTGTCGGTACGGTGATAGCGGGCTACGCCGCCGTTCGATTCCTGAATCCCGGAGTTGAGAAACCACGCTCCGGCGCGAGCAAGCTGTGGGGACAAATTGTTAGTTTACCCCACGGGCCGCTAACCGAGGATCCATACGCCGGCGGCGAGGCTGAGCACGGTGAGCGGGACGCCGGCGCGGGCGTATTCCCAGAACGTGATGCGCACCTCGCGGCGCGCGCGCTCGACGACGATGAGGTTGGCGACCGAGCCGAGGATGGTCAGGTTGCCGGCGAGGGTGGAGGACATGGCGAGGGTGAGCCAGGCGTGCGCGGCATCGGGAAGGCGCGGCACGAAGCCCTTGAAGACGAGCATGGCGGGAACGTTGCTCACCAGGTTGGAGAGCAGGGCGGCGAAGGCGCTCATGGGCGCGGTACGTTCCAGGTGGAAGCGCGCGGCGGCGTCGAAGAGGCCGGCCGCAACGGCGGTCTTTTCCAGCCCGGCGATGACGATGAAGAGGCCGACGAATAAGACCAGCAGGGACCAATCGATTTCGCGGTAGACCTTCTCCGGCTTGACGCGGCGCGTGATCAGAAGCAGCGCGCCGGCGATGAGGGCGACCTCGGGCACCGGCCATCCGGCGAAGAAGAAGACAATCATCGCCAGCGTGACCGCGACCGACTTCCAGAGCAGTACGCGATTCACCCGCACGGCGCGGTGGGGGGCGCGCAGTTCGTTCGACGCGCGAAACTCGTCGCGGTAGAGCAGCGCCAGCACCGCGACGGTCAGCAGCAAGCCCGCGGCGGCGACGGGCGCGAGCGAGGCGGCGAACGTGCGGTAGGGGATGCGCGAGAAGGACCCGATCATCATATTCTGCGGGTTGCCGGTGATGGTGGCGACGCTGCCGATATTGCTGGCCATGGCCACTGCGAGCAGGTAGGGAACCGGGCGGCGGCGCAGGCTGGTAGCGATCTCCAGCACCAGCGGGGTGAGCACCAGGCACATGGTGTCGTTGACGAAGAACGCGCTGAAGACGCCGGCGACGAGGACGATGCCGACGAGCAGGAGGATGGGGCGGTGCGCGTGCTCGACCACCCATTCACTGATGACGGTGAAGAAGCCGGAGAGGCGGAGGTTGGCCACGACGATCATCATGCCGAAGAGCAGCATGATGGTGTCGTAGTTGATGGCGTTGTAGGCCTCCTGCGCGGTCAGGGTGCCGGAGGCGAGCATGAGGGCCGCCCCGATGATCGCCGCGCCGGTGCGGTCCACGCGGAAGAACGGCAGGCGTCCGACGGCGAGGACCAGATAGGTCGCGGCAAAGATCAGGATCGGGGCGAGACTACTCAAGATCGTTGAGGTAGTCGATTGCCTTGTTGATGGCCGAAATCGCGGCGATGAGGTTCTTGTTCCCGTCCCCGACGGTGTGCGCCGTCATGGGCATGGAGCCTTTGTAGAGTTCGCTGTTGCCCTTCTTGAGCATCCACTTGATGTCCTTGGGATGCTGTGAATCGCCGGGGGCCTTGACCATGGTGTGCGGCGGGTGCTTCTTGCACACGTCGTGCATCTTCTGGATGGTTTCGTCCACTTTCGATTTCGCGATGAGCGCGCTACCTGAAAATTTGGTGATCGCCATATGTGTTCCCAAAACCCTCGGCGCGATTATCGTACAGGTTGGCCGCGGCAAGCAAACGAGGCCGGTTTGCGAACGGCGGGCGCCTCGTGGTAAGCACGAGATTACATGAATTGTCCGAGTTGCGGCGCGCCGTTACATCTGGAACCGGAGCAGGACCACTGCCTGTGCGGCTATTGCGGGGGTGTTTATTACCCGGAGCAGAACGAAGAGGGCGTGCGGGTGTTCGGCGAAGCGGCTTCGGGGGCGTGTCCGCTGTGCGCGGTTCCGCTGATGCACGCGGCCATCGGCGGCGCGCGGATTCTCTACTGCGGCCGGTGCCGGGGAATGCTGATCCCGATGGAGATTTTCGGCGGGCTGACGGACGAACTGCGGGCGCAACTGGGATCGCGCGGGCTGATTCCGCGGCCGCCGGACGCGAGGGAGCTCGACCGGCACATTGCGTGCCCGCAGTGCGGCGAGGGCATGGACGCGCACCGTTACGGCGGGCCGGGCAACATCGTGATCGACAGTTGCGAGAAGTGCCACGTGAACTGGCTCGACCCGGGCGAACTGATGCGAGTGGCGCGCACGCCGGATCATTGGATTCCGGCGGAGAGCGATCCCGGGTAGCGGCAGGCTGACGCGCGGAGCCCTACACTACAATGGCCGTATGGTGCGCGTGTTTCCGTGGTTACTGGTTGCGATTTGCTGTTTCGCGCAAAAGCGCGACGCGGAGTTCGCCAAGGTGGCGGACCGGTATTTCGACGAGTGTGTCTTCCGGTACGATCCGGTGTCCGGCACGGCGGCGGGTTTCCATCAGTACGACGCGCTGCTGCCCTCGGGATCGCGCGAGGAGATCGACGGGCAGATCGCGGCGCTCAAGAAGATGCTGCCGGAGGTGGAAGGGTTCGGCGCGCAGGGACTCTCGGCGGCCGCGGCTGCTGACCGCGAACTGGTGCTGTCCTCGATTCGCGGACAACTGCTGACGCTGGAGACGATCCGCCCGTGGGAGAAGAATCCGGACATTTACGCTTCCGGCGTTTCCAACGCGATTTTCGTGATCATGAGCCGGAGTTACGCGCCGCTGGGGGTGCGGCTGCGCGCGGCGATCGCGCGCGAACGGCTGGCGCCGCGCATCTTCGAGGCGGCGCGCGCCAACCTGAAGAATCCGCCGCGGATTTATACCGAGGTTGCGCTGGAGCAGTTGCCGGGGATTGTGAGCTTCTTTGAGAACGACGTGCCGGCGGCGTTCAAGGACGTGCACGACGGCGAACTGATGGCGCAATTTCAGCAGGCCAACCAGGGCGTGATCGACGCGCTGAAGTCCTACGAAGGATTCCTGCGCAAGGATCTGCTGCCGCGCTCGAACGGCGATTTCCGAATCGGCGCCGACGCCTACCGCAAGAAACTGCTCTACGACGAGATGGTGGATATCCCGCTGGATCGGCTGCTGGAGATCGGGTATGCGGACCTGCGGCGGAACCAGGCGGAGTTCAAGAAGGTGGCCGCGCAGATCGATCCCAGCGAAACGGCGCGGCAGATCCTGGACGAAGCGCAGCAGGATCATCCCTCGGCCGGCAAGCTGCTGGAGACGTTCAAGGACACGCTGAGCGGGCTGCGCGAATTCATCGAGCGGCACAAGATCGTCACCATTCCGACGGATATTCCGCCGATGGTGGAAGAGACGCCGCCGTTTATGCGGGCGTTGACCACCGCGTCCATGGATACGCCGGGACCGTTCGAGAAGATCGCCAAGGAAGCGTTCTTCAACGTGACGCTGCCGGAGAAGACGTGGAGCGCGAAGGAGACTGAGGAGTATCTGCAGGGATTCAACCGCGGCACCATCATCAGCACGGCGGTGCACGAGGTCTATCCGGGGCACTACACGCAGTTCGTGTGGATCGCGCGGGCGCACAGCAAGGTGCGCAAGCTGCTTGGGTGCGGTTCCAACGCGGAAGGCTGGGCGCACTACACGGAGCAGATGATGCTGGACGAGGGCTACGGCAACGGCGAGCCGCGTCTGCGGCTCGGGCAATTGCAGGACGCGCTGCTGCGGGACGCGCGCTTCATCGTGGGAATCCAGATGCACACCGGGAAGATGACGGTGGACGAAGCCCGGGACTTCTTCGTGAAGGAGGGCTACCAGGTGGCGCCGGTGGCGGAGAAGGAGGCCAAGCGGGGTACGAGCGACCCGACGTACCTGGTTTACACCCTGGGCAAGCTCGAAATCATGAAGCTGCGGGAGGATTACCGGAAGGCCAAAGGGGGCCGGCTGAACCTGCAGGCGTTCCACGATGCGTTCCTCCAGCAGGGCTTCCCGCCGATCAAGATCGTGCGGCGCGCGCTACTGGGCAACGATTCGCCGGTTTTGTAGGCGCGCAATGGGTTAGTCTCGATTCATGAAGATTACGCCGGTTCTGATCGTGGATGAGGTGGAGAAGTCCCTGACGTTCTGGGTGGACCGCATGGGCTTCACGATGGTGACCAACGTGCCGGAGGGCGAGCGCATCGGCTTTGCGATCCTGGCGCGCGAGGGGGCGGAACTGATGATGCAGACGCTTTCCAGCGTGCGCCGCGACGAGCCTCGGTTCGCGCCGGAAGGCATCGAAACCAGGGGCACGGTGCTATTCATCGAAGTGGAAGATTTCGCGGACGCGCGGCAGCGGCTGGAGGGCTATCCGATCGCGATGCCGGAGCGCGTGACGTTCTACGGCATGCGCGAGATCGGAGTCAGCGAGCCGAACGGGCACACGGTGATCTTCGCGGCGAAGGCGGTTTAAGCGCTCAGGCGCCCTTGGTTTCCACCCTGGCGTTGGTGCGGAAGAAGATCGCGACCAGCAGCAGGATAACGAACGATCCGCCGGCGGAACTGAGCCAGAACGCGGTCCACCGGTGCTGGCCGGAAGCGTCGGTGAAGAAGTCCAGCACGCCGCCGGAAAGCATGGAGCCGATGAACATGCCGATGCCGTAGGTGAGGAACGTGAGGAAGCCCTGGGCGGTGCCGCGCAGGTGGGCGGGGGCTTCCTGGTCGGTGTAGAGTTGCCCGGTCATGAAGAAGAAGTCGAAGCAGAAGCCGTGCAGCAGGATGGCGACGTAGAACATCCAGACACCGGCGCCGGGATTGCCGGCGGCGAGCAGGCCGTAGCGGGCGCTCCAGCAGAGCAGGCCGAGGATGAGCACGCCGCGCACGGTGATGCGTCGGAAGATGAAGGGCATGATCAACATGACCCCGACCTCGCTCACCTGGCCGAGGGTCATTTTGCCGGCCGCGTTGACCACGCCGATTTCGTTGAGGTAGCGGTTGGTGAAGGAGAAGTAGAAGGTGAGCGGGATGCAGGCCAGAACACTGGCGATCACGAAGACCAGGTAGGTGGGCTTCTTGAGCATCACCAGGGCGTCCAACCCGAGGACCGAGCGCAGCGTGACCTGCTGACTCTTGCCGGTGGGCGGGGTGTCGGGCAGGGTGAGGCAGTAGACGGCCATGGCCACGGACGCGCCGGCGGCGACCAGGAACTGAGCGGACGAATTCTCCACGCGCAGGTAGCCGATGGTCTGGCCGATCGCGATCCAGCCGAGGGTGGCGAACATGCGGATGAAGGGGAACTCGTTGCCCGCGTTGGTGAGCTGGTGCAGGGTGAGCGAATTGGTGAGCGCGATGGTGGGGAAGTAGCAGAGGCAGTAGCCCAGCATGACCGCGTAGACGCCGGTGAAGCTGGTGACCCGGGTGACCAGCCAGAGCAGGACCGCGCCGGCCAGGCTGAGGAAGGCGAGCACCTTCTGCATGGCGAAGAAGCGGTCCGCGATCACGCCCACGAAGAACGGGGAGATCATGCTGGCCAGGGCCGCGGTGCCGAACACGGCGCCGGCCTCGGTGCCGCTGAAATGCAGGGTTTCCTGGAGGTAGGTAGTGATGGTGACGTACCACGCCCCCCAGATCACGTAGTTGAGGAACATCATCAGGCAGAGGCGCGCTTTGAGCGTCACGGACATAGGGGCAGTGTAAACCATCGCGCGGGGTGCCTGCCGGGCGGGACGGGGAGCGGCGCGGGCTACAGACTTTCGCCGCGGATCAGGTCTTCGTATACTTCGCGCTCGCGGATGACGCGCCAGGTGTCGCCTTCGACGAGCACTTCGGGGGCGCGGGGCCGCGAGTTGTAATTGGAGCTGAGGACGAAGCCGTAAGCGCCGGCGGTGCGGACGGCGAGGTAATCGCCGGGCATGGCGTTGGGCATCTCGCGGTCGCGGGCGAGGAAGTCGCCGGTTTCGCACACGGGGCCGACGACGTCGGCTTTGACGGGCGGCAGCGGAGTGCGCCGCAGCGGGACGATCTCGTGATGCGCGCGGTAGAGGGAGGGGCGGATGAGGTCGTTCATGGCCGCGTCCACCACGATGAATTCCTTGGCGCCGTTACGCTTGCGATAGAGGACGCGGGTAAGCAGCACGCCGGCCGGCCCGACGATGCTGCGGCCGGGTTCGACCATGACGGCGAGGCCGCTTTCGCGGACGCGGGAGCGGAGGCACTCCACGTAGGCGGCGATGTCCGGGGCCTTTTCGCCTTCGTGGTAGGCGACGCCGAGGCCGCCGCCGAGATCGAGGTGGCGGATGGGGTGCCCCTGCTCGCGCAGGCGGGCGGCGAGCGCGAGCACCTTGTCGAGCGCCTCGATGAGCGGGCTGGGGTCGAGGATCTGCGAGCCGATGTGGCAGCTCACGCCCTCGGCGGCGAGGCTGCGGTACTGGCGCGAGCGCTGGTAGACGGCTTCGGCATCGGCGATGGCGATGCCGAACTTGTGCTGGCTGAGCCCGGTGGAGATGTAGGGGTGAGTGACCGCGTCCACATCGGGGTTGACGCGGATGGAGAACCCGACCTTGGCGCCGAGGCGCGCGGCGAGGGCGTCGATGAGGGCGAGTTCGGCCTCGGATTCGCAGTTGAAGCTGTGGATGCCGCTGCGCAGCGCGTAATCCACCTCATCGCGCGTCTTGCCGACGCCGGAGAAGACCACCTTGCCGGGGTCGCCGCCGGCGCGCAGGACGCGGAAGAGTTCGCCGCCGGAGACGATATCGAAGCCCGCGCCGGCTTTGGCCAGAAGAGAGAGCACGCCGAGCGAGGAGTTGGCCTTGACCGCGTAGCAGACGGTGTGGGGGAGGTCGCCGAAGGCCGTTGCGTAGGCGCGGTAGTTGTCGAGAATGGCGGTGGCGGAGTAGACGTAGGCCGGGGTTCCGACCTGGTGGGCGAGGTCGGCAAGGGCGACGTGCTCACAGTAAAAGTCGTTCTGCGAGTAGGAAAACATGGAGAGCAGGGCTTGATTTTTCAGTATGGCACAGGGTTCCCGGCAGGGCGGCTCCACGGTCCGCGGCGGTAATATGGAGGCTCCATGGCGGGCATTGAGGAGATTCTGGATTCGGGCGATTCCGCCCTGTTCGATGTGAGGTCGCGCGCGGCGGGACCGCAGGGAGTGCTGCCGGTGACGGCGGAGATGCTGCGGGAGCGCCCCTCGGGGGATCTTTTCGGGTGGACGCAAAATGCCGGGATGGGGTGGGAGCCGGCGGCGATGGGCGGGCGCGAGTTCCTGATTCTGAGCACGCACGGTGGGATCCGCGCGGAGGACGGGACGCCGATCGCGCTGGGGTACCACACGGGGCACTGGGAGGTGGGGCTGCTGATGGAGGCGGCGGCGCGCGAGTTGAAATCGCGCGGCGCGGTGCCGTTCGCGGCGGCGTGCACGGATCCGTGCGACGGGCGCAGCCAGGGAACCACGGGGATGTTCGATTCCCTGCCTTACCGCAACGATGCGGCGAGCGTATTCGGGCGGCTGATCCGGTCGCTGCCGACGCGCGCGGGCGTGATCGGAGTAGCGACCTGCGATAAGGGGCTGCCGGCGATGATGATGGCGCTGGCGGGGGCGCGCGATTTGCCGGGCGTGCTGGTGCCGGGCGGCGTGACGCTGGCGGTGGAGCAGGGCGAGGACACGGCCAAGGTGCAGAGCGTGGGGGCGCGGTTCGCGCACGGGCAAATCACGCTGGACGAAGCGCGCGACGCGATGTGTCACGCGTGCGCGTCGCCGGGCGGCGGATGCCAGTTTCTGGGGACGGCGGCGACGTCGCAGGTGGTGGGGGAGGCGCTGGGGATGACGCTGCCGCACGCGGCGCTGGCGCCTTCGGGGCACGCGATCTGGCTGGACATGGCGCGGCGGAGCGCGCGCGCGGCGCTGGCGCTGGAATCGCGCGGACGGCGGATGCGCGACGTGATGACGGATGCGGCGGTGCGCAATGCGATGGTGGTGCACGCGGCGTTCGGCGGATCGACGAATCTGATCCTGCATCTGCCGGCGGTGGCGTTTTCCGCGGGGCTGGCGCGGCCAGCGGTGGCGGATTGGACGCGCATCAACCGGCAGGTGCCGCGGCTGGTGGACGCTCTACCCAACGGGCCTAAGGGGCATCCCACGGTGCAGGTGTTTCTTGCGGGCGGCGTGCCGGAGGTGATGCTGCACTTGCGGCGGGCGGGGCTGCTGGAGACGGGCGCGCTGACGGTGAGCGGCGAATCGCTGGACGCGATGCTGGACTGGTGGGAACAGAGCGAGCGGCGCGCGGCGCTGCGGCGAGCGCTCAAGGAGCGCGACGGCGTGGATCCGGGGGACGTGATCATGGATCCGGACGGCGCGCGGGCGCGGGGGCTGACCTCGACGGTGACGTTCCCGGTGGGCAACGTGGCGCCGGGGGGCAGCGTGATCAAGAGCACGTCGATCGATCCGAGCGTGGTGGGGGAAGACGGCGTGTACCGGAAGACGGGTCCGGCGCGGGTGTTCCGCACGGAGACGGAGGCGGTGGCGGCGATCAAGGACGGGCGCATCCAACCGGGCGACGTGATGGTGCTGATGTGCCGGGGGCCGATGGGGTCGGGGATGGAGGAGATTTACCAGATCACGTCGGCGCTGAAATACCTGGCGTTCGGCAAGCACGTGGCGGTGATCACGGACGCTCGGTTCAGCGGGGTTTCGACGGGGGCGTGCATCGGGCACGCGACGCCGGAGGCGCTGGCCGGGGGGCCGCTGGGGAAAGTGCGGGAGGGCGACCTGATCGAGATCGCGATCGACCGGGCGCGGCTGGAAGGAAGCGTGAACCTGGTGGTGAACGGGAGCGCGGAGGAAGGCACGCGCGTGCTGGCGGGGCGCGCGATGCGCGAGGATCTGGCGCCGGATCCGGCGCTGCCCGCCGCGACGCGGTTGTGGGCGGCGCTACAGGAGGCGAGCGGCGGCACGTGGGGCGGGTGCGTGTTCGACGTGGACGCGATCGCCAGCAAGCTGAAATGAGTACGCCGGCGCCACGCTATCAGTACCTGCTTTCGCTGCCGGAGCGCGCGATCCGGTCGTTGAGCGCGCTTTCCGGCGGATTGCTGCGCGAGATCGGGGACGTGGTGCTGCCGGCGGCGGTGCGGCGGACGACGCTGTATCGCACGATGGTCGAAGTCGCGCTGCGCTTCATGATCGAGGAAGTGGGCGAGGTGGAGGGCGTGTATCCGGCCGAGGGGAACCTGAGCGAGCACTTCATTCTCAAGCGCACGGCGAGCCACGGCATCGAGCTGCTGGGGATCCTGGCGTTCCGCGCGTCGCCGGTGTGGGTGCTGGCGGCGCTGGCGGACGTGACGGGCGGCGGGCGCAGGTTCATCGCCGAGATCTCCGATGAATTCGTCAAGGAGGGGCTGATCGAGGAGCGGTTCGAGACGGTGGAGGGGATGCTGGCGGGGCTGGAGAAGACGAGCGACCGGCTGGCGGTGGCGCTGAATCTGCCGCCGGTGGACATCGCGGGGCTACGGCGCGAGTGGGAGCAGTTGAAGCGCGACGTGGAGACGATTCCGCCGAAGAACGTGCCGACGATGGAGAGGATCGAGGGCGTGTGGGAGCGGATGCGGCGGTCGGCGGAGGAGCAGGGGCGGAGCGTGTTCACGGTGTCGAGCCTGATGGCGGTGTCGGCGGTGGGGCACGTGCCGGCGAACCTGCGGTGGTTGTCGAAAGCGGCGCGGAGCGCGGCGCGTCGGACGGGGAAGGTGCTGGGGGAGGCGCTGCTGGATCACTACGTGGACACGCTGGGGGAGATCTCGAGCATGGGATTTCCGGCGTACTGGCAGAGGGAGTTCCGGCCGTATCTGCGGGCGGCGGCGGCGCAGTTCGCGCCGGGGAAGGCGTCGCTCACGGAGAAACTGCTGCGGCGGAAGTAGTCACAGCCCGGCGGTTTTCCAAAGGCCGTCCACGCGGCGTTTGACTTCGGGGCTCATTTCGATCACGTCCGGCCAGGGGCGCGTGAAGCCTTCGCCGGGCCATTTGCGGGTGGCGTCGATCCCCATCTTGGAACCGTAGTTGGCCAGGCGGCTGGCGTGGTCGAGCGAATCCACCGGGCCGAGCACGAATTCGATGTCGCGCTGCGGATCGATGTTGTTGAGCGCCTTCCAGGCGACTTCACTGTAGTTCTGCACGTCCACGTCCTCATCCACCACCACGATGACCTTGGAGAACATCGCCTGTCCGGTGCCCCAGATGGAGTGCATGACTTTGCGCGCGTGGCCGGGGTAGCTCTTGCGCATGGAGACCAGGATCAGGTTGTGGAACACGCCCTCGGGCGGCATCGCGATATCGCGGACTTCGGGGAGTTGCAGGCGCATCAGCGGCAGGAAGATGCGCTCGATGGCCTTGCCCATGTAGTAGTCCTCCATGGGCGGCGGGCCGACGATGGTGGTCACGTAGATGGGGTCCTTGCGGTGGGTGACGCAGGTGACGTGGAACACCGGATACTGGTCGGCGAGCGAGTAGAAGCCGGTGTGGTCGCCGAAGGGGCCCTCGGTGCGCAGTTCGCCGAGTTCGACGTAGCCTTCGAGGATGAATTCGGCGTGCGCGGGGACTTCGATATCGACAGTCTGGCACTTCACCATTTCGACCGGGCTCTGCCGCAGGAAGCCAGAGATCATCATCTCGTCGAGATCGGGCGGCAGCGGGAGGATGGCGGAGTACATGGTGGCCGGGTCGGCGCCGATGGCGACCGCGATCTCCATGCGGGTGCGTCCTTGTCTGCCGGTGCGGCGATAGTGTTCGGCGCCCTGCTTGTGGGTCTGCCAGTGCATGCCGCAGGTGCGCTCGTCGAAGACCTGCATGCGGTACATGCCGCAGTTGCGCTTGCCGGTATCGGGATTCTTTGAAAACACCATCGGCAGCGTGATAAAGCGTCCGCCATCGTCCGGCCAGCATTTGAGCACGGGGAGATCGAAGAGCGAGAAGTTGTCCTTCTTCACGACCTCCTGGCATGGCCCCTTGGAGACGATTCTGGGAAAGAACGCGCCCATCTCGGCGAGTTTGGGCAGCATCTTGAGCTTGCCGATGATGCCTTCGGGCATGCGCATTTCGAGGAATTCGACGATGCGGGCGGCGATCTCATCGACCGAGCCCACCTCGAGGGCGATCTCCATCTTGCGCATGGAAGCGAACGAGTTGATCAGCACCGGGAAGGCGGAGCCCTTGGGCCGCTCGAAGAGCAGCGCGGGACCGCCCTGTTTCACGGCACGGTCGGCGAATTCTGTGATTTCGAGCGCGGGGTCGACTTCGATTGCGACGCGCTTCAGTTCGCCGTTCTTTTCGAGCGCGCGGATGAATTCGCGCAAGTCCTGATAGGCCATAGGCTACGAGTATGGTAACAAGCCGCGTGTTTCGCACTGTAGGATGCGGCGGGCGGGCGCGCGGAGGTAATTTCGGATGCCATCGGTTATCATGAATTTCATACCGCCCTATCTTAAGGAGAGAGAATGTTCAACCGAGTGGCCTTCGTTACGGGTGCGAGCCGCGGCATCGGCCGCGCCATCGCGCTGACTCTGTGCCGCGCGAACTACGACATCGTGGTCGCGTCGCCGGAAATCGAGCGTAACGAACAGGTGGCCGAAGAGATCCGCTCATGCAGCGGCGAAGCCATGACCCTGAACCTGGACGTGACATCGCCGGAATCGGTCAAGGAAGGTTTCGCCAAGGTGATGAAGGACAAGACCCGCATCGACGTGCTGGTGAACAACGCCGGGATCACGCGCGACGGGCTGGCGATGCGGATGAAGGCCGCGGACTGGGACCTGGTGCTCAACATCAACCTGAACGGCGCCTTCCGCTGCGCGCAGGCGGTGCTGCCGGGAATGATGCGCAACCGCTGGGGCCGGATCGTCAACATCGCGAGCGTGGTCGGGCAGGCGGGCGCGGCGGGGCAGGCGAACTACGCGGCGTCGAAGGGCGGCATGATCGCGATGACCAAGGCGCTGGCGCAGGAGATGGGCAGCCGCGGGGTGACGGTGAACGCGGTCGCGCCGGGGTACATCGAAACCGACATGACCAAGGTGCTGCCGGAGGACGTGAAGGCGAAGATCCTGGCGCAGGTACCGCTTGGCCGCATCGGACAGCCGGAAGATATCGCGAACGCCGTGAAGTTCCTGTGCAGCGAGGAAGCGGGCTACATCACCGGACACGTGCTCGCCGTCAACGGCGGCATGTACATGTAGAGATTCAGGTGGCGCCGGCAGGCTCGGCGGGTGCATGCTCCGCGAACCCCACTCGCGATCGCCTCGGCCGGCACGGTGTGTTCCGATGGTCCAGACTGAACTCGTGGCCACGGTAGATCTGTTTGACCGGATTACAGTTGAGCCGGGAAAGTGCGGCGGCAAGCCATGCATTCGCGGAATGCGTATCACGGTCCGCCGCGTTCTGGAGTTGCTTGCAACGTATCCCGACCGGGCCACACTTCTGGCCGAGTATCCGTTCCTCGAACCCGAAGATCTCCAGCAGGCTTTGCGCTACGCGGCAGCCACCGTCGATGACGGGAGGTTCAGCATAGACCGGGTAGCATGAAATTTCCGCTTGACCAAGGGCTGGCACCGCACGCCGCTGCCATCCTTCGCGGCACGGGGCATGATGCCGTTCACGTCGCGGAGATCGGCATGGATCGGGCGGAAGACGCCGAAATCATGGAAGCCGCAAAGCGCGATTTGCGGGTGTGCATCACATTGGATCACGACTTTCACGCCCATCTGGCATTAACTGGCGGTGGGCGCCTTTCGGTGGTGTTGCTTCGCGTGCAGGGGCTTGATGCCAAAGGTCAGGCGGACCTGATCACCACGGTATGCCGGCAATGTGAATCGGCTCTGTCGGAAGGCGCAGCCGTCTCGGCAGATGAAACCGGCATTCGGATCCGCCGGTTACCACTAAAGTAGGTCCCAAACACCCATGGATTCGGGCCAGTGTCGTCAACATCGCTGCCGGAGGAGGTGAAGGCGAAGATCCTGACGCAGGTGCCGCTGGGACGCATCGGGCAGCCCGAGGACATCGTGCACGCCGTGAAGTTCCTGTGCAGCGAGGAAGCGCCTCCCTGGATGCCTCTGTTGCAGACCTCAACACGTTGGGCGGAACTCGCTAGCATCGGAATCATAATGGGACTGGCTGTCCGCTGTCCTATTCGGCGCACCACTCCAGCATTGTGGGCAAACCGGAAGGGATCCACACGAGCTTGTAGTCCCCGTCGCTGATCTTGGCCGGCGGCCGTTCCCAGCGCTGCGTCAGATGGCGAGACGAGCGTTTATCCGGCCAAGTGAAACTGCGGGTCACGGGAGCTCCGGTGTTTGGCGCCGCGCCACTACGGCAGGTGACCAGCCGGACAGCGGCGATTTAAGGAAGTCCAGTTTTGACGCGAACGGACGGCTGCTGTTCAGTTCTCGAAACGAAGCAGGTTGCAAACGGCTCTTACTTCGAGACGGCATTCTGGAATTCGGCGTGCCGATCTCGCCCGCGACCGAATCATTCCTCACCACTCAAACGCTATTTCACCGCTATTGTAACGGTGTTAGATTGCAGTCCACCGATCGATACCACTGCGGGCACCGCGCTGCCTTTTGCCGCTGCGGAAGGCACGAGGGCATTCACCTGATAAAGGCCAACCGCTCCCGGCGCCAAGCCGGAAAACACAACGTTCGCCAAGGCCCCGCCGATTGATACCGACGGTTGACTGGTCGTCCTTGACAGTGGGTTGTTGGGCGATGGTGAACCAGTGGCGGGTTGATTGGTTACAGGCCCCAAGCCGGTGCAATAGATCTGGACCACCGTGCTCCCCGCTACCGCAGGGTTAGAAGGGTCCACGAGACGATAATTGCCGTCCAGAATTGCCCCTTGTCCGGTGCCACCGCCGTTTGTCGTAAAGATCCCAGGGGCGTACTTGGCAAGATTCAACAGCTGCGGCGCCGTGCTCCGGCCGTCTAATGTGGCCGTGATTGTTGTGTTGAGCCGCCCCGCCAACTCCCAAGGAACCTGCGCGTTCACCTGGCCGACGTCGGCGTAGAACAAGGGAGCAGTCGGACCGCCTTCGAAGTGAAGTGACAGCCCGCCCAGGCCAATCGGAAGAGGGAATGAGTCGACCGGAATCGGATCCGGGAGAAGGAAGTTGCCGAAGATCGTAAAGATGCTCCCGGGAACTACCGGCGGTGCGTAAGCGTCATCAACGGGCCCCCCACCACTGATCATGAATACGTTCGAGGACTGACTCACGTTCACCACATTTCCTGCGATGAGGATCTGTGTGGAACGTGGGGCTCCCGAGTTGGGTGCTAGCACAAAGCTTATGTCGGCAGTGCCATTAGCGGATCGCGGGCTAGCGTTGATCCACTCGGGTAGCGTGGAGACGGTCCAGGCGCACGTCGAATCAGCGGTGATGGTGAGAACGAGGGTGCCCCCTGCGGCAGGCGCACGTAGCGCCGCAGAAGAGACGGAGGCGGAACAGATGGACCTGACCGGCGTAAGCAGACGAACGGCGCCATTTGCCGGATCGGCGAGGTAGAGCTTGCCGCTGGCGTCGATTGCCATCCCTCCCGGGATACCAATCTGTGCGCTCGTAGCCGGACCACCATCGCCGGAATAACCCCGGGCGCCGGTGCCCACAACCGTGGACATGATTCCGGCAGTCGAGACCCCACGGACACGGCTATTGAAATATTCCGAGATGTATAAGTTCCCAACGGTGTCCACCGACACCGCTACTGGGTCTTTCAGCCTTGTCCCGCTAGCGGGACCGCCGTCTTCGGAGTAGTAGGTCGAAGGATTGCCGGCAACGGTTGTGATGATCCCCGTGGTAGACACCTTCCGGATCAGATTATTTCCAGAGTCCGCTATATAGATGTTCGCGATCCCGTCGACGGCCACTCCGTGCGGATCATAGAGTTGAGCCTCGATGGCAAGACCACCATCGCCAAGGTAGCCAGGGGAACCGTTACCGGCAACAGTCGTAATGGTTCCAGTCGGAGAGACCTTGCGGATGCGCCAATTGCCTGAGTCCGCGATGAACAGGTTTCCGATGGAATCCACCGCCACGCCACGGGGACGTGAAAGCTGAGCGTCGGTCGCCGGACCGCCATCGCCAGAGTAGCCGGTCGAGCCATTGCCAGCAACCGTGGTGATGATCCCCGCGGCTGATACCTTCCTGACGCGGCCGTTGGAGGAATCGGCGATGTAGAGGTTTCCCTTCGAGTCCACGGCAACGGCATCGGGCTCATTCAGTCGAGCGCTGATGGCGGGACCGTTATCGCCAGAGTAACCGGCGGACCCGTTCCCGGCGACGCTAGTGACCATTCCTCCGGGGGATACCTTGTGAACGCGATTCCCGACTGAATCGGCCACGTAGAGGTTGCCCGCCGTATCCAGGGCCACACCTTCGGGGTAACCGAGTTGTGTGCTTTCGGCTGGCCCGCCGCTGGCAGGTAATCCGAGGTCCCCTCCACCGGCTACCGTCGTGATTACTCCCGCGGCCGATACCTTTCGGATCCGGCGGTGGCCCCAGTCGGCGATGTATAGGTTCCCGCCGGAGTCGACAGCAAGACCCAAAGGCAAAGAGAGGTTCGAGTTGGTGGCATCAGCGCCATCGCCGAGACCTGCGGCGCGTCCTCCGCCCGCGATGGTGCGGATGATTCCCGCGGCGGACACTTTCCAGACGTAGTTGTTCGCTGGATCGCCGATGTAGATGTTGCCGTTCGCATCGACTGCCACGCTGCTGGGAAAACCGATCTCCGCGTTGATAGCAGGACCGCCGTCGCCTCCGGCGCGCCCGGCGCTACCGTTACCAGCCACTGTGGTGACGATTCCCGTGGGCGACACTTTTCGGATGCGGGAGTTGCCGAGGTCGGCAATGTAGAGGCTGCCGTTGGTGTCCACCGCCACTCCGGTTGGCTCGGAAAACTGGGCGTTGGTGGCCAATCCGCCATCGCCGGAGTAGCCTGGGGAACCAGTGCCGGCAACCGTGGTGATCACTCCAGCTGCCGACACCTTTCGGACACGGTTGTTGCCGGAATCAGCTATGTAAAGGCTGCCGCCTGCGTCCACTGCGAGTCCTGTGCTATTCACATATGGCAGCCAGAAGACGGTGCTGATTTGGGCACTGGTGGCAGGGCCTCCATCGCCGGAGTAGCCTTTGGAGCCGTTGCCGGCCACCGTAATAATCCTTCCTGTAGGGGACACCTTCCGAACACGATTGTCTTCGGCGACGTATAGATTTCCGGCGGCATCCACGGTTAAGCCTTGAGGACTGTTCAACTGGGCGTTGGCCGCGGGACCACCGTCACCCGAATAGCCCAGGCGAGCGTTGCCCGCGGCGAGCGTCAACACTCCGGCCGGATTGAGCTTGAACACGCAGTTGAGCCCGCTGAAGTAGACGTTTCCTGTACGGTCAACGGCGACACCTTGAGGGTTTCCGATGTAGGTCTGGACCCCAAGAAGCGGGGTTGTCGGTGCAACTCCGCCGGCGTAGGTGGATATGATATATTGCTGTGCCCACATTGAGGATATCCGAAGCAGGGCGAGAGCACATACTTCAGTTAAGATTCTCAAAGGCGCCTCCAATAACGTTGATGAATGCAAGCCAACATGAGCCTTGCATGCGGCAGCCTTCAGCACCACTGAAGGTGAAGCCGTGCTGACCTCGCCAGGAATGCGCGACAGCGACGGTCCATTCGCCTCTTTATATTACGAAATATTGGGATGTTAAAAACTTCTTTCGTGATTCCGGCGACCGTCGTAGTGCTACGCTCAAGCTGCCTGCCTCAGAAAGGCAGAGCGCCTCCAAGGTACCCGCGGGCAAGGGCAGTGCTCAGATCGCAGCATATTCGCAAAGTTCTCCTGAATCAGTAGCCAACGTTGAAGGATTGGGATCTCTGCCAACCGTGCGTCTCGAACGCAGAATTGGCAGGCTCTCGCCGAAATCGCGGAACGACTTGAGGACGCGTTCGCGTTCGCTCTGGATCTTTGCCGCACCGCCGATTGGACCCTCAGCCGGTCCGGCGCCGCCAGTTGGCCGCGTAGTCGCCGTTGCTGATCGTGCCCCCCAGACGGTGGCTAGATGTCGATGCCTGCATCCCGTGCGATTCGAAGCGCAAGCCCTGCCTTCAGATTCTTGTTTCCGTGTACGGGAACCGAGATGACCCTTCGCTCCGCGGGTTTGGCGTAGATATGGTGACTTCCATTGCTCCGCTTGAGCGA
>JAFDVU010000043.1 GCA_018268835.1 Acidobacteriota bacterium | reverse complement strand
TCGAAGTATTTCGACATGTATCCGCTGGAGAAGATTCAGGCCGCGCCCTTCGACGAAAGCGAGATGACCATGGCGCCGGAGTGGGCCTACTTCACCATTCCGGCGAACTGGGGCATGACGGTGCCGCAGCGGCGCGAAGCCATCCGCGCGTACTACGCGTGCATCTCGTTCATGGATGCGCAGGTGGGTAAACTGCTGGACGCGCTGGAGCGCCTGAAGCTGGCGAAGGACACAACAATCGTCTTCTGGGGCGACAACGGCTACCAACTCGGCGAACACGGACAGTGGATGAAGCAGACTAATTTCGAGCGCGCGGCGCGCATCCCGTTGATCTTCGGCGGCGCGGGCGTTTCGTCCCACGGGCGCGGCTGCGCGCGCACGGTGGAGTTGCTGGACATCTACCCGACGCTGGCGGAACTCTGCGGCCTGGAGCACACGCCGGCCAACCTGCAGGGACGCAGCCTCGCACCGCTTCTGAAGCATCCAAACGCCGCCTGGGACAAGCCCGCCATCACGCAGGTCCGGCGGACGCGCAACCGCGTGACCGTGATGGGCTACTCGCTGCGCAACGAGCGCTATCGCTATACCGAGTGGGAGTTCGGTGTGCGCGGCAGCGAACTGTATGACTACCAGGCCGATCCGCGGGAGGTGCACAACGTCACTGCGGAGCCTTCCCTGAGCGGGATCAAGGGCGAACTGCGCGGGCAGTTGCACGCGATCTTGAAGGCGAGGGGCGCGCACTTGCCGGGCGTATAGTCCGCCGGGCGTCTACAGCGGAGGCTTGGGCAGCCTGACCGTCCGCCACACCGCCGTCCCGGTAACTTTCACGGGACGGCGGAAGAGCTTGCCGCCTTCGGCCGCGTACAGCCAGTTCAGTTCCTTGCCGCCGAAGGCGATAGCGTGCACGCTGCCCGGTTCGGGCGGGTTGAGGATCATGGCCACGCGTCCGTTCGCTTCGCAGACCTGGATGCCGACCGCGGTCGCGAAGTACACCTGGCCGATCGAATCCTCCGCGACCGACGCGGCGCCGCTCTTCGATCCCGATTCCGGCATTTCGAGGCGGTAGAACGGCTCGCCGTTAACCAGCGATCCGTCCGGCGCGAGTTGGAAGGACCAACTGAAGCGCGATTCGGCGTCGGCAGCCACCAGCATCGCCTGGTCCCCGGAGAGCGTCAGGCCGGCGGGCAGCGCCATCTCCGCGCGCGCCGCCTCGGGTCTGGCCGCGGGGCGAACCGTCCGGTGCGCTGCATCGGCGAGGTAGATCGCGCCTGTGGCCGTGATCGTGAAATCGCTCGCATCCACGTTGCGCGCCGCCACCTTCTCATCGCCCGCGCCGTAGGACACAATGCGCCGGAGCGCCGACTCCAGCGCGTAGAGGCGCGAGTCCGCGCCGGCGCGTAGCGCGCTCGCCCCACCGGTGTGCTCGCGGAACAGTGCGACGTTGCCGTCCGGGCCGGCACGGTAGATGCGGTTGGCCGCTGGATCGGAGAAGTACACGTCGCCCGCTGAGTCCGCGGCGATGCCGCCGATGAGCCCGTACGCGCCGCCGACCTGTTCCCAGCCCCTATCCGCCCAGACCGTGGAGTACACTTTGCCGCGCGGGTCCCAGCCCGCCTGGCTCATGGCCGCGGGTTCCCGGACGGTGATGGGCCGCGGATAGCCGCGCCACAGCCAGCGTAAGGCGTCCGGCATGATCGCGTCGCCCTGCTTCATGTTATGGCCTTCGTCGCCGATCACCAGCTTCACATCGTAGCCGGCGAACTGGAAGGCCTCGTAGATCACCTGGTTGTTGATGGGCCAGCTTCCCGCGTAGAACGTGCCGTAGGGCTGGCCGGGCACAATGTGGTCGTTACGGCCGTCCTGCAGGAAGATGCGGATGGGCTTGGGTTCGGTTTTGCGGATCAGGGCGGGCAGCGAATCGGCGCCCTTCATCGCGACGTACGTCCCGATGAAACTGAGCACCCGCCGGAACTGATCGGGACGGTTCCAGGCGGCGGCGAACGCGCCCACTGCTCCGGTGCTGACGCCCATTAGTCCGCGGTCGTTGGGATCGCGCGAGAGGTTGTAGCTCTTCGCAACCTCGGGGATTAATTCTTCCAGCAGAAAGCGCGAGTAGCGATCGCTCAACGAGTCATATTCGAAGACGCGCTCGAAGCGGTTCTGCGCGCCCTCGCCGGCCGCGGGCAGGACGCCCGGGTCGACGAAGATGCCGATCATCGCAGGCAGGTCGCCGTTGGCGATCAGGTTATCGAGGACTACGGGGACGCGCTCGCCATTGCCGAGGCGTCCGCTGCCGTCAAGGAAGATCATGAACGGCGCGGCCTTCTTCGCGTCGTACTGTGCCGGGACGTACACGGCGTAGTTGTGCGGCACGCCGGGATAGAAATGGCCGGGCGCGAGCACGTGTTTCGTGACCACGCCGTTCGGCACGCCGGGCCGCGGCTGCGAGTCCGGCCCGAGCGGGTACTCCTGGGCGCAGACGGCTGCCGCGCAAGATAGCAGGGCGAGGCATATCTTCATCAGCAGAATTATGTCAAAGTGGCCGCGGGTTGCGTGAGGCCCCGCGCACAACAAAGGCCAACTCGCGGGGAGCCGGCCTTGCGCGATGCGTGATGCTGAATCGCCGGTTAGCGGCGAAAGGCGTTGGAGAAGCCGCGGCCACGATCGCGCGCTTCGAAGCCTCCGTTACTGCGAAGCGCGAAGCGCTCGTCGCCGCGGCCGTTAAAAGCGCGGCCGTCCCGATCACGATCGTCGCGATCGCGGTAAGCGTAGCCGTTCGCGTAGGGGGCGCGCCAGTACCCGCCGATCCAGACGCGCCGGCCATCTTGCGGCGCCCAGTAGCCATCCACCCAGGTGTAGCCGGGACCCGGACAGGGAGGAGCGTATTGATCCGCATGAGCCGGCGGCGGGTACGCACCTGGACCATAGCCGCCCACGCCGAGGCCGACACCAATCGAGACGCGCGGTTGCGCGAAAATCGTCCCTCCCGCGATTAGGGCCATTGCCAGAAGTGTGAGATTGCTCTTCATTTTCTAACTCCTCCTGGCCGGTTTAATAGCAACTCGTGCGCCAATTCGCTATGTTCTTCAAAACGCGACAACTGAGTGGCAACGCGCGGCGCGAAGGAGTGCTCGAGTTGGACTGGAGTGGTGGTTTACGGCCGATTCCGAATCGTCGACCCTATCCGCCTCGCTAATGTGTGGAATCCCGTGGATTACTGAATCCGGAGTATGGCGGGTCCAGGGGAGCCGCGATACCCTGCGGAACAGTGGCGCCTGAAAGCGCTTTCCGGCATTGGCTCACAAGAGCCATCGTGTGCCCGGGAGCGCACATCATAAGGAGATTATTTTATGCGCACCAGGAAGTATCTTCTGTTGCTCTTACTCGGCGTTCTATTGCCTTCACCGTTTCTCCGCCCGTTATCCGCTCAAATCGGCGGTACCGGCACAATTCAGGGTGTGATCTCCGATCCATCCAACGCCGTGGTTCCTAACGCGACCGTGGCCGCGACGAATGTCGCTACCGGCGTGCAGACCTCGCGGCAGACAACGAGCGCGGGTTTCTACACGCTCTCTCCGCTGCCCGCGGGAGAATACACGATCTCCGTCACCGCCGGCGGATTCCAGACGCTCATCCAGCAGCATGTTGTCGTGGACGCTCTCAGCGTGGTCGGGCTGAACCTGCATTTGAAACTCGGCGCCACGTCGCAGCAGGTCACGGTATCGAGTGCGCCGCCGGTGCTGGATACCTCCGACGCCAGCCTGGGCACGACGGTCCGCAACGAGGTCTACACCTCCCTGCCGCTGGCCATGGCGGGGAACGCACCGCGCAATCCGGCGGCGTTCACGCAGTACATGCCCGGCGTCACTGGTTCGGTAGGAAACACTGCCGGAAACGTCTACGGCGCGCAGGCGAATTCGGGGGATGTCTACGTCGAAGGCATGCCCATCACCAACCCGGTGTTGCAGGGCGAGGACCGTAACCTCCAGCTTGGGATGTCGGTCGAGGCCGTCGATCAGTTTCAGGTGGAGACAGCCGGCACAGCCCCCATGTATCAGGGGCAAGGCAGCACCAATTTCGTGATCAAGTCGGGCACCAACCGCTTTCACGGATCGGCGTACGAATACCTGCGCAATACCGATCTCGATGCGCGCGGCTTCTTCGCGTCGGTGACGCCGGTGGAGCACACCAACGAGTTCGGCTTCGACACCAGCGGCCCGATTGTGAAGAACCGCATCTTCTTCTTCGGTAACTACGACGGCTATCGGGTGGTGCAGGGCGGCCAGCCGGCCTATTATTCGTTGCCCACGCCCGCCGAGCGCACCGGAGACTTCAGCCAGTTGCCGGTCAGCATCTACGACCCGCTCTCCACCAATTGCGCGGCGGGGCCGTGCACACGCGCGGCGTTCCCCGGCAACGTAATTCCGGCGAACCGGCTTTCGAGCGCCTCGAAATTCTTCGACGCGCCGCTGCCCAACATTTCCAACGCCGGCATCCAGAACAACTTCCTCAACGCCGTCCCGGTGGGTTATTACACCAACAACACCACCATCAAGGTGGACGTCAATCTCAACGACAAGAGCCAGTTTTACGTGGATTTCAGCCGCGGCGAGCGCGGGCAATCCACCGACTACCGCGGTCAGACGCTGCCGCTGCCCTACGCGAACACGCGCCTGGTCAACGAAGTCCCCACCGTCGCGCAGGCCAAGTACACTTACGTCTTCACACCCAACCTGCTCAACCAGTTGAGTTACAGCTTTTCGCGGCTGTGGGTGCCGATCGTCAACTCGACCATCGGCGGCGATTGGATGGACAAGGCCGGCGTGAAAGGGTTACCTGCGGGAGAGGCGGCGGGCGCGTTTCCCGAGGTTGCGTTCGGCGGTCCGAACTCACCGACGAGCTGGCGCGGCACCAACTCGCGAGCCTTCACCGAGGCGCTCAACAATTCCACGCTGCAGGATAACGTGCAGTGGATGCGGGGCAAACACGCCTTCACGTTCGGATTCCAGGCGACCTTCCTTCAGGCCAACGAGTTCACCGACGCCTACGGCAGCCTGGCTACGTGGAACTTCAGCAACAACCAGACCGCGGGATTCAGCCCCGGCGGCACGCTGCTCACCACCACCGGAAACTCCTTCGCGAGTTATCTGCTGGGGGCGCTGAACGCTTCCAACGTGATTCAGGATTCGGTGGTCGGCACGGGCGGACGGTATCGCGATTACTCGTGGTGGGTCAACGACACGTATAAGCTGACGCCGCGGCTGACGATCAACCTCGGCATCCGCCACGACATCTGGAGTCCCTATACGGAGGTCCTGAACCGCGAGTCGTTCTTCAACCCGAATCAACCCAATGCAGCCGCGGGCGGCGCGCCGGGCATCCTGGAGTTCTACGGCAACGGTCCGGACAGTTGCGGCTGCTCCACCAACGTGGCCACGGATTGGTCCAACTTCGGGCCGCGCGTGGGTGTCGCATACGCAATCGGACAGAGCAGCAGTACCGTGGTCCGCGCGGGCTACTCGTTGATGTATACGCATCGCGGCGCGGTTGGCGGGCGCGTGGGCGCGCGCACCGGAACCGGGACGGTCGGCTTCTCCGCCACCCCCAGCTTTACCAATTCGCTCGGGAATAATTACACCCCGGCCTTCTTCTGGGATAACGGCATCCCGGCCTATCAGCAGCCGCCGTTCTTCGATCCGACTTACGGCACCGAGTTCAACGGCATCTCCAAGGTGGGGGTCACGATGCAGTACGGCGATCCCACCCTCGGCGGCACGCCGCCCCACTATCAGAACTGGAATTTCTCGATCGAGCACTCCTTCACGCGGACGCTCACGATGGGCGTGGCATACATCGGCAGCAATGGCCACTTTCTCGGCGGCGGCGGACGCGGCATCTGGTCGGACCAGATCAACCCGGCCTACCTGGCGCTCGGCAATCTGCTGACAGCACCCGCGACGGCCGCCAACATCGCCTCCGCGAGCGCGATCGTCCCCGGGATCCGTCTCCCGTTCGCCGGCTATTCCGGGAGCATCGCCCAGATGCTGCGTCCCTACCCGCAGTATCCGGGTATCAGCGACCTGTGGGGAGACGTCGCCAACTCCCACTACAACTCGCTCCAGGTGACCGCAAACAAGACGGTCTCCCACGGGCTTACTTTCACCTTCAACTACACTTATGCCAAGGGAATGGACGATATGGCGGGCAGCGGCAGCGCGTATAACTGGGTCAACGAGAAAGCGCCCACGCAGTTTCCCGCCCACATACTGAATCTTCTGGCGGTTTACCAACTGCCGTTCGGCAAGGGACAGCGCTTCGCTCACAGCGGGATTCTGGGCGCCGTGGCCGCCGACTGGCAACTCTCCAGCATCACCACCTATCGTTCCGGGGATCCGCTGGGGACCATCGGGGCTGCCTGCAACCTCCCCGACGCTGGCGGCTGCTATGCTAACTACGCCGCCGGGTTCTCCGGACCCGTGCGCATCAACGGCGGCTACGGTTCGGGCAACCTGATCGGGGCCGGCGCGGTACCGTTCCTCAACGTCGCGGCATTCGCTTCGCCGGCCGCTTATACTTACGGCAACACACCCCGTACGGGAGTCTTCGGACTCGCCGCACCGGGCGGCTATGACGAAGACGTCAGCCTCGCACGCACCTTCACCATCCACGAGAAGTTCAAGCTTGGCATCCGCGCGGACGCGATCAATGTGCTGAACTTCGTGAACTTCGGAGGACCGAACCTGAGCATCACGTCCGCGGGCTTCGGCAAAATCACCAGCCAGGCGAACTCGCCCAGGGTCATGCAGGTTTCCGCGCGGTTCTCATTCTAGGGCGCGCCCGCCAGGGTGCCGCGCGTCAAGCTTCGGCGGCGCGCGGCACCGGCGCGATCACGGACCGGTTTCCACGTGGCGGGTGTCGTTCCACAGGCGGATGGCCGGCTGCGAAAGCCTGTGCTCGTAGCTGAGCGCGCTCAGGCTGGCGGTGCCCAGCAACCAGTAGCGGCCGGCCGCAGGATCCAGGCCGAGCCAGCGCGCGGCGAAAACGCGCAGGAAGTGCCCGCTCGAAAAGATCAGCACATTCCCCGCGACCGCGCGGGCGCGGGCCACGACGCGGTCGGCCCGGCGACCCACCTCCTCCGCGGTCTCTCCGGCGGGACAGCCGTCGCGGAAGAGGTCCCACGCGGGACGGCGGGAGAGGATCTCCGCGGTGCGGAGCCCCTCGTATTCGCCGTAATCCCACTCGACAAGGTCCGGGTCGGTGCGGGCTGCCTCACCGTAGCCTGCGATTTCGCAGGTCCGGCGAGCGCGTTGGAGCGGGCTAACGAACACCGCGGCGGCCTCGACGCCGCGAAGCCGTTCGCCGAGGGCGCGCGCGTTCCCTTCGCCGTGCGCGGTGAGCGGAAGGTCGGTGAGTCCGGTGTGTTGACCGGAGAGAGACCAGGCGGTTTCGGCATGCCTGGCGAGATAGACAATCGGCAGATGCTCGTTCATGACCTCTCCGGAAGCGCCACGTAACCGCGTCGCGAACCGCCTAACGTCCGGCTGGTTCGCTTGCCGGAGGCGGAGCGGCGTCCAAGGTGGCGGCGAAGGCCGGGTTCGGTTGGCCGCTCATCTGGAACACGAGGCTGCCGCCCTGGCCAACGTCGCGGTGACTGAACCACACCCTGTCGTAAGGCGCGCCGTTCAGAGTCACCGACTGGATGTATTTGTCCGAGGGAGAGCGGCGACTGGCTTCGATGACCAGGCGGCGGCCCTGGCCGAGGTCCACGGTCGCCCTGGTGAACAGGGGAGTGCCAAACACGTAGTTGCCGCTGGCCGGGTTCACCGCGTAGAAGCCGAGCGCGCTGATCACGTACCAGGCCGACATCTGGCCGCAGTCTTCGTTGCCGGAGAGGCCGTCTGGCTGGTTGTCGTACTGGTGGTCGAGCAGGTCGCGCACGCGGTCCTGGGTCTTGAAGGCGGCGCCGGCGTAGTCGTAAAGGTACGCGACGTGGTGGCTCGGTTCGTTGCCGTGAGCGTACATGCCCACCAGGCCCGTCATGTCGGCCGGCACTTCTCCCTTGATCTCCACGTGCTGATTGAAAAGCGCGTCGAGTTTGCGCACGAAAGCCTTGGGCGAACCGAGCAATTCCATGTACTCGGCGGGTTCGTGCTGCGCGGCCCACGTGCCCTGCCAGGAGTTGGATTCGGTGAAATCGCGCCACCGTTTGGTGGTACCGGTCGAGGTGGGATCGAAACCCTCGGCCCACTGTCCGTTCTCGAGTTTGGGGCGGATGAAGCCGACGCTCTTATCGAACAGGTTGCGGTAATTCTTCGATTGCGCGAGGAGCAGGGCGTAGTCGTCCATTTTGCCGAGGGAGTGCGCCACCTGGGCGACAGTCCAGGCGTCGTAGCTGTACTCCAGGGTGCGCGTGGCGGATTCGGATACCTTGTCGCTGGGAATGTAGCCGAGTTTGCGGAAGTAGCCGAGGCCGCGCCAGTCGTCCTCCAGCGCGCGCCGGCGCATGGGCGTGTAGGCGCGGGCGTAATCGATTCCCTTGATGCCCTTCACGCAGGCCTCGGCGATCACGCTGGCCGAGTGGTAGCCGGTCATGGTGCCGGTCTCCTTGCCTTGCAGCGGCCACACCGGCATCCCCTGTGGGCTTTCCTCGGACATGCGGATCAGGGTGTTCACCATGTCCGGGACACGGTCCGGCTCGATCAAGGTGTAAAGGGGATGCGCCGCGCGATATGTATCCCAGAGCGAAAACGTGGTGTAGTTGTGGGCTTTGGCGGGGAGTTGATGCACCTCGCCGTCCATCCCGCGATACCGTCCGTCGACGTCGTCGAACAGAGTCGGCGCCGCCATGGTGTGATAGAGCGCGGTGTAGAAGATCTGGCGCTGTTTCGCGTCGCCGCCTTCGATGAGGATGCGGGAAAGCTGGCGCTGCCAGGCATCGTGCGCCGCCTGCCGGACCTTGGCGAAATCCCAGTCGGGGATCTCGCGCGCCAGATTCTGCATCGCGCCATCCACGCTGACCGCAGAGAGACCCACCTTCACGTAAATCGTTTCGCCGGCCCGGGTCGAGTAGTGGACCACGGCGGCGAGCGAGTTCCCGCTGGCCTCGCGGACGCCGGCATCGAGGAGCGTATGATGGGAGACCAGTTCCGCGGACTCGAAGGGTTTGGAGAACTTCATGGCGAAGTAGATGACGCGGCCGCGCGCCCAACCGTTCACGGTGCGCCCGCCGGTGATGGTGCTGGAATCCACGATGCGCAGGTCGGCCGCCGCGACGCGCGCCTCTCCGCCGTAGGCGTGCGCCAGGTCCACGATGAAGTGGCTGGTGTCGCTTTGCGGGAAGGTGTATTTGTGCAGACCGGCGCGTTCGGTGGCGGTCAACTCGGCCTGGATGCCGTAGGACTGGAGCATGACCGAGTAGTAGCCGGGCTCGGCCTTTTCCTGCGCATGCGAGAATCGCGAGCGGTAACCTTCGTCCGGGCGCTCGCGGGTGCCGGGCACGGTGCGCACGGCTCCGGTACCGGGCATCACCAGCACGTCGAGCATGTCGCCGATGCCGGTCCCGCTCAGGTGCGTGTGGCTGAAGCCCATGATCGAGGAGTCCGTGTAATGGTAGCCGGAGCACCAGTCCCACCCTTCGTTGAACGTGTCGGGGCCGAGCGCGACCATGCCGAACGGCATGGTGGCTCCGGGATGCGTGTGTCCGTGGCCGCCGGTACCGATGAATTCGTTGACGAACCGGGTCACGTCCGGCGGCGGGGCATCGGCTGCGAAAGCGGCAAACGCCGCCGCGAAAAGGATCGGGTATTTTGGGAACCTCATGATTGCGTCCTAACGCCGAGTGTATACTTTTTGGTATCGGAAGGATGTTCCGGCGCAGGAGGGCAGAAATGACGTTGCTCGGAAGGTTGGGGATTTTGTGTGTCCTGGCCGCGGTCGGCGGCGCTGCCACGGGCGCTTTCGCCCAACTGGCGCAGGGCCCGGCCGACAAATACATCGCGGCCATGGACAACCCGCACCGCGTCCTGAAAGTGGACGAGGTAATCGCGAAGCTGGAACTGAAGCCCGGCGATATCGTGGCCGACATCGGTTCGGGCAGCGGCTCGTTCTCGATTCCGATGGCCAAGGCGATTGCGCCGAACGGGGTGCTGTACGCGGTGGATATCGACCAGAAGATGCTCGACCACGTGGCGCAGCGGGCCAAGGACGCCGGCATCACCAACCTCCGCACCGTGCTCGGCGAATACGACGACCCGAAACTTCCGGTGAAGAACGTGGACGTGGCCTTTTTCCACCGCGTGCTGCACATGATCGAGCACCGGCAGGCCTACCTGGATGCGACCGCGAAGTATCTCAAGCCGGACGGCCGGGTGGTGGTGATCGACAAGAACCATGAGCAGTCGCCCAATAGCTGGATGTGGCTGAACCAGTCGGATGTGGACACGTGGATGGCGGCCATCGGCTTCTATCCCGCGCAGCAATTCGCGGTCTTCGACGACCGGTATTTCGTGGCGTACCAGCGGCCTTACGGCAACAGCGTACTGCTGAAAAAGCACGCGGCGAAGGGGAACTGAGCGGCGGGATTTCGCGGATGGCCGGGCCGCCGGCCCGGTGCGAGAATTCAGACGTGCGCTAGTACCGTTCCTTTGCGGAGTTTCGTCCGCACTCCACCCCTGGGATATATACTGGCAACAACCCGGCCGCAAGCCGGCCAATTTTGGAGGGAATCAGGCATGTCGCCAAATCCAGCGAAGAATACGTTCTCGACGAACCATGTGCAGACGCTCGAAGCGATCGTGAAGAACGCGCAGAAGGCGCTCGAAAAATACAAGGAAGCCAAACTCGCGCAGGAACTCAACCAGAGTGCCGAGACTCTGCTGAAGGAACTCGACAATCTGAAGAAGGTGACGGGCGACGAGAACCGTCAGCTCGATAAAGACCCGTTCAAGGGCGCCAAGGCGAAGGTGGACGAATTCGCCAAGCAGGTGAAAGCCTCTCTGGTCGATTTCGGCAACGTGCTCAAGGCGGAACACTGCACCGGGTTGGAGACGATGGTGAAGCAGGCGCTCGACGCCCTGGGAAAGAACAAGGACGCCGCGGGAACCGAGGATGGGAAGAAGATTCTGGCGGCGGCCGATGTCCTCACCAAGCGGATCAACAACCTCAAGAGAGAAGTCGGCAAGGCGCTGATCACGGGCAAAGACTACGTGGATATCAAGGCGACCGCCGGGAAGCTCATCAGCGAAACCAAGGTCGCGCTCGAGAAACTGGCCAAGGCGCCGAAGGTGGTCTACAAATTCAACGGCGCCGAGGTGGCAACGGAGGCGGATCTGATCAACAAGATCAAGGCGCACCTTCCGTCGAACGGCCATAACAACATCAACCAGGCGCTCAACGACGCGGTGCTGGGACGGGGGAAATCCACCGGATCGGTGAGTTGTCTGCACGCGTCGGCCGGGAAGAAGGGAAAGAACGCGGGCGGGTGCACCTTGTTCTTCAAGCGCTCGGGCGCGGAGATCGACGTGATCGGAGTCGGGCAGCACTCCGACGCAGGGAAGAACCAGACGTCGTACACGATTCACTTCGGCCTGAGCGGCAAGAAGAACCTTGTCCTCTAAGGCAGCTCCAAAAAGACGGCTGCGGACCGCGCGGGGATGTTCAGCGCGCCCGCGGCCGGTGCCGCATCCGGCTTCTCGGGAGTGACGGTCACGAGGCGGCCCGCATCGGGCAGCGCGACCTTCGCCGCGATGGCCTTGCCCTGCTCCAGATTCACCACCACAACCGCGCGCTTCCCGCTTTTCGCCACAAAGACCGAATAGCGATAGTTCCCTTCCCCGGTTACCGTGGCTCCGAGGGTATCGCGAAAGTCCGCGTCCCAGAGATATTCGCGATACCTCCGGCGGAGCGCATCGACCCGTTTTCCATAAGCCAGGGTAAGCGGAAAATCAGTGACATGGCCCTTGAAGTTGAAGGGCTCGTAACTGATGATGTAGCGATACGCCAGGGTGAGATTGATTTCATCGCGCGCGTCGAACCCGCGGACTGCGGCCATTAGGGGAGCTTGCGGGTCGATGTACCGCAGTGCGTGGCGGGTGCCGGGACCGATGCGGTAATACCCGAGCGTGTAGTATGGCATGAGCCAGTCGCCCGGACCCTCGCCGGAGAAGAGGAAGTCCGGGTTCACCTTGGCAGCCGCGGCGCGAAACTGCCTGACCAGGGGGATGTCGCCGCTGAACAGGTAGCCGGGCGGCGTGTAACCATGGTCGGGGCTGAAGTTGTAAAGCACGCCGTTGTGCTGCATGACTTCATCGAAGAGCCACCCGGCCGCGCCGAGCGCGAGGGTTTTTTCGAACTCCCGGGTGGCGATGTCGCGGTACGCCCGGCTGCAAACGTCCATGATCGCGCGGCGGCGGTTGTTGATGCCCGCAAGTTGCGTGGGAGTGGTGTAACTGTAGCCGTTCGACTCGTATTTATTGCCCCACATGTCGATGGCTTCGTACTTGTACAACTCCTGCCTGTAGAAATCGGTGGACATGTCGGCGAAGATGGGCTTGCCGAACAGGATGATCCTGACTCCCTTGGCCTGAATCCTGGCGATGGAGTCGTGGAGTTCCTGCCATGTGCCCAGGGCCGGGTCGGTATCCAGTGACGGGTCGCCGCCGTCCTGGCCGCCCCGGTTCCATCCCACCAGTTGAATGGCGGCGACGCCGTTCTCCGCGCACTCCTCGCCGTACTTCACGAGGTCCCGGTAGCGGACGCGGTAATCCTGCTCGGCGCCGTCGATCTGGAGTTGCAGCCAGGAGTGAACGTCGCGCGCCCAGGCGGGAGTCTGGGGCTTGCCGAACCAGGTGGCGCGCCATTGTTTGTAGACATCCAGACCGGCGTGCCAGTCGCCGTCGTACGGATGGAGCACAACCGGGGCGAGAGCGACCTGCGCGGCGGGAGGGGCGAAGAGAAAGTGACAGGTGCGGAACTCCAGATGAACCGGGAAACCGGAAATCTCGTCCTGCCGTGGCACGGCGTTGGCCACCCAGTCCACGGTACCGGGATGCTGCTCGAACGTGAAGTGCAACAGGTACCGGATGGCGGTATCGTGCATGCCGACGTAAAATCCCTGGTCGGACGTCCGGATCAGGCAGAACTGGCTGACGTTGGACTCGATGGTCTTGGTGGGGTAGAGGACTCCCCAGTAGCCCTTGGCGTTGGAGAAGTGGGGGTAAATCTCCTCGGCGTTCAGCGCGCCGACCCAAAGGCGCTCGGTGTACATCGGGGTATCCGGTGCAGGGGAAGTGAAATCGCCGAAGCACGGGTAATCGACGGTCTCAATCGTATGCGAAGAGTTGTTGACAAGGGTGGCGTTGAACGTCAGGACGCCCTTGGTGAGCGTAACCGTGGCGGTGAGCGACAGCGGAACGACGCCGCCGTGTTCACTGACAGGATCCTTCCAGACGATGCGAACCTCGGTGGGCGACACCTTTTCCACCTTGGCGGCGGTCTGCTTCTGACCGAGCACGAAGTTGGCGCGCCGGTGGGGCAAAGGCACGAGCAGGCGGAAGGAAACACCCAGTTGGGGACGACGCTGAACAACCCAGTTGGTCGATTTCCTGATCATGCGCGTCAGCGCGCCGGACTTCGCGTCAAACGCGACGAGCAGTTCCTGGTCTTCAAGGACGACTTCCGGGCGTACGGCACCGGCGGTCGCGGACGACTGGGCACCGAGATCGCCGCGTTCGGAGATTGCGGCCATCGCGGCCGCTCCGACCAGGTTATTGAACGTTCGCCGGTCCATTGAGCCCTCCCTCGCGCGGACGGATTGCGTTCCACCTTGCGATTTTCACTCCGGATGATATCAACCTGCGAGCGCGCAACGATCAACCCGGCCGGGGCTTCTTCACGGTTCCCATGATTTGCTCGTTGAGGGCCTTGAGACGCTTGAACTCGGCGACCCACTCCTTCAGCGTCTTGCTGCCGAGGGTGCGCACGCCAACCGTGCGGTCCAGCCATTCATCGGCGGCGCCGCCCGTGAAGAGGAAGTAGTTGCCGGCCTTGGCCAGCCGTTCCTTGTGACCAAGCCGCCCCAGTTCATCGTTGACGGTCTTGAGCGACAAGTGGCGTGGCATGATGGTTTCAATTATGCCGTATGCCGCACGTGCCTTCGTCGGCGGCAACCCGGATTAGCGGCTTCCGGCCGTCCGCGCATGGGGGGCGCGGAGCCGTTGCGCCGCGATCCTTGCGGCGCGGACATAATTGAACTTGTCGGCGACCGTCGCCGTACAACGATTGCAGACCAGCAGGTGGTCCTCAAAGGTCGCTGCGTCGGCTCGGGCAAGCGTGCCCATCACGAAGGACTCGGCGACCTCGCTCACGTCGGCCGGGCAGCAATCGCGATTGGGCAGCACGGCTTCACTGTACGGCGCCTGCGTCCGGATAGCAATAGAACCCGACGGGATTACGGAACCAGAACTCCAGGTACTTGTGCGCGCCAGGGAAGTGTGCTGGATTTTCTCCGTCCGTCCGGCCCTCGCCTCACTGGACGATGATCGTCGCCGTCGCTTCCGGTACCGAAGGCAGGGCACTGGCGCGGATGACCGCGGTTCCCGGTGCGACGCCCGTGACCACGACGGTGACTGTTGTGACCGAACTGCCATCGGGATAGAACTGCACGGCCGGTTGTAACGTCGCCACGCGCGAATCGGACGAGCTGAGTTGCACCGTCAACCCTTCCACGAAACCACCGGCGCCCCGGTCCGGCGTGATCGGCACTCCGGAGGGCGCTGCCGAGGAGAGTTCAAGCGAGAGGATGCGCATGCCGCCAACCGGAACGGTCAGAGTCTGGGGATAGATGGTGATGGTCGCAGTCACCACCACTTGCTGGCTCGCGGTTATATACCCGGGAGCCGAAGCCGTAATTGAGACTACTCCGATGTTGGTCGCCGTAACTTGCGGTTGTACCGCGGGCGTCGTAGCGCCGGCCTGTATGAACACGCTGGAAGGAGAGATCGCTACCGCATTCGCATCGGAACTGTTGAAGCTCACGACGAGCCCGCCGGGGGGCGCCGGAGTGCCCAATGCAATCGGAAATGGCACCACCTGCCCCAACTTCATGGACACGGCCGGCAGGGTGATGTTCCCCGGAGCCTGCACGTTGATGGTCACGACGGATTCGGCCAGATCAGGCAATGCGCTTACCCGAACCGACGTAGTGCCGGCGTTCACACCGGTGACCGGGACCACCGCAGCAGTGCCCATTGCAGGGATGGTCACGCTCGCGGGCACGGTTGCAACTCCCGGATTGTCGGATGTCACCATGAGTGTCAGCGCGCCGGACGCGGGAACCGGCAGCACGAAGGTCAGTTGACTCGTGGTGCCGCGCTGAATGGTCACGTTCAGCGGGCCGGACAACCTGCCGGTAACCCGCACGATCTGGGATGTCCCCGCCAGGCCGTAAGCCGAGGCCGAAATTGTCGAAGTGCCGAAGTTTACCCCCGTGACAATGGGTTGCACGCCTGGAGTGGTGGAGCCCTGGGAGATGTAGACGCTGCCCGGATTGACGGTTACCTTGCTGGTATCGCTGCTGGCAAGCGCAACGATCACGCCGGTCCGCGCCGGATTGGAGAGCGCGACCGGAAATGTGGCGAAGTCGCCCGGTCCGACGCCGATGCCCGATGGCAGCACGATATCGGAGTTTCCCGTCACGGTGACCGAAGCGGTGACGGGCGGAATATTCGGCGCCGCGGCGGACGCTGTGATCGCACACTGACCGTTGCTCACGGCAGTCACGAGGAAGCTTGTCACGGTGGCGCCGGGCGGCATGGTGGCGCTCGGCGGAACCGACGCGCATCCCGGGTTGTTCGAGCTCAACTGCACATTCAGACCATTCGCCGGCGCGGGCGTATTCAGCAGGAGACTCAAGCTCTGGGTTACAAGGCCGGTTATGGTCAGCGCCGGAGGCAGGAAACTAAGAGCTCCGGAGACCTGCACCGCCTGACTCCCGGAGTTATAGCCCGCGGCAGAAGCGTTCACGTTCGACGAGCCAAAGTTCACACCAGTGACGAGGGGCTGCGACAGAGGCGTGGTGGCCCCGGCTCCGATGAAGACGGTGGACGGCGATACGGTCAGTAGGGCGGTGTTACTGCTGGTCAAGGCGACGGCCACGCCGGGTGAAGGCGCGGGGGCCGTCAGGGTAATCGGGAACGGTGCGGACTGCCCCGGACCGACACTGATGAGCGAGGGGAGCAATATGCTTCCCGCCGGACCGGAGGTGTTGGTGAGCAGGAATGTCGCGACGCCGGCGACACCGGGCACAGACGCCGTCACGGTGTAAGTGCCGGGCAGGCCATTGGCAGTGGCGGTTGCGGAACGCGCGATGCCGAGGCTATCGGTAACAGCGGTATTGAATCCGCCCGCGAAGCTCAAACCCGGGCCGCTTGCCGGAGGAGTAAAGGTGACAGTAATTCCCGGTACGGGGCGTGATGCCGCATCCGTCACGAGTGCGGAGAGCGGAAGCCCGAACGGCATACCGGATTGTGCCGATTGGGGAGTGCCGCCGGATGCAACGATCGCACTCGGAACCGACGAACCCCCTCCCACGATCACGGTCGCCGTTGCGTCCGGCACCGCCGGCAGCGCGCTCGCATGAATGATCGCCGTGCCGGAGGCGACGCCCGTCACGACCACCACCACGGTCGTCACGGAACTGCCGTCGGGATAGAACTTGACGTTGGGTTGCACGGACGCGATGCGCGAGTCGGATGAACTCAGTTGTACGGTCAGCGCCTCCACGAAGCCTCCCGCCGCGCGATCGGGCGTTACCGGCACACCTGACGGAGCGGCCGAAGAGAGCATCATGGAAAGGATCCCCGTACCTCCGGCGGGTATCGCCAACGTCTGCGGCAACATGGTAATCGTTGCGGTAACTACGGCCTGCTGAGTGGCCGTGATATATCCGGGCGCGGAGACCGTGATGGTCGCAACCCCGATGTTTTCCGCGATCACCTGCGGCTGGATAGCGGGCGTGGTTGCGCCGGCAGGTATCAGAATACTGGATTGAGTGAGTTGGACGAGATTGGAATCGCTGCTCGTCAAACTGACGACGGCGCCCCCGGCCGGCGCCGGCGTACCGAGCGTGACCGGGAATGGCACGATCTGCCCGAGTTTCATCGAGACCGCCGGCACCGTGATGTTGCCGGGGGCCTGGACGTTGATGGATACGATCGATTCAATCACGTACGGAAGAGCGCTGACGCGCACGAGGGCAGTTCCCGCGCTTACCGCGGTGACAGGTACTACCGCGGTGGTTCCGTTCGCCGGGATGGTCACAGCCGGCGGCGCGATCGCGACTGCCGGATTGTCGGAACTCACCGTGAGAGTAAGTGCCGAAGTTAGTGGAGACGCCAATGCGAACATCAGTTGCGCCGTCGCGCCTTTGATGATCGTCTGGCTTTGTGGTCCGGAAAGCCTGCCCGCGACTTGGACGATCTGGCTGGTCCCGGCCAGGCCGTAGGCCGATGCGGAAATCGCGGCTGAGCCGAAATCGATTCCGGTGACGCGAGGCGGGCTCAGGGGCGCGGTGGCGCCTTCGGGAACGTAGATGTTGTCGGGACTGACCCTGACCTTCGAAGGGTCGCTGCTGGTGAGCGAGATGGTGACACCGCCGGGTCGAGCCGGGGCCGCCAATGAAGCCGGCAGCGTCAGCGTGTCACCCGGAGCCAAAGTGACGGGGCCAAGCACGATATCCGCCGCAAGCGCAGTGGAAACTCCGCCTAGAAGAAGGACGATTGTAGTGAACGTACGCATATGTGATTGACCTCGAGTGGCGTAATGCCGAATTAGCTGCCGGATCCTATGACACCTGGGCTGCGGACTTCCACGTCAAGAATACGGGTCGTTTGGCCGTCAGGCAATCGCCCCAATTCCATAGCCGAAAAGCGTAGCCTTCGGGGCTAGAACTTACCGGCGCTAAAACTTGCCGGCATCGGGAGACGCGTCCGCAAGCGCGGATTGAAACATCAACTCAGCCGCGTTGGATCGCTCACCGCCGGCCGAGACCGTGACGGTTGCCAATCCATCCAGCCGGAGGTCCGGCGGAATCAGCACGTTGATCTGGTCAAGCCCGGGATAAACAGATTGCGCACCGCTGAACAGAACCGGAAGTAACTGCCCGTTCAGTTCCACCAGAACGTCGGAACGCCCTCGAATCCCGGTACCGTACAGGATGAGGTATGTTTGTACGCCGGGGGCCAAGGCGATCGGTTCGCCGATCCACGCGCCGGCCGCTTCGTCATACGTGGCAACGTTCCGCGGCGCCTGGGGTTGCTCCCCGGCGCGTACCTGCACAGTCTGTGCCGCCGCCACGCCTCTGCCGTTGCCATTTGCGGTAAATAATCCCGGCGACACGGGTCCGATATCGATCACCGCCGTCATCGCAGCCCCATTCGCGGCGTTGACTCTGAGGGACGCCGGGCCGGGCGGCATTTCGGCCGGGACGAGAAAGCTGAGTTGTGCCGGCGTGACGTAGAAAAGTGCGGCATCTCGCGAGACCGACTGGCCATCGACGAGCGTCACGCTGACTCCGCCGAGCGAAGCGGGCAAGGGCAGGTCCGCGTTGAACCCGGAGTCCGAAAGAGCCGGGGCGAATACAGTCACGATGGAATCGGGTGCCACCGCCCGCGTGGCGTATGACGCCGCGTTCGTTACCGAGAACTGGCCGGCGGGAGCCGAGCTGCCGGCCTGGAATCGGGCGTCTCCGTCGTACAGAGCAATGATGCCGGCGGGTTTCAGTATGTTGGGGATCGACGCGGTCGCAGTCGCGCCGGTGAGTGGTACGGTCGAAAGGACTTTGCCCGCTCCAAGGTCGTAGAATTGTACCGTCCCCGAGGGTGTGCCGAGTCCTGACGGAACCGTTGTCACGTTCGCCGTCACGGTTGTCTGCTGATCGTCGGAAGCCGAGGGAAGAGCGCGTATTTCCACGATAGTAGGCGTCTTGTCTGCGGAAATCGCGATCGCGTTGGATGTTGCCCCGTTCCAGTTGATATCGCCGGAGTACACACAACTGAACTGGTGAGGTCCGGGCGCGAGACGGGCCAGGACCAGTGTCGACGACCGGTTCACCAGCGCGGCGCTGCCGATGACGGTATTCCCGTCGAGAAAGTCGACCCTTCCGCCAGGCTCGAACGCGACCTTGACCGATGGCGTTTCCAGACGGGCGGTGAGCGTGAGCGCGTCGCCTGCGTTCGGCGCCGTGCTGCCAGCTGTCAGCGCCAGTACGCTCGCAATCCTGCCGACGGTGAATGCTGACGTGGCAAATGCCGGCTCGTAACCGGGATCGCCCGTATAGGAGGCCGTCAGGTTATGGTTCCCGGCTGCCAGGTTGACGGTGAAGACCGCCTGTTTGCCAGCCGGGAGAGAAGAGAGCAGGATCGCTCCGTCGAACAGTTCGATGCGCCCCGAGGGAGTTGCCGGGCCGCTGGCGTTCAGCGTCACCGTACAAGTGATCGCTTGCCCGGCGATCGCATTGGCCGGATCGATGCGAAGGGTCAGTCCGGTGGCGGACCGCGGGGTCGTCGTAAGCGTGGTGCCGGCAGACGTGCTCGCCGAGAAATTGGTGTCGCCGGAATAGACCGCCGTGATCGCACCCGTTGTCGCAGGGGGAAGGACCGTGGTCGCGACACCCGCTGAATCCAGACTCGCCGTGGCCAGTGTGCTCCCACCACTCATGAAACGGACAGTGCCCGTCGGGACGAATGGAACGGTGCTGCTGACGCGGGCGGTCAAGGTGGTCGCGGTGGAAGATTGAAGCACGGTAAGCAGCGTGTTGGTGGCTTCGCGTTCCACGATGATCGCCAGTGGGATGGAGGTTGAGGGTGCGAAGTTCAAATCGCCGTCGTAGCTGATTCTGAGGGTCTGGCTTCCGGCGGCGGCCAGTGTGGCTGGAACTGCGGCTTGCCCGCCGGCGAGAATTGCCGTTGCGCTCGTGCCGGCGCTGCCACTCAGCCGGACGGTGCCCGTCGGGACGCCTCTGCCTGCTCCGGCTGGTAGAACTGTCGCGAGGACCGAAACAGTACGTCCGAAGGTCGTGACTCCCGAGTCCATCAGGAGGGTGGCCGCGCTTGGCGACTTTGCGACGGCGATTGACAACGGCGCCGCGGCCGAACTGGCTCCCTGGAAATTGAGGTCACCGCCGTATTCGGCGATCAGAGAGTGGACGCCTGCCGATGTCAGGGAGAGTGTAGAGAGTGCGGATCCGTTGCCGATCCCCAGCGGCGCCGAATTCAATTTCATACCCGAATCGAAGAGGTCGATCGCGCCGGTGGCCGCGGCTCCGCCATCCAGGATTGCCTTGACAGTTATCGCCTGCCCAACCACCGGGTTAGGCTCGGACACCAGACTCAGTGACAGGGCCGGCCTCGCCTTTGCGATCGAGATCGCAGCGGGGGCGGATGTGCCGGTCAGGAAATTCTGGTCACCGCTGTAGACGGCGGTGAGCACGTGAGTTCCAGCGGTGAGGGCCGAGTTCGCAACCAGTGTCGCGCCGCCGTTGCTGAGTGGCGCGCTCGCAAGCGTTGTCGCACCCTCTTTCAGCACCACCGTGCCACCAGGTGCGCCGGCGACGGCGGTGGATGCGGATACCGCAACCGCGAAAGACGCGCTCGTACCATAGGTGGGCGAACCGGATAACGACGGCGGTGCTACTGTAACCACCGCTTGACTCACCACGATGGTCAGAACATTCGCGCTGTTCGCGGGACCGTATGTACCGTCGCCGCTATATACGGCGGTAATACTATGGCCACCGGCCCGAGTGAATATGTAGGGTCCAAACTGTGCAACATTCCCGTTGATAGGAGCCGGAGCGGCGGAGATCTTCGTGCCGTTGTCGAACCAATCGACCGTACCGGCCACCGGCAAACCGGGATTCCCGCTGATGGTAGCCGTGAGCGTCACCGGATTCCCCAGAACGACATTCGCATTGTCGGCGCCAACGGATACCGAGGGCACCGCCTTTACGACCAGAACGGAGACCGGCGGCGACCCGCCGGCAACGAAGTTCGCATCGCCCCGGTAGCTGGCCACAATCGGTCGCTGGCCGAGCGCGAGTTGCGAGGTCGTGAACGTGGCGGCGCCCGAAGCGAGGTTGGCCGATCCCAGGGTCGCACTTCCATCCTGAAAATCGACGACTCCTGTCGGGATCCCCGCTCCAGGGGGAGCGGCAGCGACCGAGACGGAAAACGCGACGGGCTGCCCTACTACCGCGGTCCCAGGGCTCGCGGAAAGCGTGATGGTGACGGCAGCCTGGTTCACACCACCGCTGAGCGTCGCCGTCGCGGGAAGGTTGTTGGCGTCGCCCTGGTAAACGGCGGTGATCCCAATCGGTCCCACCGAGACGGGCCTATATAATAAGGTTGCGATTCCACCGGAGACGGTGGCAGACCCGATCGGAAGGCCGCCGGCCGTGAAGTCCACCGTCCCCGAAATCGCTCCATTGCCCGAAAGGGCCGCATTCAGGCTGACCTGCTGCCCGAAAACCAGCGGACCCTGGGGCCGTGCGGAGACGTTCATCGTCGGAGCCGCGCGGCCGATCGTACTCACCGCCGCGACTGACGTTGCGCTCAGGAAACTCGCATCGCCCGCATACTCCGCAGTGATGGTGTGACTCCCGGCCGCCAGATTCGCGCTCGTGAAACCGGCGACACCGGCAACAAGGGTGGCCGTCCCGAGAATCGAATTCCCGTCCTTGAAAGTCACCGCACCGGACGGGTTCCCGCTCCCCGGTGAAACCGCGGCCACCGTCACGGTGAACGTGGATGGCTGGCCGTAAACCAAAGCGCCGGATGCCACCGGTGGGGTGACGCTCGTCTGCGCCGGATTGACGGTTTCGATCAGGGGCGCAGCGCTATTGTCGGATGGAAGGCTGTTCGGATCGCCGCTGTATTTGGCGGTGATCGCGTGCGTTCCCACGCTGCTCGGGGCATATGGACCGAATTGCGCTCTGCCCGCGGAGATGGCGACTGGCGAGGGATTGATCTTCAGGCCGTTATCGAAGAAATCGACGGTGCCGCCCACGCTGCCTCCGGCGGTCACGGACGCGGTGAACGTCACCGCCTGCCCGTAGACCACGGCAGAGGCAGTGGACGTCACGGTGGTAGAGGTCGGCTGATTGGCGTGGAAGGCGACCGGCCCCACATTCATGGACAGGTAGAGCCCGTCTCCGCCATAACTTCCTGTGATCGAATGGTTCCCCGTGGCGGGTGTGTACGAAAGTTGCGCCCTTCCACTCACGAGGGGCGCCGTGCCCACCGGGACGCCGTCCACCGAGATCGTTACCGTCCCGCTCGGAAACTCGCTGCCCACCATGGGTGCCCAGGCGGCGATGGACACGGGCTGCCCTGTGACCGCGGGTGTGGGGGAGGTGGAGATGGTAAAAGCGGGCGCCGCCTTTGCGACGGTCTCCAGGATCGCTAGCGGCGCGGGGGCTTCGAATCCGGCCGCCGGGTTATAGGCGATCTTGACGATCGAGGCGCCTGCCGCCAGGAACTGTGTCGTCCCGTCGAACCACAAACTGAAGCCCCCGCCTGCATCCAGCGGGACCGTCCCGTTCGGTGCCGGCGCTCCATTGATGCGGACGGTGATGGAACCTTGCGGAACGATGCCTGGATTTCGAGTGTTGCTGACGACGCCTTTGACTTGTACCGGCGTCCCGTAGGACGGTCCGGAGGGTGCCGGATAGCCGCTGGAGAGAGCGATAGAGGTCGTTTCGCCGATGTGCTGCACCGTAAAGGCTCGCTGACCCGCCGTACCGAAAGTGGAAGCCGCGCCGGCGGAGATCAGCGTGCCTCCGGCCGAGATGGCAAATCCATTGACGTCATTAGAGGTGGCATTCGCGACGTAGACATAGTTCCCATCCGGGGACGTCGCTACGAACGAAGGTGTCGTACCGCCGTTCAACGCCTGGACAAAGGTCAACGGAAAAGGTCCGTTGGTCGCAGTGTTAAAAGCTAAAGTCTGACTTTGGTTGGTTGCGTAAATGAAATTGCCGGTGGGGTCGACCGCGATGGAGGTCACACCGCCACCGGCAGGTATCGTGGGCCCCGCGGAAACAAGCACACCGCCCGCCGCGATCCGGTAGACCGAAATGTCCGCCGAGTAGAGATTGGAAACATAGACGGCGGTTCGCGATGCCGCGACTCCCGATGGGCCGGAGCCGGCGGCATAGGGGGAGCCATCCAATGGCGTCAAAGCCCCACCCTGGATGGAGAATCCGGCCACCTGACCGGTCGCCGAGTTCGCAACATACAGGTATCTGCCGGAAGGATCGACTGCCGCCTGAACCGGTCTGCTGCCCGCACCGGTAGACGCTGCCGGTCCCTTGGTGAGTTGGCCCGTCGCAAGATTGATGGAATAGGGCGTGACCGTGCCCGCGCCGGAACTCGTCACGAAAAGGTACTGCCCGGTTGGGTCGATGGTCATCCCCGACGGTGACTGCGCCTCGCAGTGGATGCAGGGAAGGACACGCAGGGTTCCGGATGGCGCGGAAATCTCAAAGAGGGTAATGTCGCCGGCCCCCGCATCCAGTACGTAGAGGAATTTTCCCGCGGGATGGATCGCCGCCTGGACCGGCGATTGACCAGTGGTGAAAGGAGAACCGGCGACCCTGTCAAGCGCGCCGGTCGCCGGATCGATCAGGTAACCCGAGACATTGCTTGTGGTGAAGTTCGGAACGTACACCGCCTGCGCCGGCGCGATGCCAACCTCCATGCTCAGGGCCAGAACGGCGCCGAGGAAGCGCACGGCGCCGGCCGGCAGTTCTCTGAACTTCATGAGTGACCATTAGGATCAAGTAGCTTCGCAACGATTCCGGCCCGCGTGGTGACGCCCATTTTCCCCATGACCAGCCGCAAGAAGGCCTTTACGGTGTTCGGACTGATGCTCATTCGGATAGCCACTTCCTTACTCGTCAGTCCGAGCACAACGCCTTCGATCGCTTGCAGTTCACGGCCCGTGAGATGGTAATCGAGGCTGATCTGGTTCAGGGCCTCGGCCAGCGATCTGCCGCGGCTGATGTATAGAATCACCAGCCCTTGAGCGCCCCGCGGCGGTACGTCGATAATGCGGCAGGTGCAGGTGTACATCCCGTTGTGGAATCGAACCCTCTGCGACACCAGCCCGTGAGTTCCGTTGCCCGGTGAATTCCTGACGGCGTAGATCGCGTCCATGATGTTCCCAGGGACGCTGAGTTCGCGGTCCTCGACCCGGTTCATCCCAAAGAGAAGCGCCATCCCGGTCTCGTCGTAGCCGACAATCTCGAGGTTGTGGTTGAGAAGGACTACACCCTCGTTGTTCGGACTCGGCGCCAGGGAAGGTTCTTCCATCATGGGATATGCCTTTCTAACTGCTTGTGTTCCCACGCACCCACCTCGATCCGCACTTCATATTTCGTCCGTTAGAGAATGGCCGAGAGAGCGGGCAGAGGCCCGCAACAAGGCGTCATGGAACGTATCGCATGATGTAGGTTCCCCAGTTGGCTTTCTGCACTGGCCCCGCATTCGGCGGAATATACTCGGTGGCCATCCAGATTGAGCCGTCGGCTGCGGCCAGCGCAACCGCGTAGTCGCCCCAGCGCGCTACGCCCTGGGTACCGGGACTGAGGTAACCTGAAAATCCGTCTTCCGGCCCGGCACCCATCCCCGCAATTTGCAGGGTAGTCGAGGTGCTGGCAAAGTCGATCGGCAGGACTGCCGCGCTGGGGTAGTAGTCCTGACCAACCAGCGTTACAACGATGGCGCCTCGGCCCTGCGGGTTTACCGCGATGGAAGGTCGCAGAAGGTGGTTGCCGTTCACCTGAATATACCCCTGCCTTACAACGGAAGCGGCCAGCACGCCGGCGCGCAGCGTCGGAGACAGAATCAGGTATGCGCCCCCGACTCGGGCCCTTCCACCGTCATCGGTCACCTGCGTTGCCAGCGTCAGGTAGAGCCGGCCTCCGGAATAGTACAGCGATAGTACGCGATTGTCGTTGCCGTCCAGATAGGCCAACAGCCCGGGCGGGATCAACGTGGACCCGTATGGAAGCGGTCCGGACTTCTGGTCGGCGACGTCCGGGTAGCTGTAGGCCAAAGTCGGAATCGTGATGCGAATCAACTGCAGGTTTGGGTTGGCGGTCAGCAGCGTGCTGGTGTTCGTCATGGCCCACACCGCCATTGTGTTGTCCCACGAGAATCGCGATTGACTGCTGACGAAGTACTCAACCCCGCCATTAGCCACGAAGTAGCTGGCGCCCGGAGGAGTGCTGGCAGGCTGGATAGCGAATTCGTGTCCCGTGCCGTTTGGAATGATGAACTGAAACGCCGCGGGAGTTGCGGCTCCGCTTGCCAGGGCTGCTTTGGAGATCGCCAGAATCGTCGCGTCGACAAAGTACGGATAGTACGCGTTATACTCGTTCGCCGTAATGTAGAAGCCAAACTGATCGGCACCAATCTGCATGTAATCCGGAAAACAGGGACAACCGTAAAAGTTCTGCCCGTTCGTCGTGTCCATCCAGTACACGTTATAAGTTCCGGTTGGATCGCTCGATTGGCTGACCGCCAGATACAGATGCGACGACGGAAGGTTGATGCCGCCTTCATCGTTGTCCCACGCTCGCTGAAGAATGAACCACCGGGAACTCGTGTGATCGTAGAACACCCGGATGTCGGTCGGGAACGGGCCGTTGACGCCGGTGAACCGGTTGATCGCCGGAGGCAACCCGAACACCTGGTTCGTGGAGACCGCACTCGACAGCAGCGGCACACCCGACGTCGTGTAGACCCGGACCGCGTTGTTCACGCCCTCCAGAACGTACCCGTTGGCCACCGCCAATCCCTGCGACGGCGGCTCGATGCTGAATTGATTGCCGTTGTTAGCGGCCAATTGCTGGGCGTGTGTCAGCCCGCTAAAGCCAAACATCTGCGCCAATGGGTTGACCGACACACTGGTGGCCGATCCGGCCTGCGCCGCCGCCGTGCCCACCGGGGCCGACAGCATGGCCGACTCGCCCGCGAGTGGGTGGCGCGCATTATCCGCAACTGCCGCCGGCTGGATGGCCGGCCGGACAGTGACCGGAGGCCGCAGCAGGGGCACTGCCTTGGAAGGCGTGGGCAATACCAACATTGGTGCGGCTCGAAGGGCGGCAGGAGCCGCGGCGAGCTGCGACAGATTCACTGTCGTGTGGAGCACCAGTTGCCCCGTGATCGGGACACCTCCGTAAAACGTCTGGCCTTGGCTCCATGCCAGACCTGCGGCCGTCGAGGCGGCCAAAAGAATCCTGATCGCGAACCGGTTCATTTACGCAACCCCCGCTTGTTCAATTCCCGCGCACGCCGCCTGCGTGCCGCCATGGTCATTACCCACATGAGCAGCGGAATAGCCAGTCGCGTGTCCGGCTCCGGCACGTTGACCGCCTGAAACGTGCCGACATTCAGTACGCCAGGCTCGCCCGTGTTATCGTCCGTCTCCACGCGGAATCCGAATTGCTCGCCGGCATTGACAGTCACGCTGACCGTGCCCGACTCACCGTTCGAATCGGCCAGGAAGGTCAGCACCTGATCGACCCAATATCCGGCGCGATCGTATCCAGGCAAATCGAGCGAGGTGTATATGTAATCGAACTGGAATGTGACGGTCATCACGCTGGTCGTGATGAAGTCGGTCGTTCCGGGCCCGAGCCCGCTCCCGAGATTTCCCCCTGTCAGGGTGAGAGTAAGGCCGCCATCCGGACTGGTGGCCGTCCCGTCAGCATTGGAATTGACCAGAGAGAAATCGGTCAGGAAGAAAGGAATCACGCCGGCACCGGCAGGGTGCGCGGCAAAACTCAACATTGCTCCGATGAGAACGATAGATTTCCAGAAACCACGGCTACCCGTCAGCTTCATCGCGGGATCCTCCGAAGCGGTCCTGCCCACAGACTCTACGGATCCTCAAACTTGCCCCGGTCGATAAAAGCGCCCCGCTCTGAAGGGTCTTCCCTAGGCTAGTTAGGTCACCGGTACTTGTGATCCGTGGGCGGTCTATTCCATCGACTCTTGGCAAGACCGCACTGCGTTACGACGGCCGTATTGACGGCGAAGTAATAATACAGTTAGCCCAGATCCAAGTCAATCGAGATATGTCCAAACACCGCCTACGCACGATCCGTTCTGTACTAGTATTACTGAAACACAAAGGTCTATTCAGGCCTTTAGCTCTGCTTCGCCCATCTCCCGCCCCGCCAATCCAGCCAAATGGCGCTTTTTCGCGACGGCTTGCCGCAGCGCGTTCACCGGATTGTATTGCTGTCCATATCCGGCCCGCCGGCACGCGCACACCAGGAACACGCCGCCTAACCTACTGCGGGGAGGGGAATGCCTTAGTACGCCTAATTCCGCAGTATTAGTTCAACGGGCTATGCCAAACGGAGTCTTGCTGACCGTTCTCCAGCGATAGTATCGTTCGTTCGGGAGGACGTAACCATGAACCTTCGTGTTCCGACGTTGCTTATCGCGGTTGTCATTCTTGCAACCGCCGCTTTTGGCCAGGCCATCCCTGGCTCTCCGGCTGACGCGTTCCAAGTGCGTTATGCGGCAAACCTCAACGTGGGTGATTCGGTGATCAACATCACGAACGCCGGCACCCAAAACACCGGTGGTGCGTTGACGAATATCTGCGCCAACGTGTACACCTTCTCGCCCGACGAGCAGCTGATCTCCTGTTGTTCCTGCACGGTGACGCCCAACGCTCTGGTTTCGTTGTCGGCCGTCTCCGACCTGATCAGCAATACGCTCACTCCGGCCCGTCCGAATTCGATCGTGGTGAAGTTGATCGCCACGGCGGGCACCAGCTGCAATGCTTCGAACGTTCCGGCTGCGAACCTGGCTGGCGGGATGGCTGCATGGGGCACCACTCTGCATGCGGCGCCGGGCGGCTACGCAGTCACTGAAACATCGTTCGAGAAGAAGGACCTGAGCACCGCGGAGCTTGCCCGCGTCACTTCGTTCTGCGGCTTCATTCAGGCCAACGGCAGCGGTTACGGAATCTGCCGCTCCTGCCGTCTCGGCGGCCAGGGTGCGGTGAAGCAGTAACAGGCGATTGTACCTTTCAGCAGCCGCCTCATCTGAGACGGTCGTCTGCGACGGGTAACCGGAGTCTCTCCGGTTACCCGTGCTTTATACAACCCGACGGAGGATAACCTCGATGAAGAAGTTCGCCGGTATTCTGATCTTGTGCCTGGCCGCCAGCGGCCTGTACGCAGCGGATGCGGACCCAGCGGGGAAACCGCCCCGCGATGACGCTCGCCCGATCGTGGAGATCGATGGTGTCACACTCACAATGAGTGACTTCGAGGCCAAGCGTCCCGGCGGCTTGTTCCAAGCGCGCAACAACTATTACGAAGCTGAAAAGAAGGCCATTGACGAGTTTGTGAACCAGTGGCTTCTCGAGCGGGAAGCGGCGCAACAGAAGACGACTCCCGCCGAACTGCTGGACCGCCAGATCAAAAATGCCGGCTTTGCGCCGCCAAGCGATGAGACGCTTCGTGTCTACTACGAGGGAGTCGATACCACCGAGCCGTTTGAGAATGTCCGGGACAAGATCATTGAGGCCATCCGGACGCGCCGCATCGCGCGCACGAAGAAGGCCTACCTGGAATCGCTTCGTAATAAGGCCAAAATTGTCCTCGCACTCGATCCTCCGAGGGCGCCTATCTCGCTAAAGACCAGTGCCGTCCGCGGGCTACCCGACAGTCCGGTCAACATCGTGGAGTTTGCCGATTACGAGTGCCCCTACTGTCAACAGATCCAGCCGGTCGTTGAAAAACTCCTCAAAGACTACGGCGGAAAGGTGGCCTTTGCGTTCAAGGATTTTCCATTACCGATGCATACGCACGCACAGAAAGCTGCGGAGGCTGCCCGTTGCGCCGGCGCTCAGGGGAAGTACTGGGCGTATCACGATGCGCTGTTCGCCAACCATCAGTATGATGTGGCGAAACTGAAGGGGATCGCCTCCGATCTCAAGCTCGATGTCGGTCTTTTCGACACCTGCCTGGATAGCGGCACCCAGGGAGCGGCAGTGCAGGCGGATTTCGACGAGGCACAGGTGCTGGGACTGCCCGGGACACCGGCCTTTTTTGTCAATGGAAGGCTGATCAACCCGAACGGCACGGTCAGCTATGACATTTTGCGACAGTTGGTTGATGAGGAACTTGCCTTATCCAAGTCGCCGGCACGGCAGGTCGCCACTACTGCTAGTACTGCGCAGGATAAGAAATAGGCTCACTAATTTGCATGTTCTGCTAATCTGCCTTCGGAGGCAGATGAATATGGATGGCGTTGGCAAGGGGACAATTCGGCTGCGGGGCGCCCTGCGGAGGACGCTTGTCCTGGCGCTATGGTGCGGAGTGTCCACCGGACAACTGATGGCGGGATCGATCTTGTTTCAGGTCACGAGCCTGGGTTCGAATGCCTATCGGTACGACTACACGATCGATTACAGCCTGCTGCGGAACCAGGAAATCGACATTCGATTCGACCCGGCTCTCTACGCCGGCTTAAGTAACGGAATCGCCAACAGCGACTTTACCCTGTCGCTCCTCCAACCTGGTAATCCCGCGGGAGCGTTCGGCGATTACAGCCTTCTCGCCCTGATTGATAATCCTTCTCTTGCCGGTCCGTTTGGTGTGCAATTCACTTATCTGGGCGCCGGGGAGCCAGGAAGGCAGCCATACTTGGTGCATCAGTTCGACCCGACCGGCCAGAACATCATCGCCACGCTCGATGCGGGGTTCACCGCCACCGTGCCCGAGCCGGCGACGTGGTTTCTGGTGGGAGCGGGCCTGTCGATAAGCGGCATACTGCGTAGGGCCTCCACCCGGAAGTAACACGGCGGACCCTCGCATTAGCCGCGACAACCCGCGAAAGCGGCTGAGCGAGGGTCTTTATGCGATACGTGTCTGTTGCCGCCCTGTGCGGCATTCTGACGTTTGTCTTCAATCCCGCCGTGGGGCAAAGTCAAACGCAGAGTCTGTCCATTACCAATTACAGACTTGTCAGCGAGCAGCGTATCTCGCAATTCCAATCGTACGTCACCTATCGGGCGGATCTGGTCAATGCCGGAATCGCCCGAACCGCGGTGACCGCGACCGTATCGAGTCTTGTACCCGCCGTTCAGATCGTCGCCGGCCAGGCCAACCTGCATTTCGCGCCTGTGCCCGCGGGCGCGACCGTCGGGAGCCTGGACACGTTCACCATGCTCCTGGACCGCACGCAGCCGTTCGATTTCGGCAACCTCCAGTGGAACTTCCTGGCGCCGGTGGCGAACGCCGGGCCGAATCAGACGGCCAGAGTCGGCGCCAAAGCTGTTCTCGATGGCAGCGGATCGACGAACCCCAGCGGAGTCGGAGCCATCGCGTATAACTGGAGGTTCACCAGTGTTCCGCCCGGATCCTCCACCGTCCTGTACTGGTCCGACACGGTCAATCCGAATTTCACCGTGGACGTGCCCGGAAACTACGTGATCGCGCTGACGGTGAGTAACGGCGCGGGGAGCGATACCGCGGTCGTAACTGTCAGCACGACCAACACGCCGCCGGTCGCGAACGCCGGGGCCAATCGCACAGTTACGATCGGGGCTACCGTCACGCTCGACGGCAGCGCGTCCTCGGATGTGGACGGCGACCCGTTGACTTATTACTGGGTTCTTACCGCCCGACCCGCCACAAGCCTGGCGACCCTGATCGCTCCCACGACAGTGGCGCCGGTTTTCACGGTGGACAAAGCGGGATCGTATACCGCGACCCTGATCGTCAATGACGGAAAGGTGAACAGCGCCCCGTCGTCGGTGACCATCACCACGCAAAACACACCTCCGGTCGCCAATGCCGGTTCGAATCAGGTCGTTGCAGCCGGTGCGCTGGTTCAGTTGGATGGATCCGGCTCGACCGACGTCGATGGCAATCCGTTGACTTACGCCTGGACCATCCTCAGTAAGCCGGCTGGGAGCACCGCCGTGCTCAGCAGCACCACCGCGGTAAAGCCAACGTTCACCGCGGATTCGACTGGGACCTACGTCGTGCAACTGATTGTGAACGACGGGATCGCCTCCAGTCCCGCCGCGACCGTACAGATCACGACCAACCCGCCGCTGGCGCCTACGGCGAACGCCGGACCCAATCAAACCGTTTCCCACAACACCACGGTTCAACTCAACGGCAGCGGCACCGACCCTCAGAATCTGACGCTGACTTACCAATGGTCTCTGACCATGAAGCCGACGCTCAGCACTGCCGTGTTGTCCGGTACGAGCATCAGGAATCCCACCTTCACCGCCGATTTACCAGGCAACTACGTCGCGCAGTTGATCGTCAGCAATGGGACCCTGGCCAGCGCGCCCTCCACGGTGACCATCACGACCACGAACTCCGCGCCGGTCGCGAACCCGGGCCTGAATCAAGTCGTGCCCGCGCCCTCCAACGTGTTGCTGGACGGCACCGGATCCTCGGATGCGGACCACGACACCTTGACCTATGCGTGGTCGATCATTACCCGGCCTCCCGGCAGCACGGCGGTCCTCTCCTCCTTGACGTCGGTTTCGCCCTCCTTCTTCGCCGACGTCGCCGGCTTATACGTCGTTCAGTTGATTGTGTCGGATCCTTACACCGGCAGCGCTCCGGTTACGGTTTCGATTACCGCCGGCGCCAACGCCATTACTCTCACCCCCGATCCTCTGAACCTGGTCACCAACACTCCCGGCTTCCTGACGGTCCATCTCGGCAGTGTCGCCGGTCCGGGCGGCCAGATCGTATTGTTGAATAGCAGCGACGGCACAATCGCCGCCGTGCAGGCGAACGTCACCGTGCCGGCGGGTCAGTCGGGCGCGAACGTCACCATCACGCCTGGCAGCAGCACAGGAAGCACAGTGATCACCGCGGCCGCGCCGGGCTTTTCGCCGGGATCGGCGACCGTGAACGTGGCGGTGCCCGCGATCTCCGTATCCCTGGCTTCGAACACGGTGGGACTCACCCGAACCGTGAACGGCACCATTACGCTCAGCGCTCCTGCTCCGAACGGAGGGCTCACCGTTTCCCTGACATCCACGTCTCCCGGCATCGTCAGTTTCGACACCACCAGCGTCGTCTTCGCGCCTGGAGCCACCACCGGCACGTTCACGGTGTCCGGCGACGCGCTCGGCTCGACCACGATTCTCGCGGGAGCCCCCGGCTTCAACAGCAGCACAGTGAACATAACAGTCGCCATGCTGGGTGCGATCAATCTCCCGTCTAATTTCTCCGTCGCACCCGGCCAGACCCTTCCCTTCCCGGTCACCCTGGCCACCGGCGCTCCCGTCGGCGGCGTGGTAATCACTCTATCCAGCAGCAACCCCTCGAAAGCGACCATATCGCCGTCCACGGTCACCATCAGCCAGGGACAGATCGCACCCGCGCAACAACCTTCCATCACGGGCGTCAATCTCGGCTCGGCGGATATCGGTGCTTCGGCGCCAGGCTTCTTCGGCGACTCCAAGACCGTGCAGGTCACCGCGACTCTCGCCTTCCAGCCACAGACACTGACGGTGGGAATCCACGCCACCCAGAACCTCACCCTGAACCTGTCGGGCACAACGCCTGCAGCGGGGTTGACGGTGAATCTCAGTTCCAGTAACACCTCCGTGGCCACGGTTCCTCCCACCGTCACCTTCCCGGCGAACAGCACCAGCGTCCAGGTCCCCGTGACCGGCACCGCGGTCGGCTCGGCGGTAATTCACGCGAACGCCCTGCCCGCGCTCGCCGATACCACCGCGACCGTGAATGTCGTGAACATAGGAGTGATCGGAATCCCCGACGGCGCCACAGTCGGACTGGGATTGAGCGCACCATTCCCGGTGACGCTGCCCGCCGCGGCTCCGGCCGGCGGCGTCACGGTCTCTCTCTCGAGCAGCGACACTTCGAAGTTGACCATCTCTCCGGCCAGTGTATTCATCTCTCCGGGGGAGACCACACCGGCTGCTCAGCCGCAGATCACGGGAGTCAGCCTCGGGAGCGCCAGTATTACGGCGTCGGCCAGCGGCTATAGCTCCGCCACGCGGCTTGTCCTGGTCACCGCGACGTTGACCTTTGCGCAGCAGAATATCACGATCAGCGGCGCCGCGACTCAGAACGTGGGCCTGACCCTGTCCGCCGCCTCGCCATCCGCCGTGGTTGTGAACCTGAGTTCGAGCAATCCGGGTATCGCATCCGTTCCGGCGAATGTCACTTTCCCGCCGAACTCCACGAGCGCCACGGTTCCCATAACCGGCGTGGCTCCCGGCACGGCGACGATTCATGCCAGCGGGACGAATATACCCGACGCAACAACCACCGTCACGGTGCAGAGCGCCGGCGCAATTAACGTGGCGCCGGCTCTTGCCGCTCAGCTCGGGCAGAGCACGCCGATGAACATCAGCCTCTCGTCGGCTCCATCTTCGCCGGTAACGATCACACTTACTAGCAGCGACCCTTCGAAAGTCGGACTTTCTTCGGCCACCGTCACAATAGCCGCGGGACAGACCACCCCCGATCACCAACCCCTGGTGATCGGCGTCAACATCGGCAGCGCAAGTGTAACCGCAACCTCGCCTGGCTACGTCGCCGGCGGCACCGCGGTCACCGTCGGAGCGTCACTCACCTTCCCGCAGCCCAACCTGACTATCACCGGCACTACCACGCAGAACCTTACCCTGAATCTCTCCGCGACGGCTCCCGCGGGCGGGCTGACCGTCAATCTCAGCTCCAGCAACCCGGCGGTTGCGACAGTTCCGGCGCTGGCCACCTTCGCCCAGGGATCGAGTACAACCACGGTGCCGGTGACCGGCGTTTCCGCCGGAACCGCCATCATTCATGCCAGTAATATCCCGAATGTCCCCGATGTTACTGCGAACATAACCGTTCAGATTCTCGGTACCATTAGTGTCCCCGCCGCTACGAGCCTCAACCTGGGCCAGACATCGCCGTTCGCCGTAACTCTGACGGCGCCGGCGCCGAGCCAGGTGACCATTGCGCTCTCGAGCAGCGACACTTCCAAAGTCACCATCTCGGTTCCGAGTGTTACCATCGCGCAGGGCGCGCTGGCGCCCACCCAGCAGCCGTCGGTTACCGGGGTGAACCTGGGATCCGCCACCATTAGTGCCACCGCATCGGGTTATGTCTCCGGCAGCGGGAACGTTCAGGTGTCGGCGGCGCTCGCCTTTAATCCCGCAACCGTCACCTTCACCGGCGGCGGCGCGCAGAGCCTCAACCTGACCTTGTCCGGCCCCGCGCCGGCTAGCGGCATCACGGTCAATCTCAGCTCCAGCAACACCGGCGTCCTTACCGTTCCTGCCACGGCCACCTTCACCTCCGGCCAGACGAACGTGAGCATTCCTGTCACGATCACCGGTTCCGGAACCGCGGTGGTTCATGCCGCCAACCTGCCGCTGCTTGCCGACACGACGGCGAACGTCACCGTCCAGGGCGGAATTACGGTACCTTCCAATGTCACCGTCACGCCTGGACAGCAGGCGGACTTCCCGGTTACTCTCAGCGCACCGGCCCCCGGCAGCGGCTTGAATATCGCGCTGTTGAGTAGCGATGCGTCCAAGGTGTCGGTCGTATTCGCGAGTGTGTTCGTCAACCCGGGCAGTACGACACCCTCGGTCACGCCGAGGATCAGCGGTGTGGACTTCGGGCAGGCTACCATCACCGCCAGTGCAAACGGCTATGGATCCTCCGGTTCCGTCGTGCAAGTCACCGGCTCCGCATCGTTCTTCCCGGCGACCTCGACCGTGGTACAGGGCAGTCCGAATCCAACGCTCTCGCTCACGCTCTCCGTCCAGGCGCCGTCGAGCATCACGTTCAATCTGAACTCATCGAATCCCGCCGCGGTGACCGTCCCGGCCTCCGTTACGATTCCGGCGAACCAGAATAACGTGACCGTACCGGTAACCCTGGTAGGCATTGGATCCTCCACCATCACGGCCAGCACGAGCACGCCGAACATCGCGAACGCAACCGCAACCGTCACCGTGAGCTCGCCCGGCAGCATCAACCTCCCGCCGAGCCCCTCGGTCGGCCTTGGCGCCAGCGCTTCGTTCCCCATCAGTCTGGGCACGGCGGCGGCGTCTAATGTGACGGTCAGTCTCAGCAGCAGCAGCACAGCCAGGCTCACGATCTCTCCGTCCACCGTCACGATCCTGGCGGGACACACCACGCCCACCTCGCAGCCTCAGATCACGGGCCTCGATATCGGAACGGCCACCATCACGGCCAGCGCATCTGGCTACACGACTGCCAGCGTGTCGGCTCAGGTCACAGCGACTCTCGCCTTCAACCCGCCGAGCATGACCATCGTCGGTGCCACGCAGGACTCCTTTGTGATCGCACTCTCCGGACCCGCGCCGGCGACCGGCATCACCATCACCCTCAGTTCCAGCGCGCCAGGCGTGGCGACGGTGGCTCCGCAGTTGACGTTCTTCCCGGATGGAAGCTCCTTCTCAACGCTGGTGATACCCGTGACCGGCGTGGCGCCGGGCACGACCGTCATTCACGCCGGAGCGCCGCCGTTTATCCCGGACACGACCGCCAACGTGACCGTCCTGAGCCCGGGAACGATCGGCCTTCCCTCAGGCGTCATCCTGGCTCCGAATCAACAGGCGGCCTTCCCGGTAACCTTGGGCACCCCCGCGCCAACCGGCGGCCTGACAGTCGCTCTGGCCAGCAGCGACAATTCCAAGGTAACGATATCCCCGGCGACGATTAACATAACCGCCGGCCAGACCGCGCCACTAACTCAACCTACCGTGACCGGCGTCACTTACGGCACCGTCAACATCACCGCGACCGCGCCGGGTTACACCACCGCATCCAGGGCGGTGCAGGTGACCGCCACCATGACGTTCGCCTCGCCGGCCGTAACGGTGAACGGCTTCATCACGCAGAATATCGCGCTCAATCTGTCTTCAGCCGCGCCCGCCGCGGGCCTCACCGTGAACCTGAACTCCAGCAACACGGCGATAGCCACCGTTCCGGCGAGCGTGAGTTTCGCCTCGGGAGCTACGACGGTGAACGTACCAATCACCGCCCTGGCGGCCGGCGGCACAACGATTACCGCCACCGCCCTCGCGCCCGGGATTGCCGACGCCACAACCTCGGTCACCGTTCAAAGCCCCGGCACCATCAACCTGCCCGTCGCCGGATCTATCGGCCTCGGCCAGACAGTGCCGTTCCCCATCGCTCTATCGACCACCGCGGCAGGTCCTGTCACCATCGCACTCGCCAGCAGCGATCCCAGCCGCGTGACCATATCGGCCGCCAGTGTGACCATTCCAGCCGGCCAGACCACGCCGCCGGTACAGCCCTCTATCACCGGCGTCAATCTGGGAGCGGCCGGCATCACCGCCACCGCTACCGGCTATGCGCAGGCGAGTTCCAGCGTGCAGGTTACTGCTGCGGTCGTGTTCCTACAGCAGAACGTCACGATGACGTCGCTTGGCAGTCAGAATCTCACGCTGAATCTCTCCGCCGTCACGCCGTCCCCGATCCTCGTCAACCTGAGTTCGACAAATACGAGCGCGGTCACTGTTCCGCCATCCGTGACCATCGCCGCGGGATCGAATACCGTGAATGTGCCGGTCACGGCTGTCGGAACGGGTTCGGCCACGATCCACGCCGCCAGCCTGCCGGGCATCCCGGATGCCACCACCAACGTTACTGTGCAGGGTGGGATCGCGCTGGCATCCAATGTGAGTCTGCCGCCGGGCCAGCAGGCCCCCTTCTCCGTCACACTGGGAATTCCCGCGCCCACCGGGGGCGTAACTGTCAGTCTCTCCAGTGACGACACATCCAAAGTGACTCTCGTATCCAACAGCGCGTTCATCGCGGAGGGTCAGGTCACGCCGAACGCAACGCCGACCGTCAACGGCATCAACTTCGGAACCGCCCACATCACCGCGACCGCCTTTGGCTACACCGGTTCCAGCGCGGCCGTGAACGTAACCGGAACCGCGAGTTTCTTCCCCGCCAGCCTCAACATCGTGACCGGCACGGGAGTGCAGAACCTGTCCCTGACTCTGTCGGTTCATGCGCCCACCGCCGTTACCTTCAATCTGACGTCATCGGACACGAACGTGGCAACCGTGCCGCTATCCGTGACCATACCGGCGAATCAGAACAACGTGACCGTCCCCGTGACCGCCGTTGGACCGGGCACCGCCACGATCACCGCGACCACCGCTACGCCGAACATCCCCAATGCGACGGCCGGTGTAACCGTTACAGCCCCGGGTTCCATCAGCCTGCCGGCTAACCTGAACGTGGGTCTGAGCACAACCGTGGACTTCCCGATCGTACTCGGCACAGCCGCGCCCAGCGGCGGTGTCACGGTGGACCTCACCAGCAGCGCCCCCAGTAAGCTCTCGATCTCACCCGCCTCGGTGACGGTTCCCGGGGGACAGACCACTCCCACGGTTCAGCCGCAGGTCACCGCCTCAGACATCGGGACCGTGAACATCACGGCGTCCGCTTCGGGTTACACGACGGCCACCGTTCCGGTTCAGGTCACGGCAACCGTGACCTACGCGCCGACAAGCCTCACCATCGTCGGCAGTACAGTGGAGAACTTCGTCATCACCCTGTCCGGGAATGCGCCCGCCGGCGGCATCCCGGTCACGCTCAGTTCCAGCAATCCGGGCGTCGCGACTGTGCCCGCCAACTTCACGTTCCTGCACAGCGCCGGTCCCAGGTCGACGATCACGGTGCCCGTCACCGGCGTCGCACCCGGCACCACCACGATCCACATCGGCGCGCCTCCGTACATTCCCGATACCACCGCCGACGTGACAGTGCTTAGCCCGGGAACCATCGGGCTGCCATCGAACCTGTCCGTCGGGCCCACGCAGACCGTCCCCTTCGCGGTCACCCTCGGAACCCCCGCTCCCAGCGGTGGCGTGACCGTGGCCCTGTCCAGTGATAACCCTGCGAAGCTCACCATCTCGTCCGCAACGGTGGACATCGCCGAGGGCCAGACGACACCCGCAACGCAGCCCTCTGTAACCGGAATCGACTATGGAACGGTCAACGTCACCGCCACCGCGCCTGGATATACATCCGCGCACGCCGCCGTGCAGGTAACTGCGACCCTGACCTTTGCGTCTCCACTTACCATTAGCGGGTTGGGGACACAGACGGTCGCGCTGAATCTGTCGGCCCCGGCGCCCGCCGCCGGTCTTCTCATCAATCTGAGCTCGGGTAACACCGGCGTCGCGACGGTGCCGCTTAACGTCACCATACTCGGGAACAGCACCAGCGTGAACGTCCCGGTGACCGCGGTCGCCTTCGGCTCCACCACGATCACCGCGACGCCCGCCGTTTCCGCGGTCGCCGGCGCCACCACCAACGTCACGGTCCAGAGCGCGGGCACGATCGGGCTGCCTGCGAATGTGAGCGTCGGCTTGACGCAATCCGCGCAACTCGCGGTATCGCTGACTCCGGCGCCCGCGGCCAACGTGACCATCAACCTGTCCAGCAGCAATCCGTCGCAGGTTACAGTCTCCACCGCGACGGTTACGATCCCGGCCGGACAAACCACACCCGCGGCCCAGCCTACGGTGACCGGCGTTACGCTCGGTTCGGCGACCATCACCGCCACGGCAAGCGGTTATACAACCGCCAGCAGTTCGGTGCAGGTCAACTCCACGGTCAGCTTTGCTGGAGGTCTTACGGTTCTGATGGGCTCGGGTCCGCAGAACCTCACGCTGAACCTGGCTGTTCCGGCGCCCAGCGGCGGCGTCACGGTCAATATCAGTTCCTCCAACCCCGCGGTCGCCACGGTGCCTAACACCGTCACGTTCATCCAGGGCCAGAGTTCGGTCTCGGTGCCGGTTACACCAGTCGCTCCGGGATCGGTCGTGATCCACGCGAGCAGTCTCCCCAACATTCCGGACGCGACCGCGAACGTCACCGTCAGTCCTTCGGGAACGATCAATCTTCCGTCCACCAGTGTCGGGCTCGGCCAAACCGCGTCCTATCCCGTAACGCTGGCCGCCGCCGCACCCGCGAACGTGACGATCTCGCTCGCCAGCAGCGACTCGACAAAGGTCACGATCTCCCCGGCCAGCGTGACCATCACGGCGGGCCAGACCGCGCCGCCGTCGCAACCCACGATCACGGGCGTTAACCTGGGCGCGGCCAATATCACGGCTTCCGCTGCCGGATACACCCCGGCGAGCGGGGCCATCCAGGTCACCGCTACCGTCAATTTCACGCAGACCAACCTCACCATCCTGGGTACTGGAACGCAGAACCTTACCCTCAACCTGTCGGCCCCCGCGCCGTCCGGAGGCGTCACGGTGAATCTGTCTTCCAGCAACCCGAGCGCGGCAACCGTACCGCCGAACGTGACGTTCACTCAGAGCCAGACTTCAGTTTCGGTGCCTGTCACGGCGATTGCTCCGGGGGCTGCGGTGATTCATGCCAGCCAGCTTCCATTTATCGCGGACGTTACCGCGAATGTTACTGTGGCGGGGCCGGTTACGGTAAGTCTGCCTTCGAATCCCACCGTGGGGCTTGCCAGGACCGTGACGTTCCCGGTGAGTCTGACCGCGCAGGCTCCCGTTGATGTGACGATCGCGCTGGCAAGCAGCGATACCTCCAGGTTGACCATATCGGCGGCCAGCGTCTTGATCCCCGCCGGGCGCACCACTCCTACGGCGCAGCCCACGATTACAGGCGTCAACCTCGGTTCCGCCAACATCAATGCGAGCGGCACCGGCGTGACTCCTGCCAGCGTCGGCGTGCAGATCAACGCCACCATGACGCTCACCCCGGCGCCGGCCACTATCACCGGCATCGGAACCTTGAACCTTACACTGACGCTCTCGGGCGCCGCTCCCGGCGGCGGTCTCCTCGTCAACCTCGCCTCCAGCAACACCGGGGTCGCGACGGTTCCCGGGTCGGTGACCATCGCTGCCGGCTCGACTACGGCGACCGTCCCGGTCACCGCCGTCGCCCTGGGTTCGGCAACCATTACGGCCAGCACCGCCGCGCCGAACGTGCCCAACGCCACCTCGGACATAACCGTGGTCAGCGCCGGCGCAATCGGTGTGCCCGCCAGCCCGAGTGTCGGCCTGGGACAGAACCTGGCGTTCCCGATCACCTTGCCGGTACCCGCGCCCGCGGATCTCAACGTGTCGCTCTCCAGCAGTGACACGACTAAGATCACGGTCTCGGCGGCTACGGTCCCGATCCTCGCCGGTCACACAACGCCGGCGACGCAACCCTCGATCACCGGTGTTCGTCTTGGATCGGCTAACATCACGGTTTCCGCTCCCGGATACACCACCAGCGTTGCTGCCGGACAAGTGAACGCAACCGTCAGCTTCCCGCCCGGCACCGCGACGATCTCCGGGTTTGTTGCCCAGAACCTGACACTCACATTGTCGGCGGCGGCTCCCGCGGGAGGCGTGACCGTCAACCTGAGTTCCAGCGCGCCGGGAGTCGCGACCGTCCCGGGAACCGTGACCTTCATCCAGGGAGCCACTACCGTCAACGTGCCGGTCACGGGCGTGTCGTTCGGCAACGCCGTAATCCACGCGAGCGCCTTGCCCAACATTCCCGACGCCACGGTCAACGTGACCGTCCAATCGGCCGGCCAGATCGGGGTGCCCTCGAATACTTCCGTCACGATGGGGCAGTCGGTGACGTTCGCGATCACGTTGCCGGCGCCCGCGCCCGCGCCGATGACCGTCAGCGTGACCAGCAGCGACCCGACCAAGGTAGCCGTATCCAACGGGCCGTTCACGATAGCTCAAGGCGCCCTCTCCCCCGCTACCCAACCCCAGGTGACCGGCGTGAATATCGGTAGCGTTTCGGTGACGGCATCCGCGCCCGGCTATACCTCCGGCGCCGGCGCGGTTCAGACGACCGCAACCGTCAACTTCGCGCAACCCAACGTCACCATCACCGGAGTCGTCACCCAGAACCTGGTGTTGAACCTCTCCGCGCCCGCTCCCAGCGGAGGCCTCTCCGTCAACCTGACTTCGAGCAACACCGCCGTCGCCACCGTACCCTCTACCGTGACCTTTTCGCCTTCGGCAACCACCGCGAACGTCCCGGTGACGACCGTTTCGGTGGGGACGGCGGTCATCCATGCGGGTGCCCTGCCCTTCATCTCCGACGCAACCGCCAACGTCACGGTGCAGAGCGCGGGTACCGTCGTGGTGCCCGCCGCCGTGACGCTCTCCCTCGGACAAACCAGTACCCTCAACGTCACGCTATCCGCGCCCGCTCCGGCCGCCCTGAACGTGACCCTGTCCAGCAGCAACCCATCGAAGGTCACTGTATCCCCGGCGACCGTCGCTTTCGCCCAGGGCGCGACGACACCGGCTACGCAACCGACAGTGACCGGCGTGGATGTCGGCAGCGCGACCATCACCGCGTCCGCGCCTGGTTATGATCCAGGCACGTCGACGGTGCAGGTCAACGCTACCGTGACCTTCGCTCAGCCGAACAACACCATCACTGGCTTCAATACCCAGAATCTTACGCTGAACCTTTCGGCGGCGGCGCCTTCCACCGGGCTTACCGTGAATGTAAGTTCGAGTAACACAGCAGTGGCGACCGTGCCCGCAACCGTCACCTTCGCCGGCGGATCCACCAGTGCCACCGTTGCCGTCACTGGTGTTTCTATTGGCTCGGCCGTGATTCACGCGAGTTCCACCCCCAATATCCCGGATGCCACTACCAATGTGGCGGTCGTGAGCGCGGGACCGATCGCTCTGCCCTCCGGGGTCACTGCCCCGCTCGGCGGAAGCACGGCGTTCCCGATCACCCTGCCCCTCGCGGCCCCCGCCGGCGGTGTAACTGTTACGTTGTCCAGTTCAAATAGCGGCGTTGCCACGACTACGCCCACTACCGTGAACATCGCTGCCGGACGCACCACGCCCGTAACGCAACCGGTCGTGAACGGCATCAATGTCGGGTCGGCGAATATCACCGCCTCGGCGCCCGGCTATACCAACTCCACTCAGGCGGTAACCGTGGCGGCAACCGTGGCCTGGCCGCAACCCAACATCACGCTGGCCGCGTTAGGCTCGCAGACCCTCACTCTCACGCTTTCCGCGGCGGCTCCGTCGACCGGCCTCACCGTGAACCTGAGTTCGTCGAACACCCTGGTGGCCACGGTGCCCTCAACCGCCACATTTACGGCCGGAATGAACACCACTTCGGTCACCATCAGTGCGCTTGCCGAGGGAACCACCGTGTTCCACGCCAGCGGCCTGAATATACCCGACGCTCAGTCTAACATCACAGTCTCGCTACCGACCTTGGGTATCTTCACGGTCTCCAGCAGTACCATCGGGCAAAACCTGCAACAGCAACTGGTGATCACTCTGTCGAATCCGGTTCCCGTCCAGACCAATGTCACGGTCGCCAGCAGCGACCCGTCGAAACTGGTCCTGGGTAGTCTGATCGTGCAGGGCCTGGGATCGATCGTGCTGCAGTTCCCGGCAAATTCGAGCCAGGCTGTCATTTACGCTCAGGCATTGGCCGGTTCCGGACAGGTCACGGTCACGGCCAGCGCCACCGGGTATACCAGCGGTTCGGGTACAGTAACGCTCACGCCCTCCGGATTCGTACTTACCGGTCCAACCGGGGTGGTAGGCGTGCCGAGTTTCCAGACCAACGTCGGGAACACAACGACACTTACCATCAAGTCGGCGAGGCTCGATTCTTCGCTCAATTATGTTGAAGATCAACCGGTGCGCGGCGGGCTCACGGTCAGCGTTCCCTTGACCAGCAGCGCCCAAACCGTGGGTCGCGTGAGTCCGTCAACCTTGACCTTCACTCCCGCGGATTCGGCGTACACCACCACCTTCAGCGCTCTGACGGCAGGAAGCACCACCGTGTCCGTCGGCGCCCCCACCGGCTTCAGCGCGCCGATTGGCGGGGCGGCCTCCATTACCGCCAACGTCTTGCCGGGCGGCGTCACGGCGCCGAACTTTACCGTCGGCAAGAGCCTCGAGAAATCGGGCCAGGTGACGCTCGCTGGCGCGCCGGGGGCCGATGTGATCGTCTCGATCGTCAGCAACGATCCCAGCCGCCTTCTCTTCTCCGCCACTGCCACCGCTTCCGGTTCGAGTTCCCTTCCGACCGCGAACTGCGGCGCCAGCGACTACACCTGCAAAGTGGTGATTCGAGCGGGCCAGAGCCACAGCACGGACTTCTACGCTCACGCCCTCGATAGCTCCGGGTCGGCGACTTACACCGTCACGGTCTCCGGATTCGGCACCGCAACCGGCACGGTCTACTTCCAGCCATCCGGCATTCTGCTTGAGGGCCCGTACGGACTGGGGAACAACTTTACCGTCGCGACGGGTTCGCTGCCGACAACGCTGACGCTCGACGCGGCAATGCTCGACGCCGGCCGCAATTTCGTCGAACTCCAGAGTGTCGCTTCGAATCCCGGATCTCCCGCGGTAAGTGTCAACGTGACCAG